>CAYPDL010000069.1:0-23864 GCA_964409475.1 uncultured Desulfobacteraceae bacterium | reverse complement strand
AATTAACCCCGTCTCCGTCATCATCATCAGATTCGATCACACTTCCACTCATCCCGATGCCACTCAATAAGAAAAGACAAGTATCCACACTGGATTGGAACCAGATCAACGACCGCATCTCTTCCAAGAGGTTTTTAGGTCTGACCCTTGATAAACCCTCTCCGGACCCTAATCCCCAATCCTCATCTCCCTGCGGGCCTTTCTCAGATCCCTCCCCATCATCCGCCTGATGACGGCGGGACTAATCCTCTGGAGCGCCCACACGGCCTTGGCGAGGCCGTACACCACAATGATGGCCTTGTTCACACATGATCTCAAGGCGATACTTGATCGTATAGCGGGTAAGGATGTCGTCTACTCTCTTTCTGATGTCTTCAGGGAGGGCACCCGAAGCCGGTTTGACGGTGATGGTGGCTAATGAACCGTGGACCTTATCCTCCTTTACCGTCACATTCACGGACTCAACCATATCTCCTAAGGTCGCCAGCTCTTCCTGATAGACCTGTCGGATCGCCTCCCATCTGAGGGCCGGCTTGAAGATCTTGCCCACGGGCGTCAGCGGCACCTGTTCGATAATAAAGACCGCTTTCGGAACAGCCGCCCGCTCGCCCACTTCCTTCTTCAGATAATCGAGGATCTGTTCCGATGTAAGGTCGGAACCCTCCTGGAGTTGGACAAAGGCCACAGGGAGTTCTCCGGCGTGGGGATCGGGTCGTCCGACCGCCGCCGCCACTTGAACGCCATCAAGCCGATAGAGGGGTTCCTCAATGGCCGCAGGATCGATATTGTGTCCACCCCGGATGATGAGTTCCTTTTTGCGACCGGTGAGCCAGAAATAGCCGTCCGTGTCCTGTCTTCCTAAGTCTCCGGTATTGAACCACCCCTCCTTGGCCCAGATGCCGCTATTGTGTGCCTCGTCGATATAGCCGTTGAAAACATTCGGCCCCTTGATACAGACCGAGCCGATTTCGTCGGGTTCGGCTTCCCTTATGAATCGATTCTCCTCATCCACGGCAAAGACCTTCATCTCATGATAGGGGAGCCGGATCCCGATGGAACCGATCTTTTGCTCCCCGTGGTACGGATTGACAGAAGAAACGCAGGTCCCCTCGGTGAGCCCGTAACCCTCTATGATTTTCATTCCACTGTGGGCCTCGAATCGTTTGAACAACTCAACCGAAAGTGGGGCTGCGCCGCATACGGCATAGCGGAGGGAGGAGATGTCCGCATCCCCCTTTGGGACGTCTAACAGAACGGAAAGGACCGTCGGCACGGAAGAAAAGGTCACGGCCCGATAGTGTTCCACGATCTTGTAGAAATTCTTTATGACCGTCGGGTCTCTGTAACCCATAACACCAAGGAGGACCACGTGCGCGCCGATTGAAAACGGCAGCGAACCGGTCACGGTGGTCCCGTTGACGTGAAAAAGCGGCAACCCACACAGGGTGGTCTCCCCTATCCTCAGTTCGGTCGCCGCCTTGACCATGAACGCCATGGCGGATTCATTGAAGTGGGTGTGCGGGGCGAGCTTAGGAGTACCTGTGGTCCCGCCCGTATGATACATGGAGGCAACCTCATCGGGATCGATCACCCGGCCCGAATCGAGTTTGTCACCCTGGTAACGCGTTATAATTTCATCATATCCGTAAACGCCTTCCTTTTCATCTCCCGGACCCATCACCCGGATGACCGCTTTGAGATGGGGCAGATCTTTTCGGATGGCGCATGCCTTCTCCCAGATATCTGATCCTTCGAACTCTCCCAGAGCGACCAAGATCTTGGTTCCCGCGGCCAAACAGATCTCACGGATGGTGGAAGGGTTCAGCATGGGGTTGATAGGGTTGACGATCCCGCTTGCCTCACCCCCCCAGAGCACATAATGGGTGTGGGGAAGGTTGGGGAGGAGGTAGGTAATAACATCTCCAGGGCCTACACCAAGGTCATGAAAGAGGTTTGCCGTTCGTGTTATCTGGGCCAGAAGATTCCTGTAGGTGATCTGTGAGGGATTCGTATACGCTTCTCCGGAAGGAAAAAAGCTGATGGCAGGTGCCTCCGGGTTGATGGCGGCCCCTTGTTTGATCATGTCATAGGTGTTGAAAAAAGTGAGCCGATCTTCAAGAGGCACCTTTTCGAATTCTTCGATATCCGCCATCGTCGCGATTCTGGACTTCTCCATCTATTATCTCCTACTTCTCATGCACAACTTCTGATACGGCGACTGAATCCAACATTTAGTGATTTTATTGCAATTATATCAATTAGATGACTTGCTTTTATCAAAAACCTCTTTAGCAATCGTCAAGCCCTCGATGCAGACCGGCATTCCCCCGTATGTGGACATCTGGAGGATCACTTCCGCCACCTCGGCCTTGGTGGCCCCCGCGCGAACAGCCGCGATGATGTGGCTTTTCAATTCATTTGCGCGATTCAGGACGCACAGCGCCGCGACAGCGCACAGCTCCCGTTCCCGCTGGGTCAGGGTATCCCGTGCGTACAGATTTCCGAATACGTGGTTGATAAATGCGGCCGGGATATCAAAGTATCTGAACAGTTCATTTAGCAACTTGGTTCGGGTGCGGCCAACGAGTTTCTCAGATACTGCTGCCGGGTCATCCCCCGGTCGGATGTCAGAAGCAATTGCCATGTCTTTCTCCTTGACTCAATACTTTCTCATAACAATTCATAATGTTGCGTCCTTTTTGGGGAAAGGGGATTTGCTGTCTATTTCACAAAATCGGCTTTCTCGTACTCGGGATTTGGATAGGAGTAAAACCCTTTGCCCGTCTTTCTTCCTAATTCATTCCGTTCCACCATGGCTTTAAGCGCCTCCGGCGGTTGATCCTTCGGGTCTTCGGAATCATTATAGTAGACCGTCTCGATGTTGTACACGACATCCAGGCCGACGTTATCCATCATGCCAAAAGGGCCATGGGGCATACCGGTGAATATCATCCACGCCCGGTCGATATCCCTGCAATCCACAAACCCCTCCGCCCACATGTAGAGCGTCTCCCGTTTGATCGCCCGCCAGACCCGGTTGAAACAGAACCCCAATATCTCCTTCTTGACGGTTAACGGAATGCATCCGATAGACCGGACCCATGCCTTGCCTGCATCAAAGGTCTGGGCGGTTGTCCGGGTTCCCCCCATCACATCCACCATGGTGGTCCCCATTGCAGGAAAATAGAAATGGAGGTTCAGGCATTGCTCCGGCCGGGTGGTGGCACCCTCTATTTTGGAGATCGGGATCGAGGAGCTGTTAGTGGCGAGAATGGCCCTTTGGGGCGCGACAGGATCGATCTGTTTAAAAACCTCCCGTTTCAATCCCAGATCTTCAGGGACCGCCTCGATGACAAGATCCGCCTCTTCGAGCGCATGGGACAATTCCGAACAGCGGGTCACCTTTCGCGCCCCATCCTCCCACTGCTCGGGAGTTAAGATCCGCTTCCCCACTGCCTTCTTCAAGACCGTTTTGAGATCCTGATGCGCCTTCTCAAACGACGCCGGGTTTGAATCGTATACAGAGACATCATACCCAAAATGGGCGGACTGGACAGCGATCTGTGTACCCAAAATACCGCTGCCGACAACGGCGACCTTTCTAATTTCTGGATTCATTGGTTGACTCCCCCCTTTGTTATCATGGGCCTAATGGAAGCCTAAAAAACACCAGCCGACATCAAACACGCTCAAATGCCTTGACCTTCTCAAGGTAACCGAGCAGCTTCAGATAGCGCCGATCTCTCTTCTTCGGGATCTCTGCTTCGCTCCGTCCCCCGTAATCATAAACACCTTTCGATGTCTTGACTCCCAAATCTCCCGCATCCACCTTCTCTTTTACGAGGGGGCTCACAGAGCCCCGGCGGCCAGATCTGTAAAGGGATGAATGCGGGCGACCACCCCCGGGATATCGTCTTTTGGATATCCTTTCGAATTCGGCCAATGTTTCAAGATTGGCATGGATCAGACCCATGGCGCGTTCCAGGACCGCCTGATTCAGATCCACCAGGTTCACTTCAATCCCGGCCTGGGCAAACACATGGGCAATGGGATGCCCCATAACACCGGCGCCCGCCACGACTGCCCGTTTCACATCGTTCTGATCCATCATCTACTTCCTGATCTTGAGTATCTTCCTGGCTTCATCGGGTGTTGCGGGCGCCATTGAGAATTCGCGAATAATCCGGATCATCTTCTCCACCAGTTCCGCGTTGGACCTGGCCAGCTCCCCTTTGGACACATACAGGCTATCTTCCAGACCGACGCGGCAATTCCCTCCCATCAAAACGGCCATCGTGCAGATGGGGAACTCCATCCGTCCGGCACCAAAGGCAGACCACTGATATTGGTTCTCCCCGAATAGCCGGTCTGCCGTCTCCTTCAAGTGTAGCAGATCGTTGAAGGTCGGCTGTATCCCGCCCAGGATCCCCATGACAAACTGTAGAAAGAGAGGGGGCTCCAGAAACCCCTCGGAGAGGAGAAAGCTGGCATTATAGAGATGGCCGACGTCATATATCTCCAACTCCGGTTTGGTCCCGTTATCCCGCATGATACCGCAGATCTTCTCTAAATCGGCGAATGTGTTCTGGAAGATGTTCGCTTTGCTGCCCTCTAAAAACGGTTTTTCCCAGTCGTACTTCCACTCGTTATACTTTTCGATTACCGGAAACAGGGCAAAGTTAATGGAGCCCATGTTGAAGGATGCCAGTTCCGGCCTGAACTCCGTAACCGGCGCCGCCCTCTGATCCACGGTCATCCCGGCGGCGCCGCCGGTGGTGATACAGATGATGACATCCGATTCCGATCGGATCCTGTCGACGATTTCTCGAAAGAGATTCAGATCGGGACTGGGCATCCCGTTGTCAGGATTCCGGGCGTGGATATGCACGGCGGCGGCCCCGGCCCGGGCAGCCTCAACTGCCTGGCCCGCGATCTGGTCCGGGGTAATCGGGAGATACGGTGACATGGTCGGGGTATGAATGGAACCGGTAATTGCTGCAGATATGATCACCTTTCGGGCCATGCTCTTTTTCCTTTCTTCGCATACCGCCTGAACCTTTTTAAAGACCCCTTTGTTGTCGGACGATAGGAAGAACATGGGGGGCTAAATTCCCCCCATGTTCTTCCTCTTAAGATAACGCCATATGGTCTACTTGCACCGTGGATTTCCGGTCTCAGCAGGCGGGGTCGTGATATCCGCAGCCGGGATGATGGTTGCCGGACCCACATAGGGGAAATCGAAGAACTCGCTCTTGGCCACGACTTCTCCTCCCACGCCGGGCGTAATCATCTGATGGTCGCACGCACGCATGGTGACCTGGCCCCAGGCGGTTTCAAAGCTCATCCCTTCCCATGCCTTGATAACGGCTTCCACATCAGTGGTACCAGCCTTCTTTATGGCCTCGGCTAAGAAACGAACGGCCCAATAAGCCCTCCCCATGCTGAGTGTCGGATACCGGTACTCAAGTGGGGCATCCTTATATTTCTCAGACCACTTTGCGAGGAACTCTTTATTCTTCGGAGAATCGATGGTGATCATGTACGAATCAGCGCCTACAAAGCCCAGAGCTTCTTTCCCCAGGTCTCTCAGGATAAGGGGATCGTTGAGAAAGTAGTTACCCAATTTGGCCTTCCAACCCATGGAGGCCCCATGTTTAATCAAGAGCCTGAGGTCGGTTCCCCAGTTGGCTGACAACACCACTTCAGCCCCGGATGCCATGATGCCGCTGATATAGGGAGCAAAATCTTTGCAGGCGATCGGATGAAAGATTTCACCCACGATCCTTGCGCCTTCAGGTTTGATCTGGTTGAATTTTTTCCTGAAACCATCGGCTGCCTCACGTCCGAAGGCATAGTCCTGACAGATGATATAATACTTCTTGAACTGCGGATACTTCTTAACGATATATTCTACGACTGCGGCAGAATGCTGATCCGTATTCATGCAGGCCCTGAAGGTATAGGGAATAAACTCTGATCCGGTAATGCTCGCCGCCTCGGTCCCATAGGTCAGGTTGATCACCTTGTATTTCTTGGCCACGGTGTTTATGGCGAGTGTAATGTGGCTCCCTGTTCCGGTCATGAGAAACTTTGCGCCATCCTCAAGGACCAGTTTCTTGGCCTTTCTGGCGGCAATGGCAGGTTTAAGGGCGTCGTCCTCTACCGCTGCCACGACCGTTTTTCCCAAGAGGCCCCCTTCCTTATTGATCTGCTCCACAGCGAACTTGGCCGCATTGACGTAACGATCACCCACATCTTTAAACGGCCCTGAGAGGGGTTCTAAGATTCCGAAAACGATTTCGTCAGCCGCTGTTGCCGCCGGAACCAAAAAAGCGACTGCCAAAAATACAAAGATGGCCGCTGCAAAAACCCGTACAAAACATTTCCTTTTCATAATTTTTGCCTCCTTTTTATTAGACATGATTGTTCCGTCTATCACAGACACTTCCCCTTCCAAACCTATACCTATCACCCCCTTTGACTCCAAAATTCAGACTTCCAGGTACTTTTCGCGTACCTCGCGATTGTCCGCTAACTCCTGAGATGTCCCGTCAAACACGATCTGACCTTTGCTCATGACATAGGCTCTTGTCGTCAAATCGAGTATGACCTCAAAGCCCTGCTCCACCAGAAGAATCGAGATGCCGGCTTTATGGATTTCTCTGACCACATCTGACACAGTGTCCACCAGCATTGGCGCAAGCCCTTCGGTCGGCTCATCCAGAAGCAGAAGCTCCGGGTTGCCCATGAGGGTGCGTACAATGGTGAGCATCTGCTGCTCGCCTCCGGAAAGATGGCCGCCTTTGCTGGTCTGCCTCGCTCTCAGTTGCGGGAAAAGCGCGTAGGCCCGTTCTATGGTCCAGGCTTCCTTGATCTGATTTTGCAATTTTCCCGGTTTCTGACCGAGGAGCAGATTCTGGTGGACGGTCAGGATGGGGAATATCCGCCTTTCTTCCGGAACGTACCCGACGCCCAAGCGAGTGATCTGGTGTGGTTTCATGCCCACCACTTTTTTTCCGTTGAATAGGATGGAACCCGTCCGCGGGACCACTACCCCGCTGATGCTCTTCAGTGTGGTCGATTTGCCCACACCGTTTCGGCCCAGGAGCCCGACGACTTCGCCTCTGTTCACATGCATCGAAACATCATGGAGGATATGGCTCTTTTCATAAAAGGTATTGATGCCTTTCAGCTCTAATATCATTTCTTGCTCCCTAAATAAGCTTTCTTGACCTCTTGATTTCCCCTGATCTCCTCAGCAGTCCCAGTGGCTAAAATTTTCCCGTAGTAAAGAACAGATATGCGGTCGGAAATGGAAAAAACCACATCCATGTCGTGTTCGATGATGACCAGGGTCTTTCCCGCAGTGATACGTTCGATCAGTTTGACGGCATCCCGTGTCTCCTCCGTCGTCATACCGGCAGTGGGTTCATCAAGCAGGATCAACTCCGGGTCCATGGCCAGCGCCAGGCCGATTTCCAGGGCGCGCTGATGACCGTAGGCGAGTTCTCCGGCAGGTGTGTCAGAATGGGTCGCAAGTCCGATGGTCTCCAACAGACCGCGCGTTTCCGAATTCACGTCTTCTATGCTCCCCAGTATCTTAAAGATGTTGAACCGCATCCTTTTCTTAGAAACGATGACGTTGCGGATATTTTCATACACCGTCATATTGGGAAAGATATTGGTTACCTGGAAGGAGCGGGCCAGGCCTATCCGGCTCACCCTGTGGGGAGACCAGTTTGTGATATCGCGATCCTTAAAGAGGATTTGGCCGTCTGAAACCCGGTGCCTGCCGGTAATGACATTGAAAAGCGTGCTCTTTCCAGCCCCGTTGGGCCCGATGATGGCATGACGTTCCCCATCCTCAACAGTTAGATTAATCCCCAGGAGGACCTCAAGCCCGCTGAAATCCTTCGCGACACTATTGATCTGCAAAAGCGCTGTCATCGTTCTCCTCCAACCGGTGTGTTCTTATTCCAAAAGACCTTGAGCCTGGTGGGGATGAGACTGATCAGGCCTTTGTTGGCATACAGGATGAGTATCACAAAGAGGAGGCCCAGGAAAAATTCCCAATTCTCAGTGATGTCGCTGACCCATTCCGTAAAATAGATGAATACTCCTGCCCCAAGGACCGGGCCCAAAAATGAACCTGTCCCACCGATGAAGGTCATGAAAAGGATTTCTGTGGACATGGGTAAACCGATGGCATCTAAAGAAACAAATTCCGCGAAGATAACAAAAAGGCTTCCGGCAATTCCCGCGAAAAAACCCGCCATTGCAAAAAGGCTTAGCTTGGACCGAAAGACGTTATACCCGATAAACTCGGCCCGGTCCTCGTTATCTTTGATGCAGGCGACAGTGTTGCCATAGGGGGTCCGCAACAAGAACCATAAGAGTCCGAGGGAAATGAGGACCACCATCAGCGTCACATAATAGACGTTGGAGGTGACAAACATATCCACGTTGCCGACGAGGGGGAGGTGTATATCCGGCTTGTCGAAGCCGATCCCGTCGTCTCCTCCGGTCAAACTTCTCCACTTGAGGGCAATTGAATATATCAACTGATTAAAGGCCAGGGTCAGCAGTGCAAAATAGGTCCCGCTCAACCGGACACAAAAGAACCCCACAATGGCAGCCATCACCCCCCCGCCCAACCCACCGATCAGGATGGCTAATGGAAGGGGCATTCCGGCAATGAATTGACACGCAAAGACCGTGAAGTACGCGCCTGTGCCGAAGTAGGCCGCATGCCCAAAGGAAAGGAGGCCCCCGTAGCCTAAGAGCAGGTTATAGCTAACTGCAAAGAGGCTAAAGAAGACAATTTCAATTGCGATGTTCAACTGCACTTCCGATAGAACAAAGGGAAGGATGATGAGCAGTATCAGGACGATCAGGCCAAAGATCGTATTTCGGAATCTATGTTTTGTCATGCCGCCTCCCCGAACAAACCTTGAGGTCTCAACACCAGAACAATAGCCATGAGTAAGAACTGAAAAACCAATGCCAGTTGAGGGATAAACATAATTCCAAAAGACTGGAGTTCCCCGATCATCAGCGCGGCCAGCAGTGCCCCCCAAACACTCCCAAAGCCTCCAATGACAATAACCACGAACGCGTCTATCAGGATTTCCAGACCCATGCCCGGATAGGTGGTCAAGAAAGGCGCGGCCACAACCCCCGCAAGCCCCGCAAGGGCGGAACCGATGCAGAAAACCCCCAAGAACACCGCCTGCACATTAGTTCCCAGGATATCCACCATCTCATTATCAAAGACCGCGGCCCGGACCGTAATCCCGATGCGGGTCTTTTGCATGATGAAGGCAAGTATGAATAACACAATTGCTGAGATAAGGAGGATGAAGAGCCGATAAATGGGATATGTGGCGCCCGCGAAGGGGATGGAACCTGACAATACAGCTGGGGGTTGCACGTTTAGAGGGTATGTGCCCCAGGTCCACTTTACGACTTCGGCCAAGATGTAGAAGATGCCGAAGGTGAGCATCAGTTCAGGGGCGTGCCCTAAGGCATGGACCTTTCTCAACAGTACCCGCTCTACAAAGGCGCCGATGAGACCAACGCCAATGGGAACCAGAATCAGGCAGATCCAGAAATTCCCTGTCCACGCGACCAGGGTATAGGCAAAATAAGCGCCCACCATGTAGAAGGCTGCGTGAGCGATATTCAGGACACCCATCATCCCGAATACTAATGTGAGCCCGGAGGTCACAAGGAAGAGGAGCATCCCATAAACCAGTCCGTGCATCCCTTGAATGATATACGCATCCATTTGATCTCCTGTTGAAACGAATGTTGCTGTTTAAAAGAGCAACCTCATCGCGGACAGGAACATGTGCGGTCGACCCGCCGCTTTTACCTTGTCTGCTTGGGACATCCATCCGAAAGGGTATAATTCGTCCACGGCTCGCTCAAGAATGAACCCTTAGCTGCTCAATATGACAATGAGGATTTTGACTTCACGGCTGCCAAGCGCAAAACCCCGGTGGTCGATACCTGAATCAAAATATATGCAATCGCCTTGCTCCAGGAGGTATTCATTTTCTCCATGCAAAAACCGCAGTGTACCCCGGAGGACAAAGATCATCTCTTCACCTTGGTGGTGAAATAGGGGACTCTTTTCAATCTCGGGCGGGATGGTGAGAATAAACGGTTCCATCTTCTTATCCGGATATTTATGTGCCAGCGTCTCATAAGAATACCCGAACGTTGTACCGTCCCGCGCCATCTGCTGCCGCTCGTTTCGTTTGACCAGTGAAAGGCTCGTCGGCTCGTGACCTTCGCCGAAGAGCGTTGACATGCTGACATCCATCGCCCTTGCGATATTGAGGAGGGTGGATACAGGGGGGGCTTTTTCAGAATTCTCAACCTTGGAAAGGTAACCTTTGGTAAAGCCGGTTTTCCCGGCCAGATCTTCCAGTGTCAGTTCTTTCAGCTTTCTGATCGTTCGGATATTCTTTCCGATTTCATGTTCGGGTAACATGACCGACTCCTGTTCAACATCCGCCGGGTTGAAACAAACGTGACCGGGGAAAGATGACTATGAAACAATCACTTATATGTTTTTACTAAATATATTTATAAAATATATTTCAGTGATGAATTTTATGAAACTTTATATTGTTAAGTTTCCTTTTAAGAAATTCTATTAAACGATTGTTAGAAGGTTGTCAAGGAAAATCCTTTGCCGTGACCGAATGTTCGGGGAAGGCATCTGGGCCCTTTGTGCAGTTTTCAGCGGGGGAGCTCGCGAGAGTGTTGAAAGCGACGTCGAAAAAGATGTTTGAGATGAAATCCGTGGCGGACCGACCGTTGTTGAAATTGGGGTAACGCTTTAGCCTGTTGAAAATACGTCACAGGCGATCACCTTATGATGCCTTTTTCAGAATCCTAAACAGTTACAAATTGGGATTGCTACAGTCTTCTGGGAGCACGGGGTGGCGCGTAGTAGACCGATGGTTCAACCCCCCAAAAGGCATTGCACAGCATATATCGGTAGTCCTCCATTTGATAGAAGGCAGGCATGGAGAGCAAGTTGTTCGGTTGAGGTCAGTTCAAAAGGCAAGTATTGCGAAACAATCATGGCTCTATTGAAAAATGCCATGACATGTTTTTACCCATACTTGACTTGACGGAACTTGTTGCTACCCTTTCTTGGAGTGTTCTATCTCCTCAAAAAGAAATTTGGCTGGAGCAACTGGCACCTCATTTGGTTCATCCCGATGTGGCTTGTGGGAATAACCATCATCTATTTTCTTTTGTACTGCTGTCAATGGGAGTGAAAAGCGTACCAAAAAACGGAAAAACAAAAGTATACCGCCCAGAGGTTCATAGAGCCTCCGCCCTTTCCATGTGGATAGGTGAAGGCCGAGAGGCCTTCACCTATCCCGATTGCTAATGCTATTTTTTTAGAAAAGTTCTCAATAGCAACTACGGCCTTGTTCTTTTTTTCGTCGGGCAGTCCAAAAGCCAGATTCGCAATGTAAAGCACACCATCCCTGATTACAATACTGGTGGGACCTTGCAGCGGGTCGCCTATACCGATTACCTTCCTCGGTGTCATGCCAAGCCATCCGATCGTATTCGGCGGAAGGACGATGATCTGGTTAATGCTAACATTGGACTCGGCCGCATAGATGTAGCCCTCATCGTCTATCTCCAGCCCATCGAAATACGTGTGCCCCCGTGAAACAAGTTCCGCTTTACCCGCACTGCCGTCCTCTTTGATAGGAATTTTAACAATGCGCCCATCCATGGTCGTGGTGGCGACATAAATATTCTTATTCTGCTTATCAATAACAATCGGATTCGCACCCATCGGCAACGATGGTTCCGACCAGTTAAGCAATGGGTCATCCGACCACATGCTGACCTTTTTGCCGTCCGCTGAGATCTTCCAGACACCGGAATAGGTCAAGTCGGTAAGGTAAATATTACCGTCGGTGTCCAAGGCAACGTCGTCCGGGAAGCAAAAGGGCCAGCCGTCAGCTCTTGTCGCCACGGCTGTGACCGCGCGGGTCTTTGCATCGATCTTGTAAACTCCGCTCTTTTTGACATTGACGTCGCCGCAGGCTGGATGATGGGGGTTCATAAGATCGTCTCCAAGAGAGATGTACTTGGAAAATTCTACATAGGCAATGATAATATTGTCATCTTTGTCCACCTCCATTCCAAAGATTTCTCCCTTACCGACATCTTCCTTAGCCGAAGACAAGGGCGAAACCGTGAGGGGCCGTCCGAAGTGAGTCGGAGCGCAAAGCTATGACCTAAGCCTGTCCTGGACTGGATCCGGGAAATCCCGCTGAAAGCTGGACATACAAGGCCCAGTCTCCGGGTACGTCAGCACAACATACATTTGCCTTACATGTCACATCGGCCAAAATCTGGGCCCCGCCTAACGGGTTCACGATGTCCCTACGCACCACCTAAAGATGTATCAGGTGCGCTCTCAGACAGCCAACTAATAACTAACTGAAGTTACAATGAAAGTGACAAGAGTTCTCTTTTTGAGTAGATTTATAAGAAAAACAGGAGTTGCATAATATCAAACACTTACAGAGGAGCTTTTTTACGGTGGAAGTCGAGTGGGTTACACATAGGTTACACAATACCTGTAATCCAAAAAAAGAGGGGCAAGCAAGACGCTTAACCCCTCAATTTTATTATTTTTCTGGTCGGGACGCGGGGATTTGAACCCCGGGCCCCCTGAACCCCATTCAGGTGCGCTTCCAGGCTGCGCCACGTCCCGTATATTGGTTTCTATTTTATAACACCTGCCCCCTTTGTCAAGCGATAAAATGGATTCGATCACAAAGGTCCTTGTTACTTTTCCCGATTAGGGATATCATGGGATTGTTTGGTCCAATGCCCCGTTTTGGTAATCCGTGTCCTGGGTTTGAGCCATGAGCCGTCCTGACTGTATCAGCAATCGCAATATCAGAATCATCGCCGCCTATGTCAAAAGCAGGATCGGCAGTCACCCATCCCTGTTCGAGGGCCTCTCCTATCCCCGCGATGAATACCTTTCCGCGCAGGACTTCTTCCTTAACGAAGATGAATGGACCACCTACGACAACTTCGAGCGCATATTCAGGAAGGCAAAAGATCTGGTGGGCGAGCCCGATTTCTTTTTCAAGTGCGGCGCTTCATCGGCAAGGCTCCGTTCATGGGGCCGATTCCACTATTTTGTGAGGGTCTTTGCCACACCCGACGACGGATATCGCCGGCTCCCCTTTTTTAATAAGAATTTTAACGATACCAAAGAGATCGAGATTATTTCCCCGCCTGCCTACGACCCGGATTCCAGAAAGGTCAGGACCCTTTTAACGATTCAATTTCACAGTGATTTTGACCCGAACCGGGATTACATCGGCGACTCTTACCTCCGGGGCATCCTTTCATCCATTCCGACCATCTGGGGGCTGCCCCCTGCCGTCATCCGGCAGCCCTTGCTCCCTTATGACCCTGAAATCCTTTTTAATCAAGACCCGGAATTCACGCCATACCGGCTGGATGTCAGGATCGCGGCGGACGTCATGACCCTCAAGGCGCCGGACAGGGACGGCCGTGTAATCGTCGGAAAAACAGTCTTTCTCGCCCCGGAGGTAAAAAACGGCAAAGAGATCTTCTTGGGAAAATACGCCGAGATCCCGCCTCATCCCGATGCGGTACCGGACAATCACAGAAAGGCTATCCTCGTAACAGAAACACTTCGGCTGGGCGACCGGATCCTCTTCACGGCAGGTGAGATCTTTATGGCGCCCTATTTCATCTTGGATGTTTCATATGACCGGCTATCCATTTTCCGCCGTCTGTCCCAGATATTCCGGATACGCAACAACCATCGAGATTCAGGGGAGGAACTGGTGGAGATCATCAACCAGCTCAGAAAGAGCATGGCATCCAGGAATCAGGCCTATGTAAAGCTCGAAAACACCCTTTCTGAACTGATGGATGCAAAGGCCCGCCTGGACGAGACCAACAGGGATCTGGAAAACAGGGTTGAAAAACGCACCTCGGAACTTCGCGAGGCCCAGCAGGAACTGCTCCTCCTGAACAGGAACCTAGAGGCAAAGGTCAAGGCCCAGGTCATCGAGTTGGAAAAATATAATCAGCTGCGCCGGTACCTCTCCCCCAAGCTTGCAGAGAAAATCCTGAGCAGCGAAGATACGTTGTGGACAGAACCCCAGAGAAAGATGATGACCGTGGTCTTCACCGATATCAGGGGGTTCTCATCTCTCACCGACAGCCTGGAACCGGAGGAGCTGTTCCAGCTCCTGAGCAGATACCACTCGGAAATGATCCGAATTGTCCATGATTACGACGGGACGCTGAATAAGATCGTGGGTGACGGCCTCCTCATCTTTTTCGGTGATCCGATTCCGATGGACGATCATGCGGACCGGGCCGTCCGCATGGCCATGGACATGCAGAGAAAGGTCGCAGACCTGTCGGATGAATGGAACCGGTATGGACACCGATTGGGCGTGGGGATCGGCATCAACAGCGGGTTTGCGACGGTGGGCAATGTCGGCTCAGATGCGTACAGCGACTACACGGTGATCGGGAACCAAGTCAATGTGGCCTCACGCCTTGAAACAACCGCCGGGCCCGGACAGATCCTGATCAGTCAGAGGACCTACCACATGTTGAAGGACGCCGTTGAGGTGGAAGAGATGGGAGATACCGAGGTGAAAGGGCTTCATACCCCTGTCAAGACCTATTGCGTGGTGTGGCAATGAAAATGACCTGGAAGAGCTTCCCCAAGAGGTGCGGGAGGATCTGAACATTGTGCTTGTGGAAAGAATCGAAGACGCCTTGGAGGAAGCCCTCTGCTCTGAGAAGAGAGAATTGGATCTGCCCACGGTAGCCAACGCCTGATCCAGGGTCTTTGCGCCCTGAAAATTGCAGGGCCCGGCAGTTCCTTTCCCGAGCCCTTTTCTTTCCGGCAGCCCAAAGTGAAGGAGAAATATCTGCGGGAGCAGTAGGACGCGGGAACGATGCCAATCACTTATGGAGGAAATATGAGCATGAACAATTCACTTAAAACCTCTCATAACGCCCTCATACATGAAAAAAGCCCCTATCTGCTCCAGCATGCCGAAAACCCGGTGGACTGGTACCCCTGGGGAGAGGAAGCCTTTGAAAAGGCAACAGAAGAGGATAAACCCATCTTCTTGTCCATCGGCTACGCCACCTGTCACTGGTGCCATGTCATGGCCCACGAGTCCTTTGAAGACCCGGAGGCAGCCCGGATCCTCAACGACCACTTTGTCTCCATCAAGGTGGACCGCGAAGAGCGACCGGATGTGGACAAGATTTATATGTCCGTATGCCAGGCCCTCACCGGCCAGGGCGGATGGCCCCTGTCGGTTTTCCTCACCCCGCAGCGGCATCCCTTTTTCGCCGGAACCTATTTCCCCAGAACCCCCCGCATGGGGCTTATCGGTTTTCCCGAATTACTCCTAAAAATCGCCAAGTTGTGGAAAGATGACAGAGACCGGCTCCTGAGTACGGGAGATCAGATCACCGAACATATTCAAAATTTTTCCCGAGCGAGTTCCTCCGGGAAGACCCTGGGCGTCGAGACCATCCAAAAGGCAGGGCAGCAGTTGGCCCGAACCTTTGATCCGCAATGGGGAGGATTCGGAGGGGCTCCAAAATTCCCCACCCCCCATCAACTCACTTTTCTCCTTCGCCGGTACAAGCGAAGCCGGGATGCTCTCGATTTGGAGATGGTGGAAAAGACGCTTCAGTCCATGTGTCAGGGAGGGATCTTCGACCACATCGGTTACGGTTTCCACCGTTACTCCGTGGATGAGAAATGGTTCGCACCCCACTTCGAAAAAATGCTCTATGATCAGGCCCTGCTGGCCATGGCCTACACCGAAGCCTACCAGGTTACCGGGAAGCCATTTTACGCCCGGGTTGCCCGGGAGGTGTTCACCTATGTCCTAAGGGACATGACCGCGCCGGAGGGCGCCTTTTACTCGGCTGAAGATGCGGACAGTGAAGGTAAGGAAGGACTCTTCTACCTCTGGACCCCACAGGAGGTCCGGGAGATTTTAGGAGAGGAATCGGCGGAGCTTTTCTGCAGCTTCTACGATATCCGCGAGGGCGGCAACTTCGAAGGGGGCCGAAGCATTCCTCACATTGTCGACCCCGTGCCTTCCTTTGCAAAACTCCGGAAGATCGACGAACAAGAGCTGGAATCCATCCTGCAGGAGTCCAGGGAGCGGCTTTTCCTGGCAAGGGAGAAGCGTATCCATCCCTTTAAGGACGACAAAATCCTCACGTCCTGGAATGGACTCATGATCGCCGCCCTTCTCAAGGGGTGCAGGGCACTGGGAGAGAAGGCCTACCTGAATGCCGCTCAAATGGCCCTCACCTTTCTCCTCAATACGTTGCGGGTAAAGGACGGCCGTCTGCTACGTCGGTACAGGGAGGGCGAAGCGGCTCATCCCGGCTACCTGGACGACTATGCCTTCCTGGTGTGGGCACTGGTGGAGGCCTATGAAACCGCCTTTGATCCAACCCATCTGGAGCACGCAATGGCGCTTACCCGTTCCATGCTGGAACTCTTCTGGGATCAGGAGAACGGAGGATTCTTTTTCACGGGCATGGAAAACGAAACACTCATCACCCGGAGCAAGGATGTTCAAGACGGCGCCCTTCCCTCCGGCAATTCCGTGGCCGCATTAAGCCTGCTTCGGCTCGGAAGGCTCACCGGGGATGCCATGCTGGAAGAGAAAACGGATGCCCTTCTCCGGACCTTTGCCGCCCAGGTGGACGAATATCCCGCGGCCCATACCCAACTGTTGCAGGCCTTGGACTTCGTGACCGGTCCTGTGCAGGAGGTGGTCATTGCCGGAGACCTCTCGGAAAACAATACCCAGGCCATGGTGACGTTTATCCATCAGCACTTTCTGCCCCATCAAGCGGTGCTTCTCGTTTCCGGGGATGAAAATAGACGTAGCCTATCGGCCCTGGCCCCGTTTGTAAGGGATATGATCCCTAAAGAAGGAAAGGCCACGGCCTATGTCTGCCGAGGGTATACCTGTCAGGCCCCCATCACCGATCCGAAGGAGATGGAAAAGGCCCTGAACGAACCCTTCTGATGTTTCCGGCTACCAGGCCCAGAATGCCTTAGTAGCAGCACTGCAACGCCGATACGTTCGATGCTTTATCGAGCCTTGGATTGAATAGTGACTGGCGCCCAAGACCATATTGGGGGAAAATAGGAGTTGAAGATCGGGAAAACCAATGGCGCCCCTGGTTTTCTGTGCTTGAATTTTGCCTGTTCCCGTGTCACATTAGAGGAGCGTCTGAAAAAGATGCTGCTGGCACTATCACAACGTCAAAGCAAGCGATTGGGTCGATACCATGTTGCGAAATAATTTGAATCATCTTAAATGGCTCTTATTGTCCTATATGGTTTGGCTTGCTTTCTGCGGATGTGGAAAGCAGGAAAATGGGCCTGCCGATGTATCAAGCGTTCCGGAATCGTTCCAGTTTATGGACATCGGAGCCAATACCGTAATGGATTCTGAAGTGCGCGACCGACTCAGGTCCGCTCTGGGCTCCGATGCAATCGATCGCAACAGCACCATAGATCTTGAATTGAAATACACGGAATTCCTGAAGACGTACTATCCGGACCTGGCGAAGTTGAACCAGCGGCTCAACATCAACGATGTGGTGCGAAAAGAATATCCGGCCACCAAGCTGACTTTTCGAAATACCCGGCAGCGGAACACCGTTTTTGACTATGTTGAGCTTATTTACGGTCATGAATCCGGTTGCCCGCTTTTAGTCAAAATGACCGCCAAAAAAGAAATTTCCGCGCTCATCGAGACCGTGAAAGACAAATACGGCCCGCCGCAAAAGATCCCCATTTCGGAAGGAAAAAGCTGGTCCTTGAGTTGGCATAAAAATAAGGATGTGTTTGTCATTGCCCGGATTATCGGGCGCTATGACGAGCCTGAGTACCACATGCTGATTGTTTACACCAACCGTTTGGAACAGATGCTGTCCCGTTCGGGTAAGGAAGAACAGCGAAAAGGTAAGCCGGCCGATAAAATATTTTGACGGGAAGAATCAAATGGCTTTGGTTGATCAAAGGCTACAAAATGCATTCCACTCAAATTAATTCCCCGAATATTTTTGAAAAATGGCATGAAGGCCCGTCCTGTGTAACATCCCACATAATTTCCGACCCTTTGATAAATCAGGGGGATTCAGTCTGGCCTTCCACGTTATTTCGGTTGGTAATGATCCCCGCATCCCCCACCGCTGTTCATCCGGTGCCGTTCAACGTGCGCTCATATGCCGCCCGTCATTCTCCACCGGGAGTTTTGAAGAAATCATAAGGCGTAAGCCCTCATTGGATATCCGGAATGGCAGGCAGGACAATCTTCACTGGGAGGGATCTGAAAACAGGATGTCTCACCGCGGCGACATCAAAGGCTTCGTTCCAGGTTAATAGTTTTGGACGGGCCAAATTGGTTCGCGCTAAAGAAATGTATCAGATTTGAATCATTCCAGTCGACCAGGGTGTTTACCTTCTGAACGCCTACGCTTCTCAAATGATCCATGAACTCACCAATCAACTGCTCACCGATACCCTGATGCTGGTAGCCGGGGTCAACGCCGATGGTGTCCAGTCTTGCCTCTTCCTGGAAAATGCCGAATTCTCCTATATAGATTTCCCCCATGACAAACCCTACCACTGTTCCATCTTCTTTCTCCGCCACAAGGGATACAGGCAAATAATCTTTGGTCTGAAAAAGTTTTTCAAACTTCACTTCATAGTACTCCGTCCGGGAAGCCTTGAGCACTTTCTGGTCAATCGCAACCACAGCGTCAAAATCATCAGCCTGCATGAGTCTGATTTTTATGGTGCTCTCGTTCATGGGTCCTCCTTAAGAGTTCTTATCTCATTCTTTTTTGCTCTTTCTGACGATGGTTCGTTCTTCTTCAGGAATAGGGGGCGGAACAGGATCGCCGAAAATTTTCGTCACGGCCCCAAATTTGGGCGGGCAAGCCTCAAAGCAGGTCCCGCATTTGATGCATTTGTCCTGGTCAATGACATGGATCTGGTTCTTCCCGCCGATAATCGCCTCTACAGGACATCTCCTGAGGCACGTCATACAGGCCTTGCACTTATCCGGATCAATATAATACGATGGTACTTCACGAAATAACTCGTCTATCTCGTCATTAGTGAAAAATCCGTCATACTCTTCTTCATTTTCAAGATGTGACTCTAACTTCTCTTTTTTTATTAGCTTAATATAGGGAACCAGCTTTGCGACTTCTTCAACTCTGGCCTTCAATTCATTCTGATCTAATCCTTCATTTTTGCCAAGAGGGCCTAACTCTTTAACCTTATTAGATAACTCGTTAACTTTTTTGACAAAACGCACTCCGTCTGCAGAAGACATAAAAGCAATCTTCAGCCTTTCCGAATTTAACCCTATATGTTCCATTATTTTTTTACAGAGAAGCGCCATGTTCAGGGCATGGTAATTACCATGGGTAACATAATTACATTCGCCAAGACGGCAACCACCAATAAAGACTCCATCCACTCCATTTGAGAATGCTCGGAGTATAAATTTCAGGTCGACTCTACCGGAACACATGACGCGAATGAGCCTGATTTCAGGAGAATATTGCAGTCTGGAAACTCCAGCCAGGTCAGCAGCACCGTATCCTCACCAGTGGCATACAAAACCTAATATTCTTGGTTTAAATTGAAGTCCCGTACTCATGTGTTTTCACCTCATTTTATTCCACATTAAAAAACGAAGGCCGTCAGCCCTTTATCAGAAATATTAAGCTATGCCTGTGATATGGTTCAAGGCATAGAGCACAAGGCGTAGGATCTTTAAACGCGAAGGTGATTTTCCTTGCGCCCTGTGCGTTGAACATCCAATTTACACATCACCAACCGCCACATCAAATTGCTGTATAACCCCTTCATTTGGGATAGCCGCATCAATCTGGCTCAAGATCTCTTCATCTGTAAAGTGCTTCAGCCTAATAGCCCCAGTCGGACATTTCGCATTACAAAGCCCATCTCCTTTACACAAAACAGGGTTAACCTCGGCCTTTTTCCCCTGGCGCGTCTCACGAAGAGTTATGGCAGCATACGTACAGGCTGAGGCACATGCCCCACACCCCATGCACTTCTTTTCATCCACCTCACAAACCGCCCCTGAAACTGTGACCGTATCATGTGAAAGAAGGGCAATGGCGCGTCCGGCAGCTCCATAAGACTGATTAATAGCTTCAGATATATGCTTGGGATAGTGTGCTGTTCCACACAGAAAAACACCTTCTGTGGCAAAATCAACAGGTCTTAATTTGACATGGGCTTCCTTGAAAAAACCATCCGGTCCTAAAGTGACCTTGAACAGTTCAGATACTTCTTTGCTTTTCTCTGAAGGAATAACCGCTGCAGATAAAATAAGATAATCTGCATCAACAGCAAGCTTCTGGCCTAAGATCAGATCGGTCACGGTCACCCTCAAGACAGGCATCCCTTCCGCCGTCGTTGCCTCCACCTGAGGTTTGTCGTCGGGCTCCCAGCGGATAAACTTCACATCATTTTCGGACGCTTCACGGTAATAGTCTTCCATAAGCCCGTACGTTCTCATATCCCGAAAGAGGACGTAAATATCCATGCCAGGGTTCATTTCTTTCAATTTTAAGGCGTTTTTTATTGCCTGACTACAACATACCCGGGCACAATAATTTCTCTCTTCATTTCTGCAGCCTATACATTGAATCATCACGAGAGTTTGTGCGTTAATCAGCTTTTCGTTTTCTTTGGAGACCTGTTCCTCTAACTCCAACTGGGTCATCACCCTTTCATCTTCGTCATAGAGGTACTCTGTGGGTTTATATTCATCAGCCCCAGTAGCAATGACGGCCGCCCCATGTTTTATCTCCATGAGACCCCTGTCGGATTTTACCCTAGTTACGAAATTCCCGATATAACCGGCAGCATCTGTAATAGCGCTGTTAAGGTATACATGTATTAAGGGATGCTGATAAATCTTCTGTACAAGGTCACGCAAATATGCCTGAACATCCACCCCTTCCAAAGTGTAATAGATCCTTCTTGCTATTCCCCCTAAGTCTGACTCCTTTTCCACGAGGTAAACCTCATGCCCCTGCCTCGCTATGGAGAGAGCACAATTCATACCGGCTATACCTCCCCCCACCACTAAGGCGGCCTTGTTTACCGGCAGATCAATTTCCTGCAAAGACTCGAGATGGCACGCTCGAGCTGTTGCCATCCGTATCAGATCCTTTGCCTTTTGGGTGGACTCTTCCTTTTCCATTGAGTGGACCCATGAGTTATGCTCCCTGATATTACTCATTTCCAGGAAATATTGATTAATTCCCGCTTCCCGGACGGTGTCACGGAATAACGGCTCAAGTGTCCTCGGACTGCAGGCGGCAACAACCACTCGATTAAGCCCTTTTTCCTTTACAATGTCTGCTATTTCTTTGGCAGAATTGGTGGTACATGAAAAGAGCTGCTCCTGTGCAAAAACAACATTGGGCAAGGTTAATGCATATTCGACTGTGGAAGGAACATCCACCACCCTCCCGATATTAGCCCCGCAATGACACACAAAGACTCCTACCCGGGGATCTTCTTCGGACACATCCCTTTCAGGTGGATATATCCTTTCCTGTGTCAGCTTCCCTCTTCTGTAGTCGAGGATCTCACCACACTGGGACCCGGCCCCGCTGGCCGTAATGACTGACTCAGGGATGTCTAACGGCCCCTGAAAGGCTCCGCTTACAAAAATTCCCGGACAGGATGTCTCAATCGGATTAACGGGATTGGTTTTACAGAAATTGTGAGAAGTGAGTTCGATCCCAAACTGCTCTGCCAGAGCCTTGTATTCCGCAGGAGGATTCAGCCCAACGGATAAGACCACCATGTCGAATTCTTCCTCTTTGACACCTTCGTCGGGGGTAGAATATCTTAAAGTCACATTCTTAGTTTCAGGGATCTCTTTTCCTATTGATACGTAGCTTCTAACAAATTTAACGCCTGGCAGATCAGCGGCTCTTTGATAGTATGTCTCAAAGTCCTTGCCATAGGAACGAATATCGTTGTGGAATATGGTACACTCTACATCCGGATAATGATCTTTTGTCAAAAGCACCTGTTTCTGGGTATAGGTGCAACATACGGCTGAACAATAGCTATTATCCCCCTCGGTAACCCGTCTCGAACCTACGCATTGAATCCAGGCTATTTTATGGGGATGTTTATCGTCTGAAGGCCTCTTTACCTCACCCTCATATGGTCCGGTTGCAGACAGTAAACGTTCAAAGTCAAGACTGGTTACCACATTCGGCATCTTTCCATAGCCATATTCATTCTTTAGCCCGGGATCAAATGGTTCAAATCCCGGAGACAGAAGTATTGCCCCTACTTTTACTTCCATCTTTTCCGGCTGCTGGCTAAAATCTATGGCCCCATTCTCACAAACCCCTTCACAGATACGGCATTTCTTCTCTTTAAGATAGAGACAGTTTTCATCTATATAGCTGACAAGAGGAACTGCTATGGAAAAGTATATATGAACGGCCTTATTCGTGGACAATTCCTGATTATACGGATCAGGGATCAAAACCGGGCAATATTCTGCACAGGTTGCACAGCCGGTACACTTATCCTCTATAATGTATCTGGGCTTTTTTATCAGGGTTACCTTGAAATCACCCTTTTTCCCTTCTACGTCTTCAACTTCCGTATAGGTCAGTATTTCGATATTTGCATGACGGTCGGCCTCGACCATTTTGGGTGCAAGTATTCATGTGGAGCACTCATTGGTGGGGAACGTCTTATCAAGTTGGCCCATATGGCCGCCAATTGACGGCCCCTTCTCGACCAAATAGACCTTAAAGCCCGCAGTGGCAAGATCAAGAGAGGCCTGAATCCCGCTGACTCCTGCACCAACAACCATCACGTCTCCAAAATTGCCACCCGCGAAATTTCTGGCAAGCTGCTCAATTTGTTCGTTTTCCACTTCTATCCGCCTTTATCAGATCTGATTTGTCTCTAATGCGGGCCATACCCGCAACCAAAAATATCTCACACAGAGGCACAGAGACACAAAGAGGCAAAAAAAATCTTGTTTTTTGTGATAGGATTCAAACGAATAAGGCACTAAAGCGGCATCGCCGCAACAAAAAATGTCTCACACAAAGACCAAAGCCACAAAGAAAGAATTCCCTTTTTTATAGCGGGTTGATCAATAAGCCGCGCAGTTGTCCGCAAGATGCAGACATAGAACCTCAATCCCTCAATTCCTAAATTCCTCCATCCCTGAATCCCGACACTAAATCACTTCTGCGATAATCTCCGTAATGTCCTTAATCTCTATCTTTTCGTCCATACCCATGGTGACCCTGCTGTCCTCGAACATAGTAATGCAGTATGGGCAGCAGGTAGCCAGGACCTCGGCCCCGATTCCTGTGGCCTGTTCAATTCTGAGGTCGGAAAATCTTTCTCCCTTTTGCGTCTCCATCCAGACCCTGCCGCCTCCCCCTCCGCAACAGAGACTATCTACCCGACAATCAGGCATTTCATTCAACTCTAAACCGGGTACGTTCTTCAGGACCTCCCGGGGCTCGTCATAGATGCCGTTATGTCGGCCCAGATAACAGGGGTCGTGATAGGTCACTTTCTTCACATACTCTTTTTTAAGTTCAAGCCTTCCCTCATGAATCAGCTCAAATAAATATTGGGAGATATGGATCACCTCAAAGTTCACCATAAATTGGGGATACTCGTTTTTGAAGGTATGGTAGCAATG
>CAYPDL010000068.1:0-23879 GCA_964409475.1 uncultured Desulfobacteraceae bacterium | reverse complement strand
TGACCGTTGAACCGGAGGGTAATTTTTTTCCTGGCGGTGGCACTGAATTTGGGTACGGCCCTGATGAATATCCCGGCCGCACTTGATGCGCTGATGCCCCTGTATCAGGTTTCCTATCTACAGATATCCATCCTGATCAGCGCCTTGTGGTGGACGCACGGCCTGATGCTGATTCCGGGCGGTATCCTTGCGGATCGTTTTGGTATGGGACGTATCATGGCCATTTGTTTAGCGATGGTGAGTTTGAGCAATCTTTTGCCCCTTCTCAATACGGATTTTTATGTTGCCCTAACAGCCCGCGGCATATGCGGTATCGGCACAGGGATGGGCTTTGCCGTCAACATGAAATTAGTGGCGCTCAGCGTTCCCCCTCAAAAAAGCGGTTCCTACCAGGCCTATATGGCCGGGTGTATATCAATTGGAAGCATTGTCGTTTATCTACTTATTCCCCCGCTCGTAGAAATGAACTGGCGATTCATTTACATGATTCCCGGTGGGTTGAGCCTCCTTCTCATAGCGTTTATTCCCTTCCTTTCCTTTAGCAGGCCGAACCGTCTTTCAACGCAAACTTCGTCTCTAAGACAGCTGGTTTGCCTTCCCAAGGGTTGGATACTCGGTTGCCTGCATGCCATGTCCTGGGGTTCCATTGTGGCTTTGGGTAGTTGGATGCCATCTTTTGTTGCAGAAGCAAGGGGCGATACGTCCACTATGCCATTTGCATGGGCCGGGGCTATGGTAATGCTCATCAGCGCAATCGGTCGGATTTTTGGGGGCGTGGCGTTGAATAAATTTTCAGCGCAACGTATTGCGGTTGGGTCTATGCTCGTACTCTGTCTGTTATATGTTTGCCTCTGCCTTGGGCCATCGGCAGTCCTTGTTGCAGTCTTTGGCGGAATGGCAGCATGGGTTGCCTCTCTCAACTTCGGCGCCATTTTTCAACTTGCCGCTCACATAGTGAATCGTGATTCGACAGGGGCTTTCTTTGGATTTATAAATTTTATTGCCAATGTGGGCGCCTTTTTCTTCACTTTTCTGTTTGGTTGGTTCAAGGACGAGACGGGGAGTTTCGCCTGGGTGTTTGGCATCCTGGTTGTCTTTTGCCTTTCTTCTTTCTGGCTGGGGCGCCTCGGTCTCTATGAGAAGGCCGCCAGACCCACCAAAGGCCGATAGAATCAATTTAGGCGGCGTTTTGTAATTTGTTGACCCTTTTCAGGGGCACCCAATTAATGCGACAATTCAGACGTGGCCAAGCGATTTGATGCTGTCTATATGCTCACGGGCGATCGGAGGGGCCTTGCCGCCGGTAAGGACATAGACCCTGGCCGCCTCATCGATCTCTTCGGCAATATCCAGGGCCTCCCGGAAATCCTTCCCCACGGTTACCAGACCGTGGTTTTGCAGCAGAACGGCGGAGGCCCCCTGCTCGGACAGTGCCTCAGTGACGCCTGCTGCCAGATCCGGACTGCCGGGGACCATAAAAGAGATCATCGGGAGGGGAAAGGCATAGTAAACGAACCCGGGGGTCAATGCCGGCAGGGAACTGGCCCCCGGGTCGAGCAGGATTGAGGCAGCGATGATGTAGGCCCCATGCACATGAAAGACAACGTTTATGTCGGGCCTTGCCCTGAGAACCGCCAGGTGCATATTCGCCTCTTTTGTGGGCATATTGCCCTGGATCAGGACCCCGTGCGCATCCACAACGGTAATGTTTTCCGGCTGCACGTCCCTGAGGGAACGGCCCGTTGGGGTCAACCATATGCGGGTTCCGCAACGGGCTGCCACATTGCCGCCTACACCGGCCGCCAGGTGACGCTCGTAGAGAAGGTGACAGAATCGGCAGAAGTCTTCCCTGCAAGGGGAAAAGTCACCTGTTTGAATAGCCGTTAAATCCATGTTGAGGCTGCGACCCTTTCAGGGTTGTATTTTGGGATGATTGCGGCAATGTAGCCCGATAAGAAGATGGTTTCAAGGGTTTTCAGCTTGACCCGAGTCATTTCCTATGTGATAAGTGGGGCCGCTATGTCTTGTCGATCATAAGAAGATGAGGATTTGTAAAGTCCTGGGGGAGAACATGAATGAAAGATGATACCGGCCTGACCGGCTCAAGCGATATCGTTGCCACCATTGAGAATGACAAAGACCCGACACAAAGCATCGCCATGCTGTACCTGAGGGAAGAAAACGCCTTTGTCACATCAGGAATCAAGGTCCATTTCGATGAAAGGGAGATCCTGATCCCTGCCTACCTGGTGGTCATGGACCTCCGGCTGATGGGCGACATTCCCCTGAAGGGATTCAATCGTGGTTTCGCCGGTATTTTTCATGGCTATGAAAAGGCCTTTCCTGACTGAGACCGTTTTATTTTCTAACGCGGCATAGCCGCAACCAAAAATTTCTCACACAAAGGCACAACGGCGCGAAGTATATAACGAACAGGGCAAAGCGCATAGAGCAAAGGGCAAGCTGAAAGCAACTGCTAAGTAACCAGCACCCAGTCCCGCTAAAGACGGAATTTCCGCTTCGCCACAACGAGCAACCAGTACCTGATACCCAATATCCAATTCCTAAATCCCCTAATCCCTCAATTCCTATTCTCTACGCAAGGGCATGTCCAAGATCCGCGATCATATCCTCTGTGGATTCCAAACCAACCGAAAGACGGATCAGACTGTCAGAGATGCCGAGTGCCTCACGCTGCTCCGATGACATACCGGCATGTGAGGTGGCGGCCGGACGCGTGATCAGCGCTTCCACCCCGCCAAGGCTCGGCGCAAGGATCGGCAGAGTGGTCCGCTGCAGGAACCGCCCCGCAGCCTCCAATCCGCCCCTTATCTCAAAACTCATCATTCCACTGTAACCATCAAAGAGTTCTGCGGCACGCGCATGCCCGGGATGTGTTTCGAGCCCCGGATAATTGACGGCGTCAATCGATGGATGCGCTTCCAGGAACTCGGCGATCTTGAGAGCGCTTTCATTCTGATATTTCATCCGAACCGCCAATGTCTTCATCCCTCGATACAGGAGAAAACAGGCATGTGGATCCAGGGAGCCGCCGAAATGAGCCAGTTTGCGTGCGATTCGGTCAATCAGGTCGGAACGGCCGATTACAGCCCCCGCCACGATGTCTGAATGCCCGTTCAGGTATTTGGAGCAGCTGTGGATGGAGAGATCGAACCCCCATTCCGGGGGCCGGAAATTGACCGGGCTTGCGAAGGTATTGTCGATCATCGAAACAAGACCCGATTCCTTTGCAAATTGGACCACCGCCTTGAGATCGGCAACCTGCAGAAGGGGGTTTGTCATGGTCTCAACAAAGATGGCTTTAGTATTGGGCCGCTGTTTCAGCCTCCACGAATCCGGGTCATTCCCGTCGATAAAATCGAATGAAATCCCGAGGTCGGGCAGGTCCCTGGCAATAAAATCGTGGGTCCCGCCGTAAAGGCAGTCCTGCGCCAGCAGATGATCGCCCGATGAAAGAACGGCCAAAAGCGTTGTTGAAATGGCGGCCATTCCACTGGCAGTCACAAGCGCGGCCTCTGCGTTTTCGCAGTCTGCCAGTTTCCGGTGAAGCGTCACATGATTCGGGGTATTGTTAAGGCGGATATACTTGAGATTGTAATAGCCGGGTTCACCGGTGGCCTCAAAGGTGGAAGACTGAAAAACGGGCAGACTGACGGCGCCGCAGATCCGCGGGTCAGGCTCGCCGGAATGAATGAGTTTGGTCTCAAGATTTCTGTACGTTTTGGTCATGCCATTGGTCCTCCCATAGTTCTCACGGTTGCCACGGAGTTGTCGTGAAAACAGATTCAGAGTTCAGGGGTTCAAGTTTTGCTGTGACACTCACATATATCAGAACAGTGGATTTCTCAAGTAGGGATGTAGCCTCTCTATAGGATTTATGATTGTCGATTTATGATTGTTGATTAAATAACGGCTTGAAAACAAGATGATGAACACCCGGAACCTCAAAAACGGTTACCATGAAGATACGATGGAGTCCGAAGTCCAAAGTCCAAGGTCAGGAGTTGAGGCGTTGTCCTTTCCACATTCCACATTCGATGTTGGACGTTCGATGTTCATGTTTTTCTCTGTCGGCACAAGGAGTCGGCGGCTATTCGGTGTAATGGGACAGATCGTGGAGCCGATGGCTGAATCTGGACAGCCTTTCTCTGGCCGGGGAGAGGTCTTCTTCTGATTTTCTGGAATTTGCGAGGATGTCTTCGTTGATGATGCGGAGGGCGTTCTCAAAGCTGAGACTGGAGATGGCCTCCAGATGGTTTATAACGCCCTGTTTGTGGAATCTCTGCCCTAAATAATTCATATTCTTTAAGAGTTCGGATTTATCCCTGCCGCTCTTGTCTTTCGCAATAACCGCTCGTGTGGCGATCCAGTAGGATTCAAGGAAGGTCTTTGTATAGGCCGCCCAAATGGGCAACTGATCAAAACCGAGGCGGGTTACCCGATATCCATCCCGGGAAGCGCTTGCGACAATATATGAGGCCTCCATAAAATAGTCGGTGGCCTCATCGATCTTGTCCTGAACCGTGACCCCTTCATCATAAATAAACTCGTATCGAAAAACCTTTTTGAAGAAATTGTAATCGTCCAGGATCGACCGGGCGCTCTTTACCTCTTCCTTCCCGGTCAGGAGGGAGAGGGCCACAAATGCATGCGACATGAAGCAGTGAACAATGTTGTTCTTGTAATATTCCAGCTCCCTCTTTTTTTCATCATCCACGTAATAGAAGACCTCTGATCCGTCCGCGTCCTCCAGGGCGCTGACCACGTTGGTCTTGATCAAAATGGCCAGGGCCTCTTCGATGGCCTTGTCATGTGCGGAGAGGCTTGTGGCAACAGGGGTCTGGTATTTTTCAAGGAAACCCAAGAGGATCCCAACCGTATCCATCAGCTCCTGAAGATGAAACCCTCGACGATGTCGGGTCAGGATAACGGATGCCAGGAGGGCCAGGGGGGTTACCAGGCTCGCGCCGTTAATGGCGCGGATGAGATGAAAGGCCAGGCGCTTGTGGGTCTTGCCTCCAAGATCGCCATTTTGGTTCAGATAGTCCTTGAGCAGGAGGGGTTGACCGAACCGGATATAGATCTTTCCGTACTTTCTTTTCAGGAAATGCCGGGTTCCGATCACCTGTCGAAAGCTCTCCTTTTTCTTCTGGTCGCCCCCGAGTTCCTTGAGATAGGACTGTTCCTCGATGATGCGATCATAGGTGATGGAAGCAGGAACAAAGACCAGATCGTCGCAGTGCCCTTCCTTAAACGCCTGAATCAGTATAGAGAGAAATCCGATCTTGGGAAGGACCAGTTTGCCGCTGCGGCTGCGACCCCCTTCAATGAAGAATTCCAGGGGATGCTTCTCCTCAAGGAGGGCCGTGATGTATCTGGTAAATACGGTGGCGTAGAGCCTGGCACCCTTGAAACTCCTGCGGATGAAAAAGGCCCCCGATTTTCTGAAAAACGGCCCCATGGGCCAGAAAGAGAGGTTTTTGCCCGCAGCGATCCGGGGGATATGTATGTGATGCAGGTAGAGGGTATGGTTGAGCACCAGGTAGTCGATGTGGCTCTTATGGGACGGGACATAGATGACCGGGCCTTTCCTGCCGCATTCCCTTACGTTTGCCAGTTCAGTTGGATCGACGTCAATGCCCTGAAACATCTTCTTCCAGAGCCACGTCAACACGATGTTGGCAAATTGGATGTAGGCGATATTGTAATCGGCTGCGATCTCATCAAAATAGGCGGCAGCCTCTTTTCTCGCATGCTTGAGTCGGGCTGCATTTCCCGTGGATTTGGTTTGAATAGCCTCCATAACAATTGGGTCTTTAAGGACTTTTTCCTTAAATTGCTGCCTCGATTTAATGACCGGTCCCAGGATCACCCGCTTCTGCTGGTCAATACTTTCAAGGAGGAGCTGTCTTACTTCAGTGGCCGTCTTTTCCAGGGGATCCGCGGGGTCACGGGCCTTGAGGTGGCTCTTTAAATCAAGAGGGGTCCCGAAGTCGATGAAGGCCTGGCGGTTGTGCCTGAAGAAGAGGATGATTTTTCTGACGGTCCCGGGCTTGTCTTTGAATCCAAAAAAGATGTCCAGGAGGTTCGGGTGGTCCTTTTCCGGGGTTTTCTTGTATAGAACAAGCTGGGGCACCAGGTAGATGGGCCGATCGGATTCTTTCTGCGTTTCGATGAGGAACTGCAGTGGGTCCTTTTCCGCGTGAATGAAGTGTCTGGTGAATCCCTTGGGGTCCACCAGACAGATCAGCGATGGGGTCCCCCCTTGAATGGCCGCTTCAAGAAAACCGGTACGGTAAGGGTCCGGGAGCGAGCCGTGCCTGAAGAGGAAGCCGATCTTGAATTTCAATATCCGGAAGAGCTGCGAAAGGGGCAGAACCAGGGACATGTCCAGGTTGAAAGCAATTTTGGGGTAGGGGAGGCGGCTTTTCCGGAAACGGTAATGGTAGAGAAGATAGTCCAACCGTCCTCTGTATTTGATGGCATAGACAACGGTCCCATGGCGGTGCATCTGCTTCAAGGGTTCCGTCATGTTCGTATTGAACTGAACACGTTTGAAAAGCTGGTAGAGCAGCCTGTCTAAGAAGAGGCGAGGCTTATGATCGAGAATAAACGGATAAAAAGGCATATCATCTGGCATGATTTTTTACCTCGAAGCGACTTTCACACTGTGCCGGAATCGCAAGCCCGCTGCAAGTCGCTCACTAATTTTGAATTCAGGTTTGTCCGATTTTACAACGACAGGAAATCCCTGGCAAGCACCAATTCCGTCGATCAGCGATTCTCATTTTGAGATTGAATAGAAGACGGTGTTTCCCGTTTGTAGTGTCGCCGTAAGGCGATTTTTCAGGGCCTCACGGCCCCACTACAAACTGCACTGCGAAAGGCAAAAGGAGAATTGCTGTCCGTCGATTGTTCACGGGTTCAAAGGTGAGATGATTGATGCTCCGACAGGATGGTGGCCTCGGAAGAGATTAGGCCGTTTTGCGGCATCCGGGCGAATGGGACGATTGGCGATGCATGGCAGTTGACAAAAGAAATTGTATGGTTAAGAATAAAGACACTCGAACACAGGATGATGTGTTTTGATAGACTAAGCCTGCTTGCGCGTACACGCAGGCAAGGGGGTAATTATGTATACACCTATGATAATATCTGGACTGACAGTGGATCCCATCACAAACAGCCCTATTGTCATCCTCAAAGAGGTGGATGGGGATGCCACATTGCCCATATGGATCGGATTGTTAGAAGCAACTGCCATTGCCAGTGAACTGGAAGGCGTCAAATTTTCCAGGCCCATGACCCATGACCTGCTCAAAAACATGATGGAAATGGTGAACATAGAGGTCAACAGGATAGAGGTATGTGACCTCAGGGACAACACCTATTATGCCCTTATTCATTTCAAATTCAATGGAAAAGAGATGTCGATCGACGCCAGGCCGAGCGATGCGATTGCTCTTTCCCTCCGGTTGAAGGCACCGATTTTTGTGTCCGAAGAGGTCATCAGCAAGTCCAGCAGCATAGACTTGAAGGCCGAACCCCAGGACAAATCGGAAAAAGGGAAGAAGTGGCAGGAGATTCTCGAAAGCCTTAATCCTGAAGATTTCGGGAAATACAAGATGTAACCGCACTCTGTAAAAGACCCTTTTTACAGATCATTGCGAATGCGGAGATGAGGAATACAGGAATTAAGGACGAATCGGGCATCCAATTCCTTGATTTCTGAAATCGCAATCCCCAGTTTTTTTTCTGAGTTCGCAATCCATAATAAAGCGTTACCCAATTCAACCGTTCAATCATGTTCTCCGCTCACGAGCGGGGCGACCTTTTTGTCTGCCCGGGTCTATGCCCTGGCCAGGCCGCTCAGATGAACAGGGTCCATTGATTATGAAACCTTTTCGCAGGAGACAGATTTTCAACTGCCTCGGGGGGGCTGTTGTTGTCCTCTGGCTAGTGATGATCGGGTTTCTGATCCAAAAAACACACTTTCAAAAAGCTGAACAACTTGAAATATCATCTAAAACAGTTACGGTCAAAGAAACAGGACGTGACTGGATGGAGATCTATCTCAAGGATTCAAAGGTCGGGTATTCCATGACCCAGATAGATCTCCTTAAAGACGACTATCTCATATGGGAAGAAGTTGTACTGAACCTCAACCTCATGGGCCAGGCGAGCGCCATGCGATCGAATATCCGCTCTGTTGTAGATCGTGAATTCCGGTTGAAGCATTTTACCCTTAGAATCGATTCCGGCGTTGTCCGGTTCCAGATGTCGGGAAAGGTGGAAGGAGAGGGGATGCTAATAGAGACCGGTGAGGGGGACCAAAAAAAGACCCATAAGATTCAGTTGGCAGGTACGCCTGTGACCGGCTCCGGGATGTCGCTCTTTTTTAAGGGGCGGCTGTTAAAGACAGGTGAATCTTTTAAATTCCTTATTTTTGACCCATCCACCATGGCCCAGAAGGGGGTCGTTGTGACCGTAGCCGGGAGGGAATCCATTGTCATCAACCGCATTACATACCCCACATTCCGCCTGGAAACAGAAATGTGGGGTCAGAATCTCATATTCTGGCTGGATGAAGCCGGTGAGGTGTTGAAAGAAAAAGGCTTTATGGGGCTTACCCTGATCCGGTCGAGCGCTGCCGCCGCACCCCGGGATTTGAAAGGGGAGGAATCGTATGATTTTTATGAAATGGCCTCCATAGATGTGACGCCGAAACTACGACACGCAGAGAGACTGACCTATCTGAGTCTCAGGGTGGACGGTCTGGAAAAGGCCCATTTCGATGCCGGCATGCTGAACAGGGGAAGGCAGCGTTTCGCAGGCGAGATATTGGAAATCGTGCAGGAGAAAAGACCGCTGAAGGGGAGCTACCTGCTGCCCTTGACAGATGTGTCGGGAGATATGGAACCTTATCTCAGTCCGGGATTTAGTATCGAGAGCGATGACAGGGAGATCGTGAAACAGGCCCGTGACAGTGTCGGAGACACGAGAGATCCTGTAGCCGCTGCCGGAAAGCTGATGGCGTGGGTCTACACCCATGTGGAAAAGAGACCGGTGTTGAGCCTTCCGAGCGCCGTAGAGGTCTTGAAGACCAGGGTAGGAGACTGCAATGAGCATGCGGTGCTCCTGACAGCCTTCTTGCGGGCAGCAGGCATCCCGGCCCGCGAGTGCGTGGGCCTGGTATATGCCAATGACAGGTTCTTCTATCACGCCTGGACAGAGGCGTATGTGGGTAGCTGGATATCCATGGATGCCACGCTCAACCAGATGCCGACGGATGCAACCCATCTCAAGCTGGTCCAGGGCGGACTGGACCGGCAGACGGAGATCATTCCCCTCATTGGGAAGCTAAAGCTTAGCATCATGGATTATGGATATGATTCAACTAATTGATCTGACGAAGCAATACAGATGTCTACGTGCGGTTGACCGGATCAGCCTGGAGGTAAAGAGGGGCGCCCGATTCGGATTTTTGGGACCCAACGGCGCGGGAAAAACCACCACCATCAAGATGATGGCCGGGGTCCTGCTACCTACAGGCGGGCGGATCATCATCGACGGGCACGACCTGGCTACATCGCCCTCGGTCGTCAAGCAGTGCACCGGGTTCATCCCGGACAGGCCGTTCATGTATGAGAAGCTGACAGGCCTGGAGTTCCTCCATTTTGTTGCGGGCCTTTACGGTCTCGACCACACGCCTCAATTGAAAACGAGGATGGAGGATCTTCTGTCGGTTTTTGAGCTGCAGCAATGGGAGGATGAATTGATCGAGAGTTATTCCCACGGCATGAAGCAACGGCTCATCATGTGCGCGGCCCTGGTCCACCAGCCGAAGGTCCTGATTGTGGATGAGCCCATGGTGGGTCTTGACCCAAAGGGGGCAAGGCTCGTCAAGGACATATTCAGAGACCAGGCCCGGAACGGTACCACCCTCTTCATGTCCACCCATTCCCTGGAGGTGGCCGAAGAGGTGTGTGAGGAGATCGCCATTATCCAGGCAGGCAGGATCATTGCCCAAGGGACCCCATCGGAGCTGAGGAAACAGGCCGGGATGGATGGGAAATTGGAAGATGTGTTTCTGCGACTGACGCAGGAGAAGGGGATTGCGGGACCGTGAGGGGGGAGGCGCAAGGCGTGAGGCCGACGAGCACCGGGTAAGTCCCGCTGGAAAGCGGGATTGAGCTGTTAAGCTATTGAGCTATTGGAAGTGACAGATTATCAACTTACCAGCTTACCAGCCAGTATCTAGTAACCAGCAACGAGCAACCATTTCCAGCAACCAGTATCGAGTATCCAGCAACCAGCAACCAGAGGCATCCGTGCAGGACCTTTTTCGGCTCATTCTGCCCAGGCTCCAGGGCCTGAAAAACCAGATGACCCGTACAGGGGGCTCGGGAAAGAAACGGGCCTTGATTATGGGTGGGTTGGGGTGCGCCTTTTGCGCAGCGATGTTTGCGGTCTCGTGCAGGGTCCTGAACTATTTTCAGTCTGTGGAGATGATCGGCGACCTCTTGGCGCGGCAGCTCCTCTCCATGGTGCTGCTGACCTTTTTTTCGCTCCTTATTTTCAGCAGCATTATAACGGCCCTTTCCAATCTTTACCTCTCAAAGGACCTTGAACTCTGCCATTCCATGCCCGTGTCTGTAGAGACGCTCTTCATATCCAGGTCGCTCTACACGTTTGTGGACAGCTCGTGGATGGTCATTTTTTTCGGCCTGCCTGTCTTTCTCGCCTACGGATATGTGTACAGGCCCGGTCCGATCTTCTATCTTTCTCTGGTTCACATGAACGTAGCCATGGCGGTGATTGCGTGTTTTATCGGCATTTTCATCACCATGGTGCTGGTCCATGTCTTCCCTGCGCAGCGCACCAGGGACATTATCCTCCTCCTGTCCATACTGACGGTGGTGGCGCTCTACCTCCTGTTCCGGTTTCTCAGGCCCGAGCGACTGGTTAACCCCGAGGCCTTCTTCACCGTTGCGCAGTATATGAGCGCCCTCAAGGGCCCTGACTCCCCATATCTCCCCACCCACTGGGTTGCCGAGACCCTGTGGGGGCATCTGAATGGATTTAAAGATCGTGGCTATCTGTTTGAAATACTTCTCACATGGAGCACGGCCGGGTCTGCAGTGGTGATCAATGTCTGGGTCGCCCGGCGCATCTATTTTGCGGGCTTTTCCAAATCCCAGGAGGCCAGGAAACGTCGGCCCGGGGTCCGACGCCTCCTCGACCTCCTGATTCTATGTGTATCGAGACCGTTTGGCAGGGATCTGGCGGCCATCGTCGGCAAGGACCTCCGTGTCTTCTTCAGGGACAATACCCAGTGGTCTCAATTGCTGCTGTTAGGGGCGTTGATTGTCGTTTACCTCTACAATTTCAGCGTGCTCCCATTAGATAAAAGCCCTATCCGATTGGACTTTCTGCAGAATGAACTGGCTTTTTTGAATATGGGATTGGCAGGGTTTGTGCTCTCGGCCATCTGCGCCCGCTTTGTCTTTACGGCCGTGAGCGCCGAGGGGGAGGCCTACTGGATCATCCGAACATCGCCCCTGAGACTCAAGCGGTATCTGTGGGGGAAATATCTCTTCTTCGTTTTTCCCATTATCATTCTGGCCGAGTTCCTGATAATCGGCACCAACTGCCTGCTCGATGTCACCCGATTGATGATGGTTCTTTCGACCGTCACCATCGGTCTCCTGGTATTCGGGATCGTGGCATTGGGCATCGGGTTGGGCGCCATGTATCCCAGGTTCAGGCATGAGAATATCGGTCAGGTCGCCACCGGTTTCGGCGGGTTTTTCTACATGGTGGTCAGCTCCCTCTTTATCGCCCTGGTGATTATTCTGGAGGCGGGGCCGGTCTATATCCTCTTCATGGCCGAGGTGAGGGGGAGCGTCATTTCCGCCATGGAATGGCTGTTCATTGTTCTCTCTTTTGCCGCTGTCCTGCTGATCAATTGGACAGCCGTATTCCGGCCCATGAAGATGGGCCTGAAGGCGTTGGAGACGTATGAATAGGGCAAAACGTAAGGCGTAAGGCGTGGCATCAATCAGCCATGAGCCATCAGCTATCCGCCAGCATCCAGTCGCGCTGAAGACGGGATTTCCGCTTCGCTACAACCAGCAACAAGCAACGAACAACCAGAGGCACGTGATGGACGGCAAACGATCTGACGGCTACTTTGAATATGTGGGTAATCTCCATATCCATTCCCGTTATTCCGACGGCGCAGGGTCGGTGAGCGAGATCGCCCAATCTGCGAAGAAGGCCGGGCTTGATTTTATTATCCTGAATGATCACGATCACATGATAGATTCCCTTCATCTGGAGGATGAGGGAATTCATGACGGAGTATATGTCTTGATGGGCCTTGAAATCGGCCAGCGATACCACCATTATTTGGCGTTCGGCCTGCCAGAGATGGCAAGGGGAGACGGGCTGGATCCACAGGGGGTCATTGACCTTGTAAACCGGAAAGGGGGCATCGGGTTTCTGGCCCATCCCTTTGAAAAGGGAATGCCTTTCCGGGAAAAGTCTATTGCCTATACCTGGAATGATTTGTCGGTCACAGGCTATACGGGGATTTGCATCTGGAATTTTTCGTCCCGGTGGAAAGAGCGGGTCAAGGGCCCGCTGCACGGTCTCTTCTTTTTCCTTTTCAAGGCCTGGACCCTGAAAGGCCCCAGCCGGAAAACCCTGTCATTCTGGGACCGGCAGTGCCAGGATCGAAGGCTCGTCGCCATTGGCGGATCAGACGCCCACGGATCATGGTTCAGGTGGGGCCGCTTTACATTTGTGCCGCTTTCGTACGATTATGCCTTAAATTCAATCAACGTACACCTGCTTTTGAAAATCCCCTTGTCGAAGGATTTTTCCGAGGCAAAGGACCAGATATATGGGGCGCTGAGAGAGGGATGTCTGTTCACTGCCCACGAAAATCTGGAATCGGCTACCGGGTTCAGGTTTTTCTATATGGGGGATGATGGCTCGCGACTGACCATGGGCGAGGCCGCCCCATTTGAGCCGGGGACACTGTTTGTCGAGTCCCCGCCAAGAGGGAACATAAGACTTCTGAAAGATGGAGCGCTCTTCAGGCAGTGGACAGGAAAGAGGGCCTCCTGCCGCGTGGAGGAGAGAGGCGTTTACCGCGTAGCGGTCGGCCGCCGCGTCCCCTTTTTCGGCCTGCGCCCATGGATTTTCTCAAACCCCATCTACCTGCGGTAGTCTTGTTTCCTGCATCAATAACGTCTTGACAACCCTTGCCCTTAAATATAAAAATACAAACCATGCCTGGGTGGCGGAATTGGTAGACGCAAGGGACTTAAAATCCCTCGGTACATAGTACCGTACGAGTTCGATTCTCGTCCTAGGCACCAGGTAAGAACAACAAGTTAGAAAATAGCCTTACAGCTGATTTAAGCACCACATACTGAAAAATAGACCAATTTGGTACACTCCTGGTACGCTTATTGTATTCCGAATTAAACATGGCATAAAAAATGCCGGTACCCTTCTAAAAACAGGCTTCTTTTAGAATCCATGATTTGGGAAAACGCTTTGTTGAACCAGGGAAAAGAAAGCCCATAAAGGGATGGGCGAATATCTTGGCCTCAAGCATCATGGAACAACAATTGAAGGTTGAGGCAAAACCAATTCCACATCACCGCCATACAAATATCATTAATTGGCCCGAAGACATATCAAAAATTAAGCTTATCGCCATGAAGCTCGCTTCCGAATCGGAACTATACGTGTTAGACCCTACCTGAGCCTCTCTTAGGCAATATTGCTGTACGATGCTCTTCTCTTAACCCGCTAAGGAAAGAGAATCTGAAATGGTTTGTGAGCACCCAAAACCCCGTTACTCCAGACAGATGGAGAACGGGGTTTTGTATTTTGTGGCCCCGGCAAAAGCGCATGGAAAAGATATGGGGTTCAGAGTGGGAATAAGTATAATTGGTTAACAACGGAGATCCACACAAAAAAACACAAAAGATCAAACACTTAAAGGAGCTATTTACTTTTTGATGGACGTCCCGGAGACCACGGATGAACGGAACTACCCGTTTATTATCGTTCTCGGTCATTCAGAATACTATCCTCGGTTTGGATTTGTTCCGGCTTCGCAATACGGTCTCTCCTGTCAGCGGGACGGGGTTCCAGACGAAGTGTTCATGGTGTTGATTCTCAATGAAACGACGATGGCTGGGGTATCCGGCAGGGCCAAATACCGAGACGAGTTTGATCAGGCAATGTGAATCGGCGAGAAGATAATTATCCAATGCTTAACCTCGTCTATGTGCGGTACGATTCCAGTTTTCCTGAAATGAGATCGTGAAAGTCTTGATCCTGAGAGTTTTTAAGGGGCATCAGGCCGAAGTCCTCGATAATGAGGAGGTCAACGACTGATAATTTTGCGAACTGCCTGTTATGAAGATTGCGGTATTTTGCTGACGGAGATTGTCGGTGCATTGGCATATTTTTCCGGATGAATGGGAGGCGGGCAGAGTTTATATGCCTTACGCATGTAAGTGTAAGAGGCCGCCATACGCCATTTCCACCCCGGTTGCAATCGAACGATGCGCCTGAGAATATTCGGTAGTTTGTACGTTTCCCGAACGGCCCAGAAATAGCCGTTCAGTAACTCTTCCGATGTCATGTCCTTGGGTTGAATGACTGAATGGCACACATCGTAATTGGCCCAGTCGCGATCAATAATGCGACCTTCGTCCTCCATCCTCTGATAGAGTTCGGTTCCTGGAAAGGGGGTAAGGATATTATAAAGAGGAATGTCAATCTTTGCAGCGTTCACAAAGTCTACGGTCCTTTTGAATACGCTCACGTCATCGCCATCCAGACCAAAGATGAAACTGCCCATGATCGTGATTCCCCGTTGGTGCAGTTCCGCGACTCCTGCCTCGTATTTATCGGGCTTATTGAAACGTTTGCGTATGGAATTCAGTGTGTCCGCCGATATGCTTTCGAAGCCGATAAAGGCATAGCAGCCTCCCGCGGCTTTATAGAGATCCATAAGCTCTGGATCTGTGGTGATGGTGAATGATGTCTGCGCTCCCCAGGTAATGTTAAGCGGAATGAGCGCTTTGAACAAGGACTTGGCGTAGGCAGGGTCACCGACCAGGTTGTCATCCAGAAACATCCAGAACTGATCGGGTCTGGTTTTGATTTCATCTACAACTTCCGCCACGGGACGCATGCGGTAGCTGCGTCCGAAAAACTTTGTAACCGTACAGAATTCGCAATTGAAAGGACAGCCGCGGGTGGCTTGAATAGTGGATGGAACCGTGTACATCCCCAGGTCCAGCAAATCGCGGCGGGGGACGGCCATGTTGCACATTTCTATGGGTTCGCTGTTTTTATAGATCTTCTGTTTCGCGCCCCCATTGCCGATTTCCTTCAGGATCTGTTGCCAAAGCCCCTCGGCTTCGCCCACAACGACGAAATCGGCGTGCTGCAGGGCCTCCTCGGGCAGGGCCGAAGCATGATAGCCGCCGATGACAACGGTTTTGCCTCGCCTGCGAAATGAATCGGCCATGCGGTAGGCATGCGGAATCTCGCAGCTCATCCCGGTAAACCCCACGAGATTCCAATCTTCATCGTAATCAGGCTCGCTGAGACGGGCATCATGGATGCGCACCTCATGTTCGTCAGGGGTGAGAGCTGCCAGGGTTGTGAGGGTAACCCTGGCAAAACCTGCTTTGCCGCTTCTGGAAATCTGACCCATGAAGCCGCTGGATTTTGGTTGAACGAATAATATTTTCATCAAGGTGTAATAATCAGAAATATTTTTTATAGATGGAAAAAAAGAGAGGCCTTGTTGCGTTGGTTGAGTGGATTGGTTGATAAGACCTTGCTTTTTCTGGGTAGGACTATAGAGAAATTCCCCTTGTGCGTCAAGGGAAAAGGAACTACAACATCTGTGGTATTATGCTGGATTGGAGTTATGAGGTTCTTCAGGAATATGGGTTGGAGTAAGATAGGGCCTCAAGGAGTGAGAATAGTTGGAGATTGACGTCATTTGGGCCTAATCCGGATCGCAGTAGAGATAATCCTCACACAAAGGAACCCGTGAATTTGAGTAACCTATATTCACATTTGGTGGTAGGGCTTTAGTTTTTGGCGGTGGCCTTGTCTGAAAGAGTTTCACCTTCCCCGAGCCGCTAAATCTGAAGGGAGTATTACAACATATTGTGAAGACCTCCTCAAGTGACTGCTGGTTCCGATGCAAGACTATATCATTGTCGCACCGGAATTTTTTCAGAAAAACAGAAAGTTACATCTTCCAGTCCTAACCTGTTGCGTTTCTGAAAAGCTGCTTTTTTTTGATTTTCACCTCTGTTTCGTTCTTCATCTGCTAATTTCCACGAAAATCGGATGATATGCGCCCGGAAGACAGAATCCTCAAATCAAACACCATGAATTTTCTCACAACATTCAGTATTTGTAATTGGTCACAGGGTGACCACTTACGAAGCGCCTTTTTCCCATAACCTTGTGTATCTTGAAAGTTTGATGGAATTGGGAATTTCGGATAAGCAGTTGGAACTCATTTCTGAATTGACAGCCTATTACATCGAAGCCAGATACCCTTCCTATAAGGAAAAACTGACGGCACTGATAGGAGAGGACAAGAGTACATCCATTTTGAATCGAACGGAGACGCTTTTCAAATGGCTAAAATAAAAGTTGAAATAGTCGATAAGTTTCAGATCTGATATCCAGCAACCAGTACAGGAGGCGCAAGGTTAGGCGCAAGACATGAGGCTCAAGGAGCAAGACGTGGCATTCATGAGCCATCAGCCATGAGCTATCAGCTATCCGCCAGTATCCAGTCCCGCATTCTGCGGGATCTAAGCTTCGCTCCGACCAGTATACAGCATCAAAAGGCTCACTTGAGGGCCGACTTGAACTGCTCGGCCACCTGGAGGAGGTTTGTCTGCCAGTCAAGGGCCAGGGGGTCGGCGACGATGACGCGGCCGCCGATGGCGTGGGTAATGGTTTCGGCGCTCTTGGTAGAAAACTGGGGTTGAACAAAGACCGCGCGGAGTCCGTCCTGGCGGGCCTTGCCAATCAATTGCTGGAGCCCCCTGGGGGTGGGCTTTTTCCCTTCGGTTTCGACCGGTATCTGCACAAGCCCGTAGGCCTTCGCAAAATATCCCCATGCAGGATGGTAGACCATAAAGCGGTTGTCCGTGCCCCTGTCTGAAAAGAGACTCGCGATTTTCAGATCCAGATCCACTAATTCTATGATAAAATTCCTATAATTGGCCTCATAGGCGCCCCTGCCAACAGGATCGACCTTGATCAGGGCACTCAGGATATTGCGGGCCTGAACCATGACCAGGGGCGGTGAGAGCCAGATGTGAGGGTCTCTGATACCGGTCTCAGTCACAGGACCCCCATGACTTTCATCGCCATCGTGGTGGTGCGGCGTTTTCATAGGGATCTTCTCTATGCCTGCCTGCGTAGAAACGACCTCCATTCCGGGATTGGCATGAGTAAACTTATCCAGCCAGACTGTCTCAAAGGGGACGCCAATGGCAAAATATATTCTGGATTCTGTCAGATCGACCATCTGTCTCGGCCTGGGCTCGTAGGTCGCGGGATTCGCGCCCGGAAGCACCATTACTGAGACCTCTACGCGATCCCCACCGATTCGCTCCACAAAATATTTCTGGGGAAGGATGCTGACCGTCACCTTCAGGGGATTCCCGCCTGAGACCGGTGATGCGATGGAGAAGCCCAACAGGCATATCAGCATCAAAATCAATCCGCAAATGCATAGTCCATTTTTCATGCTTTACCACCATGTACAGGGTTGGGTAGTTTCCATTTTCCATTATGACTGATGTTATCAGGGCGTCAGTTGGGTGTAAAGCGGATTATTGCCGCTAACGCCTTCGAACGAAGAAAGCCAGCGAGAAGGTCTTCCCATAGAAATTTCCAATAGCACGCATCAAATTTATCGGAATTTCCAGTTTGACATAATGAGCCTCTCTCTCTACATTCCGTGCCCATAGGGAGGTCAACTCCCAAACAAGGCGAGATCGCCTGAAAATCTCAGGATAATAAAAAGGAGGTGCGGGATGGGTCAGGTGAAAAATTTTTTTGCGAGCCGGTGGGGGATCATCGGAGTGGGGGCCTTTATCGGGGTGTTGGCTCCGCTGTTGCAGAAATGGGGCAACCCGGGAAACATGGGGATCTGCGTGGCCTGTTTTGAGAGGGATATTGCGGGCGCAGTCGGACTTCACCGGGCCGCAGTGGTCCAGTATATGCGGCCGGAGATTATCGGGTTTGTGTTGGGTGCGTTGATTGCGGCGTATATCTTCAAGGAATTCCGGCCCAGGGTCGGTTCCGCGCCGATTGTGAGATTCATCCTGGGCGCCTTTGCCATGATCGGGGCACTGGTCTTCTTAGGGTGCCCATGGCGGGCCCTCCTCCGTCTCGCGGGCGGCGACGGTAATGCCATTTTGGGCCTGGCCGGCCTGATCGTCGGCATCTGGATCGGCACCCTGTTTCTCAAGAGCGGGTACAACCTGGGCCGCACCGAGAAGACCTACACCTCGGTCGGATGGCTGCTGCCGTTGACCATGATCGGTTTTCTCATCCTGATGCTCATATTTCCACAGAGCAAGGATGCGCCTCAGAGCGGGGTCCTGTTCTACAGCCTGAAGGGACCGGGGGCCATGCACGCCCCCCTGCTGGTGTCCCTCCTGGTGGGCCTCGGCGTGGGATTTTTGGCACAGCGGAGCCGTTTCTGCACCATGGGCGCCTTCCGTGACCTGATCCTCTTTCGTCAGCCCCATCTCTTCTATGGGCTCCTGACCCTTGTGGTGGTGGCATTTATCACCAATCTGATCGTGGGGCAGTTCCATCCCGGGTTTGTCAAGCAGCCGGTGGCCCACACCATGCAGATCTGGAACTTCGGCGGCATGGTATTGGCGGGCCTTGCCTTTGCCCTGGCCGGGGGATGCCCTGGACGCCAGCTATTCCTGGCAGGGGAGGGGGACGGCGATTCCGCGGTCTTTGTCTTCGGCATGATCGTCGGTGCGGGCTTTGCCCATAATTTCGGTCTGGCCAGTTCACCGAACGGCGTCGGCCCCCATGGGATCGTCGCCACCATCATCGGGCTTCTGGTCTGCCTGTTCATAGGCTTTACCATGAGAAAACGCGCATAATAAGGAGAGTTGACATGGGTACGATTATCGATGCACGAGGGCTCAGTTGCCCCCAGCCTGTCCTGATGACCATGGACGAGATCAAGAGGGTGTCACAGGGGGAGATCGAGATACTGGTGGATACGGATACCTCCAAGGAAAATGTGAGCCGGTCCGCTCAGAGCAAGGGGTGGACGGTGAAAGACGTCAAGGGAGAGGGCGAGGGCTACCGGGTCACCATTGTGGGGAGATGATGGTGTCGATCCTGTCGTTTTTCAAGGGAAAGGGATCCAAGTATCCCCACAAGGTCGAGACCCGGGACCGTGGAATACTCGTCTTTGAAAATACCAGCGAGGTGATACGGGCCGAGGCGGTCCTCAAGGGAGCGGGATGGAAGATCCGGGTCATGGGACCCCCGCCCGAAATCCGGACCGGCTGCGATCTGGTCATCGAATTCCCCCTCATCGAGGAGTTGAATATCCTGAGGACCCTCGATGCAGCGGGTGCAGAACCCCTTCAGGTGGTCCCGGTCAACAGTCCGCTTCTCCAGCCGGTGGATATCTTCCAGACCAGGGACTATGGTCAATATCTCATGGTCCGGGCCGCCAACATGAAATTGACGGTTGATAAGGAGACCCTTACCGTGGTAAATATCTCGGGAGGGGGGTGTCCGGATGTCCCCTATCTGGCCCAGGAGATGGTGGGAAGGCCTCTGGCCGAGGCCCCGGCCCCCAAGGCGATCGGCCATACCCTCTGCGGTTATGCCCTTCAACTGGCATACGAGGAGATGAAACGTCGATGTTAGCGGTCGTCGGCACCGTCCCGGACCAGGACTTCCCCCTCACCATCGGGAGGGTTGTGCTGGAGGGCGATTTCATTTCCATCGAGGGGACCCGGGCCCCGGTAAACCGGGGGACCCCGGCCCTGCTTGCCGCTGCCGTCAAGGTGGGCGAGGCCCTGGGTCAGCCGCCCCCTGTGGGATACCTGGTGGGGGATATCGGACTGGGAGACGGGAGTCGGCGTCTCTATGCCCACCTGAGTCACGCCTTTGGCGTGATCAACGGGGATACCAACGCCATCGCCTTTCACTACCTCCAGCCGGATGTGGACTGGCACAACCGGGTCCTGTTCGCCCTGCAGGAGATGACCCACCGGCCGGTACTCATTGCAGACGCCGGTTTCATGTACGCGGCCAAGATGAGCGGACAGGCCCTGGATTATGACCTGTTCACCCCGGATGTGGGGGAACTGGCCTTTCTGGCCGACGAAGAGGCCCCCCATCCTTTTTATACGAGGGGGTTTATCCTGCACGAAGAGATGAAGGTGCCTGCGCTCATTGAACGGGCATACCAGCACGAAAACGCTGCCGCCTGTCTGCTGGTAAAAGGGCAGCCCGATTACGTGGCCAGTCGGGAGGGGATCCATGCCACCATTGATATGCCCGTGGAAGAGGCCATGGAGGCAATCGGCGGCACCGGCGATACGGTGACCGGCATTGCAGCGGCCTTGATCGGGGCCGGCATCGAGGTGAGAGAGGCCGCTGTGCTGGCCGCGCGGGTCAACCGGCTGGCAGGCCATTATGCAAGGCCTACCCCCGCTACCCAGGTCATGGATATTGTCGAGCAGATCCCGGCGGCCTTGGCCCAGGTCCTGAAAGAACATAGCATCATGTCGGGGCATTATCATGCCTGATATTAATGGACGCCTCCACCCTCAGATGACGGTCCTGGATGTGGTCTCCCGCTACCGGGAGACCGAGGCGGTCTTCAAGCGATACGACGCCCAGGCCGGTGAGTGCATCTGCTGCCAGTCCCTGTTTGAATCGGTGCAGGATGTTGCGGAAAAATACCATCTGGACCTGGAAAGGCTCCTGGCGGATCTGGAGTCGGTCGTATCGCCTGCCTCCATTGAAGAGACAGGGACAGAGAGATGAAAGACCCTGATTCAGAACTGTCGAGGTATTTCCGCAGTGTTCGCATCCCCCTTGCCGTGGCCCTGGGCAGGATTCCCATTATTTCTGGTGAGCGAGAGCGCCACGACGGCATGATCAAGATCAATCAGATCGGCGAGGTCCTGACCCTTTATGAGGCCCTGGCCGGAGAATTCGGGGTCCGGTTGCTATTTCCCCTCCGGCACATCTCAGACGGACATCAGATCCGGGAGATTCTGGGCTTTGAGTGGGAAGAGGGCAAAGAACAACTGGGATGCGTCCTCTCCGGCAATTATCTGACGATGGATGGGAGCGTAAGATTGACCTTCGAACAGGCGGTTCAGTACCTGGAGACGTTCGCCTGTCCGGCGACGAAAGACATTATCGCCGCCTATCTGGCAGGGAAGGTCCCTGATCATTTGAAAATTGCGGCTGCCGGCTGTCTGGGTCTCCTGCGGGGGGAAGAACTCATGCTCATGATCCTCAACTATTCGGGACGGGCCGTGCTGGTGGGGCATCGGCTGGGGGATGTTGGGAGGAGATATGTTCCAAAGTCCTACAAACCGTTTCAGTTGAAGTGACTAAAGTGAGCTAAAGTGCCTAAAGTTTGAAGTTTGGAGTTTGGAGTGCCTAAAGTTGAAAGAAGTGTCTGGGATTTTAGCATGTTATTGATTAAAACCCTGTCAGAATAAACAAGAAAAACTTGGCGACTTTGCGACTTTGCGCGAGACATTTTGGCTGTGGCTATGCCGCGTTAGACATATTTGATAGATCAAGTGGATCTTTTTGCCCTGAGAGAGGATTATTTTGAATCTCGAAGGGCTCTTGAACAGGATGAAAGGAAAATATGATGGGTGAGAAAAAGGCGCTTCGGCTGACAGAGACCGTTTCCGGGTCCGGCTGAGCCTCTAAACTGCCTCCAGGGGACCTGGATCGGGCGTTGTGCGGGATGACGTTTCCGACGGATGCCAATGTTCTCGTGGGGCTGGACCGTGCGGACGATGCCGGCGTGTACAAGGTCACGGATGATATCGCCCTGATCCAGACCGTGGATTTCTTTACCCCCATTGTGGATGATCCCTACTGGTTCGGGCAGATCGCTGCGGCCAATGCCTTGAGCGACGTCTATGCCATGGGGGGCGTACCCAAAACTGCCATGAACCTGGTGGCCTTCCCGCTCAAGGATATGGATATCTCCATCCTCCGCCAGATCATCCAGGGAGGCCTGGATAAGATGACCGAGGCTGGGGTGGTGCTGCTGGGCGGGCACAGTGTGGAAGACAAGGAACTGAAGTACGGATTGTCAGTAACGGGGTTCATCCACCCGGACCGCATCCTGACAAAGAAGGATCTCAGGGCCGGGGACCGGCTCATCCTGACCAAACCCCTGGGCACCGGTATTGTCAATACTGCCATCAAGGGGGGGCTGGCCTCTGCCGAGATCATTGAGAGGGTGACCCGACTGATGGCGACGCTCAACCGGAACGCGGCAGAGGTCATGAGTAACTATCCGGTCCATGCCTGCACCGATATCACCGGTTTCGGCCTTTTGGGACATATGGCCGAGATGGTATCCGGTACCCCGTTAGGAATAAGGCTCACGAGCCGGGAGATCCCTATACTGCCCGAGGCCGTCGAATATGCGGGGATGGGCCTGGTCCCGGCAGGGGCCTACAAAAACCGCGAATTCCGGGAATGCATGGTCGATTTCGCCCCTTCTGTGGATCGCCTCATCCAGGATATCCTCTTCGATCCCCAGACATCCGGGGGGCTGCTGATCGGCGTGCAGCGTGACCGTGCAGGCGACCTGGTCGCTGAATTAAAAGTTAAAGGGATAGAAGAAGCAGCCGTTATCGGAGAGGTTATGGTAAAACCCAGGGAACGGATTGTGGTTGATTAAATGGTACGACTCCTTAACTTTAGGCACTTCAAACTTTAGGCACTTTAGGCACTTGCTTCAAAGGATAGTGATATGATCAAACAAATCGATTGCCGGGGACTTGCCTGTCCTGCCCCGGTCTTGCAGACAAAGGAGGCCCTTGAAAAAGATCATCCGCAGGTTATCAAGGTGGTGGTGGATAATGAGGCCTCAAAGCAGAATGTCGCCCGCTTTATGACATCCCAGAAATTGGAGGTTTCCATACAGGAGGTAGGAAACGAATTTCACATCATCGGCACCGTGGGCGACAGCCCGGCGCCGGAAGCGACCGTGGATGAAAAGACGGAAGGCGCACCCAGAAAAATCATGGTCATGGTGTCCAACAACTGTATGGGGCATGGCGACGATGTATTAGGCGCAAAGCTCATGGTCAGCTTTTTGAAGACCCTGAAGGAAATGGGCGGGGAACTGTGGCGACTGGTGTTTGTCAATAACGGGGTCAAGCTGACCATCCAGGACTCGGAGGTCCTCCCCATTATCCAGGAACATGAGAAGGCAGGAATCCATATCCTGGTCTGCGGCACCTGTCTGACCCATTTCAACCTGCTGGATCAAAAACAAGTGGGAGAGACCACCAATATGCTGGATATCGTCACCGCCATGCAACTGGCGGACAAGGTCATCACCATTTAGTCCGGCGGCAGCCCGTTACAATAACTGCGGAGATAGGGGACGTACATCATTTTATCACTTTTTAGTCTCGATAGTGTATTGTCGCTCTCGTACCAAATGCGCCCCCCTTTTCACGGCGTTGCTGACCGCTCCAGCTTCTCCCCAGCATCGGCAAGCACCTGGGCTACAA
>CAYPDL010000067.1:0-24352 GCA_964409475.1 uncultured Desulfobacteraceae bacterium | reverse complement strand
CTCCATGCAATGAGCCAAGGTCTTGCGTCCTTTGGGAAAGAAACCCCCACGGCCCGGTCATGTTGCCCGCCTTCTATCAAGAGGCTAAAGAGTTACCATTTTTCAATCGTCAATATTCAATTACAGGGGGATTTCCATGTTTCAGACAAAGATGACAGAGATGTTAGGCGTACAATACCCCATTGTAGGGGGCACCATGATGCATATCTCCACTGCCGAATTTACCGCCGCCATATCCAATGCCGGTGGTCTGGGCATCCTTGCCTCAGCCATCTACCCGAGCCGTGAGGCCTTTGGAGAGGCCCTGGATCAGCTTCTGGATCTAACGGACCGGCCTTTCGCGGTCAATCTCAATCTCTTCCCCATGATGCGGCCTATCGACAACAATGATTATCTGGATGTCTTGCTGGAGAAGGGGGTCAAAATCGTTGAGACATCGGGGCATTCCGCACCCGAAGCGCTCTGTGCCCGATTCAAGGAGGCCGGCCTGACCTGGATCCACAAGTGTGTGGGGGTCCGTTATGCCCTCAAGGTCCAGGACATGGGCGCGGACATGATCACCGTGGTGGGCTATGAAAACGGGGGCGCCACCGGAAAGCTGGATATCGGCACCCTTGTGCTCGTCCCCCGGGCAGTGGAGAGCCTCCGTGTGCCTGTAATAGGAGGCGGCGGGGTCTCAAACGGGAGGGGGCTTGTCGCGTTGTTGGCCCTGGGAGCCCAGGGCGTCATTATCGGCACGCGTTTGTTGACCACCAGGGAGGCGCCCATCCATGAGGCGCTCAAAAAGGCCCTTGTCCAGGCAAGCGAGCTCGACACCATGCTGGTCATGCGCTCCATCGGGGCCACTCACCGGGTCTGGACCAATGCAGCGGCCAGAAAGATTACGGAGCTGGAGGCCAACCAGGCCGGTCTGCCTGAGATCCTCAATATCGCCACAGGCGAAAAGGCCAAAAAAATGTACAGAGAGGGCGACCTGGATGCAGGAATTATTTCCTGCGGCCAGGGGGTCGGCATGGCCCACGATATCCCCTCGGTCAAGGAGCTTTTTGACCGAATGGTGTCCGAAGCCGCAGAGGTGGCAAAGGGACTGGCAATGAATTAGGCCAAAAACCTGAACCTAAAATATCTGCTTCACCGGATAGCCTGCGTTTCTGAGCTTGTCCACCAGATCTCGAGCATGGTCGTGCCCCCGGGTCTCAAGGTTCAGGACCACCCGGGATATCTCAATCGGGTTCTGCAGGTCCAGCCGATCGTGGAAGATACGGAGGATATTGGCCTTTTCACGGGCAATAATCCCGAGAAGTGCGTGGAGAGAGCCTGGAACGTCCAGGACATTCACCTCCAGCCTGACCAGCCTTCCCAGCTTGATGGACCCCCTCTCGAGGATACGATCGATGGTATTCAGCTCGATGTTGCCGCCGCTGATGATCAGAATGTATTGTTTTGTCTTTGTGCTGACCTGGCCGTCCAGGATGGCCGCAAGAGGGGTGGCGCCCGCCCCCTCGGCGATGACATTGGCCTTGTCCATCAGGTTCAGGATGGCCCCGGTCTCCTGGAGGTTTTCCAGTTTCAGGAATATCTCAGCCTCCAACATCCTGCTGAAATATCCCGAACGGACCAGGGGAGATCTTTGAATCACGCCCTTGAGACGCTCACCGGCCCTCTCGATATCCTTAAAATCTGGAACCATGACGGTTATTCGCCGAATACCCTTTGAAACACATCCTCACAGGTCGTTAACACCTGTTCCCCAAAGCAGATAAAGACCACCTCTTTCAGGGTGTTGTCTTGTTCAAGGAACCGCTTGGTTTCCCTCATGGCGATCTCGGTGGCCCTTTCCAACGGAAACCGGTAGGCGCCCGTGCTGATGGAAGGAAAGGCGATGGTCCTGGCGCCCACGTCTACGCCTGCCTGGAGGCTGTTCCTGTAGCAGTTGGCCAGGAGGACCTCTTCATTCCTGTGCCCCCCGGACCAGACAGGCCCTACGGTGTGGATCACCCATCTGGCAGGGAGCCGATACCCCTTGCTCACCCTCGCCTCCCCGGTCGGACACCCCCCGATCTGCCGGGTCTCCTCCAGCAGTTCGGGACCGGCCGCACGATGAATGGCTCCGTCAACGCCGCCACCTCCCAGAAGCGTGGTATTGGCTGCATTGACGATGGCATCCACCGCCTGTCTGGTGATGTCTCCCTCGATAATTCGGATCTTTTCTTTCATTTCAATCACCTCCGAAACTGGGTACTGGGTACTGGATGCTGGAATCCAACCCTGTAGAAGGTTGGGTAGAGCGGAGCAAAACCCAACATCACGTGCCTCCCCGCCGTTCAACCCCGAAGTTTCTGGCTGATCAGAACAAAATAAGGCTAACGTGATTTTTTGATTGCGTCAAGCCTATTGGGCACTGACGACTCAGCATCGTCCCGCCATTTTAACAGGCGCCGGCTTTGGCCCCTGAAAAGGCACGTCTAAGCAAGAAAGGAACTTTCAAAAACACACGCGGTTACAGAGAGCACGTCTTTCAATCGTCAATCATCAATCGCCAATCCAAAAGGCCCATCCATGTTGTGGTGCGACGATTTTTGGCCACATGATATTGAGTTTGATCTAAGAAAGATGGCCCAAAGAGAAAAAAGTTCGCCAAATAGTTTGTTTTCCTGTTTTTTTTCTTGACAAACCTCATTTTTTTGCAGATAGTGTCACAAAGTGGAACAAACTGCCATATAGTGCCATGAATATTATGTTTAGAGGCCGCTCAAACCATATCCTTGATGACAAGGGCCGTCTGGCCATCCCGACAAGATTCCGGGAGGTGCTGGACCGGAAGGGGGACGACTGCCTGGTGGTCACCAGCAAGGACCGGTGCCTCTGGGCGTTTACCAAAGAGGACTGGCAGGTGCTCGAAGACAAGGCAGCAAATCTGCCCCTATTTGACAAGGCGGGAATCGCCTTTCTGAGAGGGTTTATATCATCTGCTGTAGAATGTCGAGTCAAGAATGGGAGGATAACCCTGTCCCCCAGTCTGAGAGAGGATGCGGGTCTGCAGAAAGAGGTGGTGCTCGCCGGACAACTGAAAAAATTTGAGATTTGGGACAAGGGGCGATGGGACGAGGAGTTTGAAAGGGTCAAGGATGCCTTCCCGGAGGCCAGCCCGTCCCTACTGGAACTGCGGATTTAACAGGCGCAATCGGGTCGCCGAGGCAGAAAGGTTTTTGTGCAGGGATGTCAGGAATATGGAAATTCAGGCTATCGTCAAAAATTTTCATAGGAGGCATTTAGCGGCTTAAAGGTCATTTCTCTAAGCAGTCAGGCTTGAAAACATTGCTCTAGAACATGAAATCATTGAGCTTTTACGAGACCATCCATCTTGGACTACCCTCATACACCGGTGCTTGTGCAAGAGGTCGTCAAACACCTTGTTCATCTCCCGGAAGGGACGTATGTGGATGGGACCGCCGGTGCCGGCGGTCACAGCGAAGCGATTTTAGACAGATTGGCCGGCAGGGGGCGCCTGATCTGCCTGGATAGGGATCCCGACGCCGTCAATCTTTGCAAGAGGCGACTGGCCGCTTTTAACCAAGTATGCATCATCAGGGCGAATTTTGCCGATTTGGCTGATGTCCTGAAGGACCTCAGCCTCAAGAGGGTCGATGGCGTCTTGTTGGATCTGGGGATGTCCTCTTACCAGCTTGAGAAATCCGGCAGGGGATTTAGCTTCAGCAGAGGGGAGCCTCTCGACATGAGAATGAATCCCGAAAACGAGCTTACCGCAGGTCATTTTGTAAATGACCTCCCTGCACGCGATCTCGAAGAAATACTCAGAGAGTATGGCGAGGAAAAGAAGGCCCGATCGATTGCCCGGGCCATTGTTCACGCGCGCGAAAAGGGACCGATTGAAACCGCTTCCCAGTTGGCTGCGATTATTGATGCAGCATATCCCAAATCTCGCCGACACAGGTTCAGGCATCCCGCAACACGATCATTTCAGGCCCTCAGAATAGCCGTTAACAGAGAACTTCAGAGCCTCGACACATTTCTTGATAAAATTCCATCGCTGTTGATCTCTGGCGGGAGGCTGGTCGTGTTGTCCTACCATTCACTGGAAGATCGACGGGTCAAACAGGCCATGGCGGGCTGGGAACAGGCATGTACCTGTCCGCCTGATTTTCCTCAGTGTGTCTGCGGAAAGGTCCCCATTTTCAGACGCCTGTTCAAAAAGGGACTGAAACCTGGCCAGGAAGAACTTAAAAACAATCCAAGGGCGCGCAGCGCTGTCATGAGGGCTGCAGAAAGGGTCGCGATATGACCAGACCGGAAAAGCTATCGAGGATGATGACCTCGCGCAACGCAAAGACAGGCGTTCGGCTCAGAAACTCCCGGCTCAAGAAGCGCCGATGCCATGTCACTCGAAGACAGGTTGTTGTGATAATCCTTATGCTGTTTCTTTTCATGGGCACAGGGATCGGCTATGTATGGTCCAATTTTGAAATGACCCAGATCGGGTATGACGTGAGCCAGTTGAAGAAAGAAGAAATGCGGCTCAAAGAGATCAACCGAAAATTGCGACTGGAACTGGCCCTGTTGCGATCCCCTCAAAATTTGGAATCCAAGGCGGTCAACAAGTTAGGGCTCAGACAACCCACACCTGATCAGATTGTCATGTTGCCATGAAGGTTAAGGAAAAGAAATGGATTCGATTTCGCATTTATGTGATCGCTGTTTTTTTTCTCCTTGGTTTCGGGACAATATTCGCAAGGGCCTATCAGCTCCAGGTTATTGAAAAAGACTATCTGCGGGGTACTGCCGAAAACGGAATTATCGGGACTACCCAACTCCCTCCCGACCGCGGGATCATTTATGACAGGGAACGAAACGAGTTGGCCCTCAGCGTCCAGGTAGGGTCTGTTTTTGCGCATCCAAGGCAAATCAAGGACAAGACAAAGGCGGCCAGGAGTCTGTCTCGCATCTTGAATGAAAAAGAGGCCTGTATCCTTGAGATTCTTAAGGGCGACCGGTCATTCGAATGGATAAAACGGAAAATACCTCCTGAGCAGGCCCGGCAGGTGGCAGACCTGAAGTTGGATGGCGTCGGCATCACTGCTGATGTCAGGCGGTACTATCCGGGCCGGGAAACAGCAGCCCACCTGATTGGTTTTGCCGGGACTGACAATCAAGGGCTGGAAGGCCTTGAAAAAAAGTATGACGCCCGCTTGAAAGGACCTCCGCACCGGCTGGTCTGGATGCGCGATGCCCTGGGCAGGCCCTTTGCAATCAACAAGCCGGTCCCTTCCGGTCAGGGGATGCACCACCTGACCCTCACGATTGACAAGGATATCCAGTACAAGGCCCAGAAGGCCCTGAAGGCGGCGGTGACAAAGAGCCGCGCCAGAGGGGGGCACTGTCTCGTCGTTGCCCCCGAGACAGGTGAAATACTGGCAATGGCCGTGGTCCCGGAATTTAACCCGAACCTGTTTTCCAAATACAGACCGGACCAATGGAGGAACCGGGTCATTACCGACTGTTTTGAGCCGGGATCCACGATCAAGGCATTTCTGGCTTCAGCCTCCCTGGAGGAATCGGTGGTAACGCCGCTTTCCGAGTTCTATTGTGAAGAAGGTAAGTACAGGGTTGGTGGCAGGGTGGTCCACGATACCCACAAGTACGGCAAGATGACCGTTTCGGACATCGTTGTTCATTCCAGCAATATCGGAGCGATCAAGGTCGGCCAGAAACTCGGATATGCAAGGTTCTGCGATTACTTAAAACGATTTGGTTTTTCCGAGAAGACCGGTATCGATCTCTTGGGCGAAAGGGAGGGATTTATCCGATCGCCGGAAGAGGCAAGGACGATCGATCAGGCAACGCTCTTTTTTGGGCAGGGGATGACCGCCACGTCTTTACAACTGGCAATGGCCATGGCGGCCATTGCAAATGGAGGAAATCTGATGCGACCGTTCGTTGTCAAAAATATTGTTGATGAATCAGGCCGCGTGGTTGAAGAGACCCGGCCAAAGGTTGTGAGACGGGTCATCTCCGTCCGGACGGCAAAAACCGTCACCCGCATTCTGGAAGGGGTTGCAGGGAGTGAAGGGACAGCCGAAAAGGCCGCCATAAGCGGATTCAAGGTGGCCGGGAAGACAGGCACCTCGCAGAAGGTCGACCCGAATACAAAGCAGTATTCCAGGAGCAAATACATCGCCAGCTTTGTGGGGTTTGTCCCCTCCGATCGACCCAGGCTGTTGATTTCCGTATTGATCGATGAACCTAAAGGGGTGGCGTATGGGGGGCTGGTAGCGGGGCCGGTATTCAATGAGGTAGGGTCGTGGGCCCTCAATCACCTCAGGGTCAATCCCCAACCGGACCTTCTCGCGGTGGCCGAGGCCAACGCCGAAAAGGGCTCGACGGATGCCTCTGAAGATGCAGACAATCGGCCTGAATCGCCCGAGGTGAAGGAACTCGCCGATCACCTGATGGAGGGCCTCCTCCCCGATTTCAAGGGTATGGGAATGAGAGAGGTGCTGAAGAGGGGGAGAACCCTGGGTCTGAAGGTGTGTCTGGAAGGGTCGGGCATGGCCGTGGCACAGGAACCGGAGGCTGGATCCCCGCTCGAGACGGTCGGCACGATAACAGTTAGGTTCAATCCGCCGGGACAGTCATAACCATGAAGATTCAAAATTACATACTCAAGTTTCGCACCCCTTCGCGTTCCAGACCGGGAGGTATCAGGGGGGCTGGCTATTTCCAAATTGAGTTTTAGTCGTCCCGTATAGACGTATCATGCCAAATTTATTGAAATGATAGCCTAATGAAGGGTGCGAAACTTGAGTTACATATTTGGTATCGCCTCTTACAACAATTTGAAATCCCGGATTTGCCGAGTCATGTGATTCAGAAAGGGCCGTATGCGACTGAGGGAACTCATAGACGGCATGACTATACAGGATTTTCAGGGCGACCCTGATCCGGAGATATCCGGCATCGCCTGCGATTCCCGTCTGGTGCAGCCGGGGGGCCTGTTCGTCGCACTTCGAGGACATCGGCAGGATGGCCATGATTACATCGGGGATGCGGCCTCCAGGGGGGCGGTGGGCGTCATATCGGAACTGCCCGTCTCTGCCGCCGGCGGGGAGCAGACAAACCGGGTCGCCATGATCCAGGTCCCGGATGCGCGCAGGGCGTTGTCTAGGCTGGCGGTCAGGTTTTTTGACGCCCCTTTTAAAACCATGAATCTGATCGGCATCACCGGTACGAATGGGAAGACCACTACCGCCTACCTGCTGGAGTCAATTCTCGTTGCGGCGGGAAAGCAGCCGGGTGTGATAGGGACAATCAATTATCGATTTTCGGGTCAAGTCCTGGAAGCGCCGGTAACCACGCCCGAATCGCTCGACCTGATGCAGACCCTGCGGAGCATGGCGGACAGCGCGGTTACCGATGTGGTGATGGAAGTCTCCTCCCATTCCCTGGATCAGGGAAGGGTAAGGGACTGTCCCTTTCAGGTAGCTGTCTTCACAAACCTGTCCAGGGACCATCTCGACTACCACCGGTCCATGGAGACCTATTTTGAGGCAAAGGCGCGGCTTTTCAGACCTTCCGGGGAAAGTGGGGACGACGGCCCCGTTCACGCCGTGATCAATGCCGATGATCCCAAGGGCCAGGACCTGATCCAACTGACGAAGGCCAGGGTCATCACCTACGGGATGGGGGGAGCGTGTCACATACGGGCCGAAGACCTCCACGTCGGCCGGGACGGCCTGAAGGCCAGGCTTATCACCCCGGCAGGGGAAACGGCCATTGCCTCCCCGCTCATCGGGGCGCACGACATCTACAATATTATGGCTGCGGCCGGGGCCGCCTGGGCCATGGACATTGGCCTTGATTCCATAGATTCGGGCCTCAGTCGGCTGAAAGGGGTTCCAGGTCGCCTTGAACTGGTGGAAAACAGACGCGCATTGGCCCTCATCGTCGATTACGCCCATACGCCGGACGCGCTCCTGAAGGCCCTTAAGGCCGTCAAGTTGCTGACAATCGGTCGTGTGATTACGGTCTTCGGATGTGGGGGCGACAGGGACAGGGGGAAACGAAGAGAGATGGGGCGTGTAGCGGGGGTGGGAAGCGACAGGATCTTTATCACCTCGGACAATCCGCGCACGGAAGATCCTGCCGCCATCGCCGCCCAGATCGAAGCAGGCGTCATCGAATCGGGAATCAAGGAATATGTGCTGGATCTGGATCGCAAAAGGGCTATCCAACGAGCGGTTCGCATGGCAGATAACGGGGACCTGGTTCTGATTGCGGGGAAGGGGCACGAGACCTATCAGATTATCGGCAACGAGAAGAGGCCCTTCGATGACCGCGTGGTGGCGGCCGAGGCGGCCAATGAATCCGCTTGAGGAAGAGATGCAGGTTGGCTGGGGCAACATAACGGTGAAAGAGATCCTCGACCCTATCAACGGGGCCCTGATTTCAGGGGCTCTGGAAACCATTCTTACGGCGATCAGTACCGATTCGAGAACCACACGCGAGGGCGATCTGTTCTGGGCCTTGGTCGGAGAGATATATGACGGGCATGACTTTGCCCTCAAGGCCACAGAAAAGGGAGCGGCCGCGATTGTGGTTGAACGCGAGTGGGTCCACTCCCAACGGGCCGGAAAGAGTCTTGATTCGGTTCGATCCAGGTTCCCGGATCGGGCGGTCATCTCCGTGAATGATACATTGAAGGCCCTGGGCGATCTGGCCGCGTGGTGGCGGCGGCGTCACCACCTCAAGGTCGTGGGGATCACAGGGAGTTCCGGGAAGACAACAACCAAAGAAATGACGGCGGCCATCCTCGAACTGGGTCACAGGACCCTCAAAAATCAAGGGAACTTCAACAACCTTATCGGGATGCCGCTCACGCTCCTTCAACTGGGAAGGGAGCATGAGTGCGCCGTCCTGGAAATGGGGATGAACCATCCCGGGGAAATCGCCCGGCTGACTGACATAGCAGACCCGGATGTGGGCGTTATCCTCAACGTGGGAATGGCCCATCTCGAGGGGGTGTCGGACCTCGACGGGGTTGCACGGGCAAAGACAGAGATGATGGAGAGGATTTCACCCAAGGGCCTGATGATCCTGAACGGCGACGATGCCCCCCTGATGCGGAGGGCCTCCCTCTTTTCAAAGCCAAGAATGACCTTCGGCCTCGGGAAGGGAAATGATGTCAGGGCAACCTCTATTGAAAATGAGGGACCGAAGGGGACCCGGTTCTCGCTGGAATACCGCGGCGCCACCTGGCCGGTGCAGATCAAGATACCGGGGACGCATCATCTGAAAAATGCCCTGGCCGCGGCTGCCGTCGCTCTCAGCCTGGATGAGCCGGCGGAAAGCATTGTAAAGGGTTTGGCAGCGTTTTCGGCCATCCGGGGCCGGTTCGAGGCGATCTCCCTTGAGAGGGGGATACTCCTTGTTGACGACACATATAATGCCAACCCTTCCTCCCTCAGCGCAGCCATCGAATCGGTTGGGTCGCTGGTAGAACAGGGCGGAAGGATCATCGTGGGTTTAGGTGAGATGCTGGAGCTTGGAGATGCCGCGATTCATGCCCACAGGGAGGCCGGCCGCAAGGTTGCAGCGGGAGGGGCCTCCCGGCTTTACGCCATGGGCGCCCATGCCCGGGATATGATAGAGGGTGCCCGGACGGCCGGCATGCCTAAGGATTGTCTGAAGATCGTTGAGACCCACGATGAGATGGTAAAGGAGATCGGCCATGTGATGTCGGAGGGAGACCTGATTCTTCTGAAAGGCTCACGAAGGATGCAGCTTGAGAAGGTGGTTGAAGGATTGCGCAGAAGGGCGCATGGGGCATGGGGCATGGAGCATGGAGCAGGGTGCGGGGAGAAGGGCCCATAACGAATGGAGCATAGCGCATGGCATATGGGAGGCAGGTTTTCGGGAAAGGCGCTTCCCGCTGAGAACCGGTTTGATGGCAAGGGAATTATCGCAGCTCGTCTGGATGGGACGGGGCTGAACCAAGGGGGAGGAAAGGCCGTGATGGGTACCGCAAAGAAGGTGCTGGTGGTGGATGATGAGAAGGGGATCCGGTTTTTGCTGTCGGAAGCCCTGCACAGCCAGGGCTTTGAGGTAAGCCTTGCAAAAGATGGACAGGAATCGTTGGACAAGCTGGAAAATGACCACTTTGACCTGGTCGTCACCGATATCAACATGCCCAGGCTGGACGGCGTTGCCATGTTAAAAAGCATGAAAAGGAACGGCCGCAACGAAAAGGTCATTATCATTACGGGAGATCCCTCAGACCGGCGGCTGTATGACACGGAAATGCCCAACGTGGTAACCCGCCTTTTCAAGCCCTTCGGGATTGCGAACTTCCTGAGTGCGGTGCTTTCCGCCACTGGAAACGGGGTAGACAGAGTCGGAGGCAAACAGGCCCGGGAGGTCACAACATAAGGGCAAGAAGGACCCACTTACCATGCTTTATAAACTCATCTATTTCTTCCATGCCGAGCTGTCGTGGCTGAACGTCTTCAGATACATCACGTTCAGGACCATCCTATCCAGCCTGACAGCGCTGGTGGTCTGTTTTGTCTTCGGGGGCTGGGTTATCCGGAAGCTCAAGGCCATGCAGGTGGGACAGCAGATTCGGGATGATGGGCCTCCGGATCATCAATCCAAGGCGGGGACCCCGACCATGGGAGGATGCCTGATCCTCCCGACAATTGCCATCGCGACCCTCCTCTGGGCCGATCCGGTCAATATCTTCATCTGGCTCGTCATATTCGTGGTCCTTTTCTTCGGGGTCATCGGCTTTGCCGATGATTATCTGAAGGTATCTCGAAAGAACAGCCGGGGCCTGAGAGCTGCTGCGAAGTTTTCACTACAGATATTTGGCGCCTTTATCGTGGTCCTGATCCTCTATCTGCATCCAGGATTTGATTCTCATCTCAATATCCCCTTTTTGAAAAACATCTCACCCGATCTCGGGATCGGCTATATCCCTTTTGCCCTCTTCATTATCGTGGGTACGTCCAACGCCGTCAATCTGACAGACGGGCTGGACGGGCTGGCCATAAGTCCCCTCATTGTGGCCTTTGCCAGCTACCTGGTCTTTGCCTATTTAGCCGGGAATATCAAGACCGCTTCCTATCTTCAGATCCCGTATATCTCGGGGGTCGGCGAGATATCGGTCCTCTGCGGCGCCCTGGTGGGGGCCGGGCTCGGATTTCTCTGGTACAATGCCTATCCCGCGGAGATCTTCATGGGCGACGTGGGCTCCCTGCCGTTGGGGGCCGTCTTAGGCACCATTGCCGTCATTACCAAACAGGAACTGGTACTGATACTGGTCGGCGGTCTTTTTGTGTTTGAGGCCCTGTCCGTCATCTTCCAGGTGGTGTATTTCAAACTGACAGGGGGACAGCGGATCTTTCGCATGGCGCCGATCCATCATCATTTTGAGTTGAAGGGGTGGCCTGAACCAAAGGTGATTGTCCGTTTCTGGATTATTGCCATCATCCTGGCCCTCCTCTCCATCGGCACCCTGAAGTTGAGGTAAAGAGAATGGCAAAGGCCCCGGTCCGGAAATCCAACGTCCCGTCCACCGTATCTACGGGGCCCGACGCCAAGGTCTTGGTTGTCGGTCTCGGGATATCAGGGCTCTGGACCGCGCGATGGTTGACACAGCGGGGGGCCTGCGTGACGGTCAGCGACATGAAGAAGGCATCGGAGCTGGACCCTGCCATGCTGAAGGAACTCATAGAATCGGGTGTCGAACTGGAGACCGGGGGGCACCGAAAAGAGACCTTCTTAACTGCAGATACGATTATCGTGAGCCCGGGCGTGCCCCATGATATGCCCCTGATGCGGTACGCATTCAGGAAAAACATCCCGGTGATCGGCGAAATGGAATTGGCAAGCCGTTATATCAACACCCCCATCATTGCGGTGACCGGCACCAACGGCAAGACCACGGTGACTGCGCTGGTGGGCGAGCTGCTGAAAAATGCGGGTCTGAAGGCCTTTGTGGGGGGCAACATCGGCATCCCTCTCATGGCCTATGCAGCCGGAAAACAGGAGGCGGACTACCTGGTAGCGGAGGTCAGCAGTTTTCAATTGGATACCATTCAGACTTTCTGCCCCTTCATTTCCATCATCCTGAACATCACTCCCGACCACCTGGACCGGTATGCTGATGTGGAGGCCTATGCTCGATCAAAGCTGAGGATCTATGAGAATCAAGGCCCCGGGCACTATCTGATACTCAACGATGATGACCGGAGACTCTCCTCACTGCATCCCGCCTCCGGGGTTACGCTGCTGCGATACGGTCTCGCACAGAGGCAGGAGGTGAACGCCTTCTTAGAAGGGGGGACGGTGAGGGCCGGACTGACCGGCGAATCGACGCACTGTTTTTCCCTGGACCGCTTCGCCCTGCCCGGCTTTCACAACCAGGAGAATCTCCTGGCGGCCGTCCTGGTCGGCATGGTTATCGGGATCGATGCCGGGGTCATCCAGGACACCATCGACCGGTTCAAGGGACTTCCCCACAGGATCGAGTACGTGGGCGAGGTGGACGGGATCCGGTTTTACAATGACTCAAAGGCCACCAATGTGGATGCGGCCAGGCGGGCCATCGCCAGTTTTGACGATCCCGTGATACTGATTGCAGGAGGACGCCACAAGGGTGCGGACTACGGGCCCTTAGTGGGGGACCAGAAAAGGTTAAAAGGCGCTGTCTTTTTAGGAGAGGCCAAGGGACTGCTGGCAGAGGCGTTTGAGGACGCCGTCCCTTATGTCACCGTCGGTCATTTGGAGGAGGCCGTGGCAATGGCCTTTTCCATGGCAGAACCGGGCGATGTGGTTCTCCTGGCCCCGGCATGCTCCAGTTTCGATATGTTTTCGGATTACCGGCACAGAGGCGATGTGTTCAAGGCCGCAGTGAAAGGGCTTGTTCATGGCTGAAAAAAAGATTTCAGACTCGGGATACGACTACATGATTTTGATCCCCGCCATCCTTCTGATCACCCTGGGTCTGATTGCCGTCTACAGCGCCAGCTCCAATCTGGCGGAACACCGTCTGGGCGACAGCTACTACTACCTCAAGAAACAGGTTCTGTTCTGCATGATTGGGGTAGGCCTGATGGTCTTGACACGATATATCCCCTGTACCCTGTACGGGAAACTGGTTTACCCGTTGCTCTTGATCAGCGTCTGCCTCCTGGGACTCCTATTGGTTCCGGGCCTGGGCCACAAGGTGGGCGGCGGCTGCAGGTGGATAGGTTTTGGAGGCATCTCATTTCAGCCATCTGAACTGGCAAAGTTCTCTTTAGCCGTTTATATGGCCTACTCCATGTCCAAGAAAGGGAAAGACATGGGGACATTTTCAAGAGGCCTCATGCCACACCTTTTGGTTGCCGGGCTGTTCATGGGACTCATCGTCCTCCAGCCGGATCTGGGATCGGCGGTGATTATCGGCGGATGGATCCTGATTGCGCTGTTCGTGGGGGGGGTAAGGATGTATCAGCTCTTTTCCATCCTGCTGCTTTCCACGCCGGTCCTTATCTGGCTGGTCTGGCAGGCGGATTATCGCGTCAAGAGGTGGCTGGCCTTTCTGGACCCGTGGGAAGATCCCAGGGGCATCGGTTTCCAGATCATACATTCCTTCCTGGCGTTTGGATCCGGGGGCGTTTTCGGGGCTGGCTTAGGCAACAGCAAACAGAAGCTCTTTTATCTGCCGGAGGCCCATACCGATTTTGCCCTCTCCATTATCGGAGAAGAGCTGGGTCTTGTGGGGGTCTCGGCCGTTATAGCCCTGTTCGGGATACTGATTGCAGGGGGAATACGGGCGGCGCTCAAGGCCAAGGACCTCTACAGCGCCTATCTGGCGGTCGGTCTGACCTCGTTTATAGGGCTCCAGGTGCTCATCAATATGGGTGTTGTCATGGGCCTCCTCCCCACAAAGGGGCTGACCCTGCCGCTTATCAGCTATGGCGGTTCGTCTCTGTTGATTACCCTGGCAAGCATCGGGGTGCTGTTAAATATTTCGGCGAGGAGTTGAGGAGAGGTGACGGTCTTGGAAGGCGCCCGCATGGAGCGTGCAGAACGGCAACAAACATCGGAGTTCCGCCTGGTCATCGCCGGGGGAGGCACAGGGGGGCATCTCTTCCCGGGGATCGCTGTGGCGAGAGCACTCAAGAAGCGTATGGGGGATGCAGAGGTCCTTTTTGTGGTCGGTCGGAGGAGGATGGAAACAGACATCTTGTCACGCACCGGGTTTGAGGCCGTCTCCATCGATGTGGAAGGGATCAAGGGGCGGGCCTGGAAAAAGGGGCTTCCGGTGCTCTTTAAACTGCCAAAGAGCATCCTCCAGTCAGCCGCCATCATCCGACGGTTTTCGCCCTCCGTCGCCCTTGGCGTAGGGGGGTATTCGGCTGGACCGTTCTGCACAGCCGCAAAATGGATGGGGATACCTACCGCCATCCATGAACAGAACTCCTATCCGGGGCTTACGAATCGCCTCCTCTCCAAGATCGTGGACCGCATCTTTATCTCGTTCGAGGAAAGCAGGTCCTTTTTCAAAAAAAGAGAGGCGATCCTTACCGGCAATCCGGTGCGGCAAGAACTCTTTCTGGCCCGTCCGACCCGGTCTGAAGGGGATGATGACTTCACGGTCCTGGTGGTGGGGGGGAGCCAGGGGGCCCAGGCCATCAACCGCATATTTGTCGACGCCCTCCACTGTCTGCGGGAGGGCGGCAGAAATATTGCGGTCATCCACCAGACCGGAACAATGGATTATGAGAGGGTCGTGGAGGATTACCGGAGCAGGGGACTTGACGGTGAGATTTCGCCGTTCATCGCCGATATGGCCACGGCCTACAGCCGGGCGGACATGGTGGTGAGCAGGGCAGGGGCAAGCACGATTTTTGAACTGGCCGCATTGGCGAAGCCCTCGATCCTGATCCCCTATCCCTATGCAACCAACCGTCACCAGGAGATCAATGCAAGCGCCCTGGTCCGGAAAGGGGGCGCGGAAATGATGCTCCAGGAAGAACTGAACGCCGACAGACTGGCCGATGCATTGACACGATATATGGACAACCGGCCGGCCCTTCAGGAGATGGGTGAGCGGGCCCGTCAGATCGGCAGGCCCGACGCGGCAGAGGCGATAGTGGACCGGTTGACGGAGATGGCAGTCTAATTGACGATTGACGATTGACGATTGAAAATTGCATGAAAAACTCCTGGAATAAGCGGCCTTTGATGGGTTGAGACATGACAAAATTCGGAAAGGTCAGGCATATCCATTTTGTGGGGATCGGGGGGATTGGCATGAGCGGGCTGGCCGAACTCCTCATCAACCTGGGCTATGAGGTCAGCGGATCCGACCTGAGGGCCACGAGCGTCACGAGGCGACTTGCAGACCTTGGGGGGACCATGTTCGAGGGTCACCACGGAGATTATATTGAGGGGGCCGATGTGGTGGTTTATTCCTCGGCCATAGCAGCCGATAACTCCGAGCTTTCAGAGGCGAGGGACCGCCATATCCCCGTCATACCCAGGGCCGAGATGTTGGCGGAACTGATGCGGCTCAAGCATGGCGTGGCCATCGCAGGGGCCCACGGTAAGACCACCACTACGTCCATGGTCGCCTCTATTCTGACATGCGGTCAACTCGACCCCACCGTGGTGATCGGAGGGAGACTCGACATTTGGGGAGGATCCAATGCCAAATTGGGACAGGGAGATATCCTGGTAGCCGAGGCCGATGAAAGCGACGGATCCTTTTTGGCCTTGTCTCCAACCATTGCCGTGGTCACCAACATCGATCATGAGCATATGGACCATTACGGAGATATGGAGGCCATTCGGCAGACCTTCATCGATTTCATCAATAAGGTCCCGTTTTACGGCACGGCCATCCTCTGCCTGGACAACGAGGAAATCCAGTCGGTCATTCCCCGGCTCAGAAAGAGATGCCTGACCTACGGCATGAGCCCACAGGCGGATCTCCAGGGGAAAGATCTGGAAAAGGAGCAGTGGGGCACCTCCCTTGAGGTCCTCTACCATGGTCGTTCAATGGGCAGGCTGACCGTGGGGATACCTGGAGAGCACAATGCACTGAACGCCTTGGCCGCCGCGGCCGTGGGCCTTGAACTGGAGTTGGGGTTCGAGGTCATCAAGGAGGGTCTCAGGATCCTGGGGGGACTTTCCCGGCGTTTTCAGGTCAAGGGAGAAAAGGAGGGCGTTCTCCTCTTAGACGACTACGGGCATCATCCCACGGAGATCATGGCAACCCTGAAAACGGTCAAGGAATGCTGGCCCGACAGGCGGCTGATTGTCGCCTTTCAGCCCCACCGGTACACGCGGACCCGATCCCTGCTGGACCGTTTTGCCATCTCCTTTAATGATGCGGACATCCTTGTCGTGTCCCCCATCTATCCGGCAGGAGAGAAGCCGATCGAGGGGGTCACGGCAGAGGGGTTGGCCCAGAGCATCAGGGAACATGGCCACAAGGACGTCATCTACTGCCCCGCACAGGAAGATATTGTTCCCACCCTCATGGGTCTCGTGAGGCCGGGAGATCTGGTCATGACCCTTGGGGCCGGCAATATACACCAGGAAGGGGACCGGCTCTTTGAAGCGTTAGGCACCTGATCAGGGGCGAAAGCGATGGGCTATGGATGCAAGGCAGAAAACCGAACTGCTCCGAATCGCTGCCGGGCGGATCGAGTTTGATTCACCTATGATACGGCGCACCACCTTTCGGGTGGGGGGAAACGCCGAAGTCCTGTATGAAGCGCCGGATCTGGAGGATCTCTGCCGGATACTGCCCTACCTGGTCAAGGAAGAGATCCCCTATCTGGTGATCGGGAGGGGGAGCAATCTGCTGGTAAGGGACGCCGGCATCAGAGGCGTGGTCATCCGCCTTTCCGGGACTCTCGGCCGGATCGAATGTAGGAAACCGGATGGATCCGATATCCTGCTCGGAGCGGGCCTCTCCATTGTTGATCTTCTGATCTGGTGCAGAAGAAGAGGCCTGTCAGGACTGGAGTTTCTGGCGGGCATCCCCGGCACGGTCGGGGGCGCAGTGGCCATGAACGCAGGCGCCTTTGGAGATGAGATCGGGGCCTGGGTCCGGGAAATCAGGCTGGTCGATCCGCATGGAGAGCTTCATACCATCGATCGATCCCGGCTCACGTTTTTATACCGTGCCCTGGATATGGAAAAAGGAGCTATCATCGCACAGGTCGGTTTTCGGCTGAACCCGGAGACCGAAAAAGGGGTGGCAGGGAGGATCAGCGGCTATCTCAAGAGACGAAAGGCGTCGCAGCCGATTGAAGATGCAAGCGCCGGATCGGTATTTAAAAATCCGCCCAACGATTATGCAGGGAGGCTTATCGAGCAGGCGGGTCTGAAGGGGAAACGGTTCGGCGGGGCCATGATCTCAGACAAGCACGCCAATTTTATTGTCAATACGGGGGGGGCGACGGCAGCCGATATCCTGTCCCTCATCGATGCAGCCAGGGAAGCGGTCATGAGAACGGCAGGCATAGAGCTAGAATCGGAGATACATGTGGTAGGAGATCCGGTCATTGTGAATCCAATAGAAAAGCGGGATGCCTTCATCCCCTGATAGGTTCATCTCTGATCTTTAGAAAAGGGCAACTATGAAAAAGGCAGGCGAAAGCGGGGCTTCGACATGGAACCTGATTCTGTCGCGCCTTAGTGTGATCGGGTCCGGTATCTTGAAGGGCTTTCTCTTTCTGGTCGTGATAACGGTTGTCAGCATCTGTTTTCTCTCTCTCTACCATTACCTGCTCGCCTCTCCCTATATGAGGCTCGAGCAGGTGGAAATGACCGGGGCTGACCCAAAGATGAGAGATGAACTGATCCGGATGTGCGGGCTGGACGCCGGCCAAGGCCTCTTGAGCCTTCACCTGTATGAATTGAAACGAAAAATGGAGGCCCACCCCTGGATCCGCACGGTCAAACTGGAAAGGCGGTTTCCCCACACGCTGGTGATTGAGGTGGAAAAACAGTCCCCAGCAGCATTGGCACGCATGGACGACTTCTACTATGTCAATCGATGGGGCGAGATATTTAAAAAGGTTTCCGGATCCGATGACATGGACCTTCCCGTCATTACGGGACTTTCCACGGACAATCTACAAGTTCGGGAGGAACTGAGACAGGCGATACACATAGTCAGGGTCCTTGAGTCTGAAGAGGGCCCCTGGTCAGTGTCGGAGCTTTCTGAAATCCATGTGAGAAAGGACGGGGCCGTGTCCCTCTATTTCAACCATGTCAAGGCGGAGGTCACCTCTATGTGGAACGAATTGGCCGACAAAATGGACGGACTGAAAAAGGTGGCCGAACACCTGAATCAGTCCGGGAAGATTGACCTGGTGACGCGGATTAATCTCAATTACGTGGGCGGAGCAGTGGTCTCTTTTGAAAATGGCTGACATGCCCAATTGGCGCAATGAAGCGTTCGGGACGTATAGATCAAAAAGCGACAACGTGAAGCATGCCTTTTCTCCATGCGCTATGCGGGCGGCAGGGAAGTGAGGTGACGACAGGATGGCAGGGGAAATCATTGTAGGCCTTGATATCGGCACGACCAAAATCTGTGCAGTGGTGGGCGAAGTTCGGGATGATGCCGTGGAGATCATCGGGATGGGAAGCCACCCTTCCGATGGCCTTAGAAAAGGGGTCGTTATCAATATCGAACATACGGTGGATTCCATCAAGGAGGCCATCGAAGAGGCCGAAACCATGGCCGGCTGTGAGATAAGTTCGGTCTATGCGGGTATCGCCGGGGGGCATATCAAGGGGTTCAACACGCCGGGCGTCATCGCCCTCAAAGAGAAGGAGGTCACCAAGAAGGATATCGAGCGCGTGATCGAGGCCGCAAGCGCGGTCGCCATCCCCATGGACCGGGAAGTTATCCATACCCTGGTCCAGGAGTTCATTGTGGATGACCAGGACGGCATCATGGATCCCCTCGGCATGGCCGGCGTGCGTTTGGAAGCAAAGGTCCATATCGTGACCGGTGCGGTGACATCCGCCCAGAACATCATCAAATGCGCCAACAAGGCAGGTCTTGATGTCTATGATATCGTGCTCGAATCCCTGGCATCCAGCGAGGCCGTCCTCACCAAAGAAGAGCGGAATCTCGGGGCCGCGCTCATTGACTTTGGCGGTGGAACCACCGATATGGCCCTTTTCTCCAGAGGCGCCATCAAGCACACGGCGGTTCTGGCCTTAGGTGGCGATAACCTGACCTATGACATTGCCGTAGGACTGAGGACCCCCAAGTTAGAGGCTGAAAAGATCAAGATCAAATATGGATGTGCCCTGTCATCGCTGATCGGAAAGGATGAAACCATTGAGGTGCCGGGTGTGGGCGGAAGGAAGCCGAGGACCCTCTCAAGGCAAATTCTGGGAGAAATCCTGGAACCGAGGGTGGAAGAGATCTTCTCACTGATCTACAGCGAGCTGGCGAGCGCGGGCTATGCGAATCTGCTTGGGTCGGGCGTGGTGGTGACAGGGGGGTCCGCAGAGCTCCCGGGGATCAGCGAACTCGCCGAGCAGATATTCAATGCGCCGGCTCGGGCCGGATTTCCCCAGGGGATAGAGGGGCTTGCAGACCTCGTCAACAAACCGATGTATTCCACCGCGGTGGGACTTGTCCTGTACGGGGCCAAAACCAGCAAGCGGAAAAAGAAATTCCGGATTCGGGATTCCAATATCTTTCATCTGGTAATGGAAAGGATGAAAAGATGGTTTAAGGATATTGTCTGATTGAGGAATTGAGGGATTTAGGAATTTGCGTTACTGGCAATCAATGGGAATTCAATCACACAAAGCCAAAGACCACGAAGAAAAACCATAACAAAAGTATTTTTCCAAGAAAATCTCCGTGTCTCTGTGTGAAATCTTTTTGGTTCCGGGTTGTCCGGGTTAGGAATTGAGGGATTGGGGAATTGATGTATTTGGAAATGTGGGATCGGCAAACAGGAAAAGGAGGGACATCATGAAATTCGAGTTTGTGGATGAAGTGGAAAAGGGAGGATACTCGGCCAAGATTAAGGTGTTGGGTGTCGGAGGCGCCGGAGGCAATGCCATCAACAACATGATCAATTCCGATTTGAGGGGGGTCGACTTTATTGTGGCCAATACCGACGCGCAGGATCTTGAGAAGTCCCTCTGTTCACACAAGCTGCAGTTGGGTCCTTCCATCACCATGGGTCTCGGCGCCGGGGCTGATCCTGAAATCGGGAGGACGTCGGCAGAGGAGAGCGTCACCGAAATCAGAGATGCATTGGATCGGGCCGATATGGTCTTCATCGCCGCGGGAATGGGCGGCGGCACAGGGACCGGCGCTTCTCCGGTGGTGGCCCGTCTCAGCAGGGAGAAAGGGGCGCTGACCGTGGCTGTGGTGACGAAGCCCTTCAGATTTGAAGGTGATCCGCGAATGAGAAGGGCCATAGAGGGGATCGAGGCGCTTAAAGAGCAGGTGGACAGCCTGATTATCATCCCCAACGAACGGCTCAAGAGTCTGGGCGATAAGGCTACGCCCCTGAAAGACCTCTTCGTAAAGGCCGATGAAGTTCTCCTCCACGCGGTCAAAGGCATCGCAGATCTCATCATGAGCAGCGGATTCGTCAATCTGGATTTTGCCGACGTAAAGAAGGTGATGGAGCAGATGGGGACGGCCCTTATGGGTATGGGCAGGGCCAGCGGTGAAAACAGGGCATGTGAGGCGGCACAGAAGGCCATCAACAGTCCCCTGCTGGAAGATATCTCCATTGATGGGGCCAAAGGACTTCTCATGAACATCACAGGACCTTCGGACATGACCATGGATGAGGTGGAGGCAGCGTCCAATTACATCAAGAACGAGGTCAATGAGAACGCGGAGGTCTTCTGGGGGATGGTCCTGGACGACACTCTGAAAGACGAGGTCCAGGTAACCGTTATCGCCACTGGGATTGACGGTCATGAAATGCCGCAGGGACGGAACTATCTCAGGGCCGTGGTTAAGGAAGCGGCCAAAAACCCGCCCCCGGAGTATGATAACGTGGTGAGGCTGAGAGATGTGACGGCTGAGGATATCGAAGAAAGCTGGACGGTGAGGAAGAATGGCGTCAATCTGGACACGCCTACATTTCTGAGAGAGAAACAGTTTACCTCGGGATCACCCAAAGAGGAACCGTATAAGCAGGAGAAAAAAGGCTTTTTCGACAAATTCCGCTTCAAGGAAAATCTGGATTATCCGACCTTCATGAGAGCAAAAGCCGATTGACCGGACCGCGCGACATTATTTCACTCTATCGAGCCCGGCTTTCAGAGGAAACCGGTGCGGTAAGAAAGGATTGGGGGGGGAAACGGTCTATAGCCCTGGCATACCCCAATTATTACCGCCTGGGCATGTCCAATTTGGGGTTCCAGATTGTGTATCGTCTGTTGAACCAGAGATCAGACGTTGTTGCAGAGCGGGTTTTCCTGCCCGAAGGTCAAGAAATGTCCCTCTATCTTCGATCAGGGAAGCCGCTCCTTTCATTGGAATCGCAGACGCCTCTGTATGAATTTGACCTCATAGCCTTTTCTCTTTCTTTTGAAAATGATTACCCCAATGTCCTTCAGATCCTGGAGCTGGGAGGGATCCCCCTCTCGACCGAGGAAAGAACCGAAAGCATGCCCCTTGTCATGGCAGGGGGGGTCACCACCTTTCTGAATCCGGAGCCCCTTTCTCCCTTTGTGGATGTCTTCCTGCTGGGCGAGGCCGAGGCCAATTTAGACGTATTTATGGATATCTTCCTGGGATTCAACAGGGACGGGATTTCCAGAAAAGAGGTCATGGCCCGCCTGGCCAGAAATGTCCCCGGCCTTTACGCACCCCTCTTCTACCGGGCTGAATACCACGGAGATGGGACCCTGAAGGCCTTTTTTCCGATAGAGGATCAGGCCCCTGAAAAGATCCGGGTCGCCCGGCCTTCCAACGGGGGCTTTTCTGAAAAAGGGATGCCCGTATCCGCCATCACAACCCCGAATACGGAATTCAGCAACAAGGTCCTGGTCGAGGTGGGTAGGGGGTGCGGTCATTCGTGCCGCTTCTGCGCCGCGGGGTATGTGTATCGGCCCCCCAGATCGTATGACGACTCACAGCTCTGTGCCGCCGTTCAAAAGGCAATAGAGCGGACCGGCCAGGTGGGCCTTGTGAGTCCTGCGGTGTCTGACGTACCGGGAATAGAGGCCCTGACGGCCCTGATCCTCGAGCGGGGCGGGTCCTTTTCGGTCTCATCCCTCAGGGCTGAGACGCTAACCCAGGGACTGCTCGAAAATCTCAAGTCCGCAGGACAGAAAACCATCACCATCGCCCCGGAAGCAGGCTCTGAAAGGCTTCGCAGGGCCATCAACAAACATCTTACAAGAGAACAAATCTTCGATACGATCTGCAGGATATCCAGGACCGGCGATTTTTCCCTCAGGCTCTATTTTCTGATCGGCCTGCCCAGGGAAACGGGTGATGACATCCGTCAGATCGTTGAACTGGTGAAGGGAATCAGGCACCATATGGTCAAGGAATCGGCGGCCAGGGGGACGATTGGCCACATCCGACTCAGCGTAAATTGCTTTGTGCCGAAACCCTTTACCCCCTTTCAGTGGTTTCCCCTGGAGGATGTGGGGTCTCTAAAGAAGAAGCAGAAATGGTTGAAAAAGACCCTGGCAAAGGCCGGAGGCATCGATGTGGGCCTGGACGTCCCGAGGTGGGCCTATGTCCAGACTCTCCTCTCCATGGGGGACCGGAGGGTGGGCTCCATTTTGCTGCTGGCCCATCAGTCGGGCGGGGACTGGACCCGGGCACTGAAGTATTCCAATGTCAATCCCGACTTTTATGTGTACCGGCCAAGGGGTATCGATGAACTCCTCCCGTGGGATTTTATCGATGCCGGCATTTTGAAAAAGCATCTCATTAAGGAACATGATCTTGCTCTGAAGGCAGAGGAATCTGAGATCTGTCGCGTGGGAGAATGCCGCCGCTGCGGGGTGTGCGCCGGGCCCGGCCATTCACATTGAGGGAGCGCCATGCTTCGAAAACTGGTAGTGGGGCCATATCAGGCGAATTGTTATATACTGGGCGACAAAGAGACCGGAGAGGGCCTTGTGATCGACCCGGGCGACGAGGTATTCCGGATTGTAAAGGAGATATCGAATCTCGGACTCACAATCCGTTATATCCTCATCACCCACGGGCATATCGACCATGTGGGCGGGGCAAAGGAGTTGAAAGAGATAACCAAGGCCCCGGTGTGGATCCATTCGCTCGACGCAGGCGGCCTGGGGTTCAGAGCGGACGGAGACCTTGTCAAGGGGCAGGAAATCCTATTGGGCCGGTATAAAATATCGGTGATCCACACGCCGGGTCACTCGCCGGGAGGGGTCTGCTTTCACACGGCCGGCACCGTATTTACAGGGGACACGCTGTTCGCAGGTTCCATAGGAAGGACCGACTTTCCCGGCGGCAACCACCATCAATTGATCCAGGGCGTGGTGGAAAAGATCTTTCCTCTGGGGGATGACGTGAGGGTGTACCCGGGGCACGGTCCCCACACCACCATTGGAAGGGAGCGAAGGACCAACCCGTTTTTCCGGCGTTGAGCCCAGTTGCTTGGCAAATGGCAGCCGCTTAGAGTGGATGATCGATGGACGCAACAACGTCTGCTCTATCAGAAAAGGGCACAGGATAATGCCTATGATTTCAGAATGACTGGCTGCAAAAATTCTAAAACAACGTCGTAACCTTTCAAGTAACCGTTTACGAGTTGACAAAACCTGGATCCGATCACTTTAGATAACTCGTTTTCCTCTATGAAAGCTTCGGTATGGCCATGTCCATACTCATTTCTGGATGGGTCGTTCAATTGTCCCTGGTTTTGCTCGTGTTGCCCGCCCTTATAAAAATCTTGAAAACAAAGAATCCAGTTGAAGGCTTCAGTGCCGCTCTACCCCGAGAGAAAAGGAACTCCCTTGGCAATAAAACCCCCATGGCATGAATTAGGAATCGGAGGAACTGAGAACGGGAATATTGGACCCAAATGCCTTTCGACACCTACCCACCCGTCGGTGCCTGGCTATTGGAGGGCCGGAACAAAAAGGGTTGTAACACTTTAGGCATGCGAAAAAGGCCGGTGGGGGTCTCTTTCCCAAAGGACGCAACAAAGGATTCCACAGACCGTGGAACGCCCCCGTGGTCTTAAATACGCTTCGGAACAGGCAGGGACGACAGAGGCTTCAACCGAGATCACCTCCTGGCTTCCGGCTCGTAGGGCCTACAGCTCGGAGAGGGCTGTCCTTG
>CAYPDL010000066.1:0-24410 GCA_964409475.1 uncultured Desulfobacteraceae bacterium | reverse complement strand
GGAAAGAGACCCCCACGGCCCTGTCATGTTGCTCCGCCTTCTATCAAGAGGCTAAAGAGTTACGATTTGAAACGTCCGGACATTTTATCTGTAAGCAGGGCTTGCGATTTTGCAATGAAATTTCACTACTGCGGTTGCGATAGCGAAACAGAAAATCAGAGGTCTCTTCTTTTTTTGGTTCTTGTATCTTATTTATCTTTTATATCAATCGGTTAGCAGAAAGTATCCGATTATGAACACCCTGGCATGAAAGATGCTTATACAGTGAGCATGTCTTTGAGCGGATTCGCGGGGCGTGGACCATTGGGACCCGTCTTTTTTATCTGCGATCAAACAAGATTAATTGTCTGTAGGAGGGGATGTGGATGAAAGTAGTTGTCAGTTCGACCGGGAAGGATTTGGACTCACAGATTGATCCTCGTTTTGGAAGATGTGCGTATTTCATTGTTGTTGATACGGACACCATGGCCTATGAGGCCTTAGATAACGCAAACCTGGCCCTCGGCGGCGGTGCAGGCATCCAGTCGGCCCAGTTGGTTGCGTCAAAGGGCGCCAAGGTTGCCATCACCGGCAACTGTGGTCCAAATGCGGTAAGGACCCTTGCCGCGGCCGGCGTAGAGGTCATTGTCGGTCAGTCCGGCAGCGTCAGGCGTGCGGTCGAGGATTTCAAAACAGGAAGACTCAAGACCACAACCGAGCCCAATGTGGCTGATCACTATGGGATGGGGGGCGGCGGCCAGAGGGGGACTGCCTCTTCATCCGTTGGGACAGGCATGGGTCGTGGTGGAGGCATGGGAGGCGGCATGGGTTGCAGAAGGACGACAGGGCAGGGGATGGGTCGCGGCGGAGGGATGGGCGCATCCGGGTCCGTGTCCCAGGATCAGGAGGTCGCATCTCTAAAGGATCAGATAAGGGAGTTGCAGGCCCAGGTGGAGGGTCTCCAATCCCGGATCAAGGACTCAGACAAAACATAAACAGGAGAAGGGTTCTCCATGAAAATAGCTGTTTCGGTCTGGGAAGGGAGGGTATCGCCGGTCTTTGACACCGCCGCCAGATTATTGGTCCTTGATGCGGAGGAGACCGGCGAGGCATCCCGCTTTGAGGTGTTTCTGGACGAACAGACCTGCTCTCGAAAATGCTCACGCATTCAGGTCCTGGGCGTCGAGGTCCTGATCTGCGGGGCGATTTCACGCTATTTCCATGGGATTCTCACCGCATCCGGGATTCGTGTGATCCCGTGGATCTGCGGCGCTGCAAGCGAGGTGGTGAATGCCTACATGGACGGAACCCTTTCCCAGCCCAGATACCTGATGCCCGGTTGTCAACCCAGGGAGGACGATGCGGGCAGGACAGGGGATGATCCGTTGAAATAAGGGAACTGCAATGAGTGACGATTTTGACGATTTTGCCCGTAATCTACAGGCGCAGATTTTTGAAGAGACAAAACAGGCTTATGGGACTGCGGCATTCGAGCGGTGGCTCCACCCGATGTATATGGGGAAGATCGATCACCCGGATGGGTATGCCCGCGTCACCGGACCGTGTCAGGACACCATGGAGATCTTTTTGAAATTTGAAGACGGGAGGGTGGCAGAGGCGTTGTTTCAAACCGATGGCTGCGGATCGAGCGCGGTGTGCGGTTCATTTGCCGCTGAAATGGCCAGGGGAAAGACGCCGGACGAACTCCTGGATGTGACCGGTGAGGCCATTCTCGAGAGGCTCGGGGGCCTCCCCAAAGAGGATGAGCACTGCGCCCATCTTGCCGGAGAGACCCTTCATGAGGCGCTCAGCAATTACATGAGGCAGCAGGTCAGAGGGTGAGGCAGACTGCCCCGGTGGCGCGGCTTGAACCTGCACCTGGATGTAATTGAACGTGTCGGAAGTCCTACAACTCATTGTAATCACACATCGTTCTACAACAGTTGGCTGTGCCGTTGATTTGGAATGATGGGCATGAAAAGGAGAAATCACTTTTTAATATTGTTTCCATTCCTCTAAGCCTGTTATTCCAGTGTTCCCTCATTCCAACATTCCAATTGGGGGCGAAGCCCCTAAGTTCGCAATCCCTATCTTCTGTATCTGCAATATTCTGCTGAATCAAAAATCAGAAAGTCCTTTTCATCAAATTTTTCAGCCGCGATATTCCTAACCCGGGCACTTGGCCGCAACCCAATCAGGTCTCTGGGGTTTAATGACCGTTGAGCCATATCTTGTGCCTGGGGGAGAAAACGGCTTGAAGTTTCACCTGGTTTTCTATAAATTGAAAGGGCCATTCCGAATGTGACGCGGATGGTGCAAGGCGGTTCAACCAGGGCAACCGCAACTTTCGCTTGCTCTGAACTCAATAAATAAATCCGAGAAACGTACCTTCACACCCAGGGCCTTTTTATATTTTGAGACATTTAAGTCCCCCGGAGGACGACGGCAATGAAGCTTCGATTCATTTTATTTGTCCTTTCCCTGCTGGCATTTCTTTCTGCCGTTGCCGGCGGATATTTCTATTACAGTTCTCTGCGCGACGCCTTCTTTGATGCGGCCGAACAGGATGCCATTGCCCATGTCCAGGCGAGCAACGATCTGATATCCGAACACATCTCAGATTACACACGACTTGTGGATGTTCTTTCAAACCTCTGGGAGATCCGGATGGCCCTGACAGATCCCGATGATGAAACGCTGGGCCGTGCCAATGCCATCCTGGATCATTTTCAAAAGGGCGCCCAGGTGGGTGTATGCTATCTGATGGACCAAAGCGGTCGGACCATCGCCTCCAGCAACCGCTTTGAGGCGGACAGCTTCGTGGGGAAGGACTATTCCTTCAGACCGTATTTTCAGGAGGCCATGAGCGGCAGGAGCGGGGTTTACCTGGCCCTGGGGGTGACTTCCGGGAGGCGAGGGATCTACTTCAGCCGGCCGGTGGCTGGCCAGGACCCGCATGTCCCCATCGGGGTTGCGGTCATAAAGGGGTCTGCCGAGAATATTGCCCAACGGCTGTTACGTAAGCGCAGCCCTGCCCACGATGTGCAGAAGGCCAGGCTGTTCATTGTAGACCCGCTCGGGGTCATCTTTGTTTCAGATCCGAAGGATTTTCTACTGAAGACCTTGTGGAAAACAGATGTGATTGAACAGCAGAAGATCACAGAAACACGACAGTTCGGAAAAGGGCCGTGGGCCTGGAGCGGGTTCAGGAGGCTTGACAGCACGCGGGTCGCGGATGCCTCGGGCAACCGCTACATGATGGTCGAGGAACTTATCGACGACCTTCCAGGTTGGAAGATAGTCCAACTCCGCAACCTGGAGGCCATATCGTCCGTCATTGCCAATCCTCTTCTAAAAACCATAGGGTATCTGATTATTGGATTGTGCATCCTGGTTGGGGCGGCCATATTTTTTCTGAACAAGCTGGCCCATGCCGAGATTGCACGCCGCAAACGGGTCGAGGCGTCTCTGAAGGAGAGCGAGGCGAGGCTGCGGACCATCATCGAACACAGCAATGAACTCTTTTACATCCACGATACACAGCACCGCCTGACCTATGCGAGCCCGGGTGCGAGAGAAATTCTCGGTTATTCGCCCGAAGAGATGCTGACGAAATGGACGGATCTGGCAACAGACAATCCCATCAATTTGAGGGGAATCGAGATCACGGAACGGGCGATCCGTACCGGCGAGAAGCAGGAGGCCTATCTGCTGGAATTGCGCAGCAAAGAGGGAGGCTCCGTGCTCGTGGAGATCGACGAATCGCCTATTAAGGACGACAGGGGACGGGTTGTCGGAATATCGGGGGCGGCCCGGAACGTGACCGAAAAGATTGAGGCCGAAAAGGCCCTTCGGGAGAGTGAGGAAAGATATCGGATCCTGGTGGAGGAGAGCTTTGACGGCATTTTTGTCCAGAAGGGGCCTAAGATCATATTTGCCAATGGCCGGCTGCACCGGATGCTGGGATATGAGAATGGCGAGCTGTTGGGCCTGGATCACTGGCTGGTGTACCATCCGGAGTCTCAGGGGATGACCCGGAAACGGGCGGAGGCCCGTATGCGCGGTGAAAAAGTGCTCTCACACTATGAGGTCAAGTTAGGCCGTAAGGACGGTTCGTGGTTTTACGGGGAGGTAGCGGCCCGGGTCATCTCTTTTGACGAAGAACCGGGAATACAGGTCTGGGTCAAGGATATCCAAGAGCGCAAACAGGCCGAACAGGCGTTGCAGGAAAACGAACAGAGGATGCGGGCGATCCTTCGAGCATCTCCGGTCGGGATCGGCCTGGTAACCGGCGGTCAATTGGGTTGGGCCAATGAAACCATGCACCGGTTGCTGGGCTATGATGAAGGGAGCCTGATGGGAAAGAGCGACAGTGCCCTCTACCCGGATGAAGAGTCCTATCTCCAGGCAGGCCGGGAACTGGTTGCGGGCATTCGCCGATCCGGGACCGGAACGGTGGAGGCGCAACTGGTCCGTCGGGACGGTACGGCCTTTGACTGCATGATCGGGGCATGTCCCCTTGATGCCTCCGATCGTTCCAGGGGACTCATTGTGGTGGTGAATGACATCTCAGAGGCCAAACGCCTCCAGGCCCAGCTCCAGCGCGCCCAGAAGATGGAGGCCATCGGGACCCTTGCAGGCGGGGTGGCCCATGATCTCAATAATATCCTTTCCGGCCTGGTCAGTTACCCGGAACTGCTGTTGATGCAGATCCCGCCTGACAGCCCCTTGAGAAAGCCGATACTGACGATCCAGCGATCAGGGGAAAAGGCCGCCGCGGTGGTCCAGGACCTGTTGACCCTGGCAAGGCGGGGGGTGGCCGTCAGTGAGGTGGTGAATCTCAATGACGTTATCTTGCAGTATCTGAAGAGCCCTGAATATGAAAGGCTGCGGTCATTTCATCCGGGCGTGGACATGGAGACCCATCTGGCAACGGGGCTCCTGAATATCTCCGGATCGCCGGTTCATCTATCCAAGACCGTGATGAACCTGATCTCCAATGCGGCCGAGGCCGTGCTAGGCGGAGGCAATATCGTTGTGTCTACGGTCAACCGCTATATTGACCGGCCGGTCAAGGGGTATGAGGATGTACTGGAGGGCGATTACGTGGTGCTGACGGTGACCGACCCGGGGGTAGGCATCTCTGCGGATGATATCAAGAAGATCTTCGAGCCCTTTTACACAAAAAAGAAGATGGGGAGGAGCGGAACGGGCCTGGGCATGTCCGTTGTCTGGGGCACGGTAAAAGACCATCATGGGTATATTGACGTTGAAAGCAGGGAAGGAGAAGGGACGACCTTCACCCTCTACTTCCCTGCAACCCGGAAAGCAAAGGGGAGAGATGAACCGCCGCTTTCTATCGAAGATTACAGGGGGCGGGGGGAGTCCATCCTTATTGTCGACGACGTGGAACAGCAGCGGGAGATCGCCTCGGAGATGCTGAAGGGGCTCGGTTATTCCGTGGCGGCCGTATCCAGCGGCGAAGAGGCCGTTGAATATCTGAAAACCAATCCGGTAGACCTGTTGGTTCTGGATATGATTATGGACCCCGGAATGGATGGGCTTGAGACCTATCGACGGATTATCCAATTCCGTCCCGGCCAGAAGGCCGTCATCGCGAGTGGCTTTTCCGAGACGGAACGGGTCAGAGAGGCCCAGCGGCTGGGTGCCGGCGCCTATGTGAAAAAACCCTTCCTGTCCGCCAAGATAGGCCCGGCCATGCGCGCTGAGTTGGACAAATGATGCGTCTACTTGTTCAGGAGTCTCTTGACTTTGGCCACCAATCTTTTCGGAGCCACCGGTTTGGTCAGATAGTCGTCTGCCCCTGCGTCGATGACCTCCACCTCGGATTCCAATTCATCTTTTGCCGTGAGCATGATAACAGGGATAAACCGCGTGGCCAACTGGGACTTCAGCTTCTTTATCAAGGTGAGGCCGTCCATTTTTGGCATTAGGAAATCCGAGATAATGAGATCCGGCTTATCTTTGGCCACCATCTTAAGGGCCTCCAACCCGTTTTCCGCTGTGACAACCAGATAGCCTTCCGCCTCCAACTGATGGCTGAGCAGTTTACGAATGACCGCATTGTCATCGACAACGAGGACCCTCTTGGGGCTGGCACTCCTCACTACAGATGTTGCCTCCGCGAAATAGGGTTCTTCCGACGGAACTTCTCCCTGGACAGGAGCCTGGTGAACAGGTGCGTCCACAGATCGCTTTGCCTCAGGGGGGGCCGCACGGAACACCTCATCAATGGTCGTGAGTCCCTGCATGGCCTTTGTTATTCCGTCCATCGTTATGGTCCGGAACCCTTCTGCCTCTGCCGCCTCCTTCAACTCCACAGACGAGAGATGCGTAGAGATTTTTCGCCGGAGAGAAGCGGTTATGATCAAGACCTCAAACAGGCCCAAGCGCCCTGAATATCCGCTGAACTGGCACGCCTCGCACCCGGCCCCTCTCCAGAAAGTGACCGATTCGCCCTGACTCATGTACGGACGAATAGCCTCCATCTGCTCCGGAGGGAGAGCTTCAGGGGTCTTGCATTCCTGGCATAATCTTCTGACGAGCCGTTGTCCGATGACGGCGATCAGCGATGCAGAGACCAGAAAGGGATCGATCTTCAGGTCCATTAACCTGATCACGGCAGAGGGGGCATCATTCGTGTGGAGCGTTGAAAGAACCAGGTGCCCTGTCTGTGCGGCCTGAAATGCTGTAATAGCGGTCTCGCTGTCTCTTATTTCGCCCACCATGACGATATCCGGATCCTGCCTGAGGATGGATCTCAATCCTTCAGCAAAGCTAATTCCCGCGGCAGGGTTTATCTGAACCTGATTGATCCCCGCCACATCATATTCAACCGGATCTTCCACGGTCACGATGTTGACTTCCGGGGATTTGAGCCTGTTGAGACAGGCATAGAGGGTTGATGATTTTCCGCTTCCGGTAGGCCCGGTCACAAGGATGATCCCCTGGGGTCTGTGAATGGCCTCCAAAAGGTTTTTCAGGTCCCTTTCTGAAAAACCGAGATCTTCGGGGTTCAGTGCCGCTGTAGCGGGATCCAGAATGCGGATCGTCACCTTCTCGCCGTATGATGTGGGGAGGGTGGAAACCCTGAGATCAAACGTCTTGCCCCCATATCTCACCTGGGCCTTCCCATCCTGGGGTTTCCGTTTGATAGAAATATCCAGATTGGATACGATCTTGATCCTGGAAACAACCCCCGCATGAATATCTTTGTCCGCCCGCATGATCTCTTTGAGTATGCCGTCCACGCGATACCGAATCAAAATAGACGTGTTCTGTGGTTCAATATGGATGTCGCTCGCCTTCTGTTTGATGGCATCGGCAAGGACTGAATTCGTAAATCGGACAATAGGGGGCTTTTCCGTAAGGGAAAGAAGTTCTTTGGCCTCCTTCTCATTCGGATCTTTTTCCCGGATAATTTCTATGTCCCCGTATATGGTCAGGCCGGAATCCAGGTCTCTTTTAAGATCCACTTTCGGGTAGTGTCTTTCAATGGCATCCAAAATATCTTCTTCAGGGACGACGGCGACATCTATGGGCAACTGTGTGAAAAAGCGGAGGTCGTTCAGGGCATTCAGATCGAGGGGGTCGGCCATGGCGACGAGGAGGCCCTTTTCCTCTTTTTTGAGAGGGATGACCAGATGATTTTCAGCGAGTTGAGCCGATACCAAGGCAATGACTTCTTTTGGGATATGGACATTTTGAAGGCGGCCATACGGTATCTTGAGCTGTTTTGACAGGGTCTTGGCGATCACCACCTGGTCGGCCACTCCCATATCCACGAGGACCTGGCCCAGGCGCCTTTGCTGGGATTTCTGAATCTCAAGCGCCTTGACGAGTGTCTCAGTGTCAATGAGGCCGGATTTTACCAGGATTTCCCCGAGCCGTATCTTTCCGCGGGCACGTACTAGTGTGTTGGATCCATTCATTGATGATAACCCATTAGCAGAGTTGAGGGAACAGACTGTTGAGTCCCTAAAGAGGGGTTCAGATACCCCCCATACCAGTTAATCTTTTGATGAGTAAACCATACGTTGAGGCCACCTGTCTGTCAAGACGAAAAGTCTGAGGTTTTTGTAAAGACTTTCACGGGACCGACAGAGCGCAGGCCGCCTCACTGCCGGCATTGGTCTCGAGGTCTCTGCCCATCTCGATTCCGGAAAGGCGTTTGCCCTTCAAGGCGTCTGCCACGGCGTTGTCTTCCAAAAAGACAGTGGCCTCGAAGGAATGACAGGTTTGACGTGCTTTTGTTCGAGATGTTTACAAATTCCCCTTTGACTTAACCCAAAATATGTCCTAACATTACTTTCACTTATCCGCTACGGTGTCTCACATGCTTGTTCCACGAATATCAACAGGAAAAGCAAGCGATGTCTTTCAGGGAAAGACGGAGTCTCGTAAAGCATTTCCGTAGCGTGTTTGTGGAAACGGAGAGGAATTCTCCTGCAAATCAATGTTCAATGGCAAGGAGGCCGATCATTGAGCGACACGCCCAGGATTCTTCTGGTCGACGACAATCCCGTAAACCTGAAAATGGCCAGGATGCTGTTAGAAAAGCAAGACGTTCAGGTGGACACCGCCATGGATGGCGAGGCAGCGGTCGAGGCGGTCCGGAGAACGCCTTACCAGATGGTCCTGATGGATGTCCAGTTGCCTGGAATAGACGGGCTTGAAGCCACAAGGAGAATTCGACGATGGGAAGAGCGGGCCATGCAGGCCGGAGATCGCTCCCGGGTGGCCATCATTGCCCTGACCGCCCAGGAGCGAAAGGAAGACCAACAGGCCTGCCTGGATGCGGGCATGGACGACGTGATGGAAAAGCCCCTGCGTCCTGAAAAGATTCAAACGGTCTTGAAACGCATACGTGAACACCCCAAGAACTGCGGAAGCGTATTGTCACGCATACTTGGCGCCCTTGAAGAAACCGCTGCATCTGCCGCCGTGGTGAGTAGTGAAACACCTGTGCGCCATCTGATGGTTTTTTCGTTGGGAAACGGAACATATGCCTTTGATATGGAATACATGAAAACCATACGCCGGGCAAGGGACATTACGCCGGTTCCGGGGCTCCCCCCGCATATACTGGGGATCATCAACACGCGAGGCGACATCATTTCAGTGGTAGACTTGAGGACCTTAATGGGAATTCAGGCCGACCGTCCCCCGCAGGCATCGATCATGGTCACCAGTATGAAGGGGGTGGATGTGGGCTTTCTCGTTGACAGTGCGGACGAGATAATTGATCTCCCCCTGAAATCCATTGATCCCCCCATGATCACCTTTGAAAAGGAATATTCGGATGTCATCGACGGTGAAGCACGCTTGGACGAACGACTGGTGGTTATTCTCAACTATGAGAAAATCATGGCTTCCGAAAAGATGGACATACATGGAAGATAGTCTGCCATGACCCCTGCCGCTCAAATTCCGGGCATGCATCAGGAGACCTTTGATTTTCTCGTTTTCCGGTTGGGGCCGTTTCTCTTGGGGGCAGTTGCGACACAGATCACTGGAATCAGACACAAGGATATGCCCAAAAACGAGTCGGACGTCAAACTGCTGGATTTAAGGGGCATTTTTCACCTGACACCTAGGGAAGAAACGGCCCTTCCGCCCGCCTTTTTAGAGGTCAGCGGAGAGCGGGGCCGAACCTATATCTCAGTGGATGCCGCAGAAGGCATTATTTCCCTGAACCTGAGCCAGATCAGAAAACTGCCGCCCCTGATTGATTTCCATAAGTCCCAGCCCTCATTATGGGGACTGGCCCTGCTGGATAAGGAAATCATCTTTCTCATGGATCTGGATCAGCTCAAAACAGAATAGCAGGGCGACTGCAAGAAGTGGAAGTGCGGCTGGAACGTCTATATTTATTGCCAAAACAGAATTGATGATCTTGTAAAAAGTTGCAAAGTTCGGAATTTTGATTGCTGGTTATAACTCTAACCGACTTCAATAATTCGGAATTCCTAAATTTCTAAATCCCTGAATCCATGTAAAAAGGACTTTTTACATGGGCGTAAGAATTGGAGGTCTGCAAATGAATGCTCTGCAGAAGAAGCTTGGTCTCACCCAGTTCCTGTACTTTGTTGCAGTGGTGGGCGTCCTGGGAGTTCCCTATCTCCTTTTTGCCCTTGAAATGACGCCTGCGCAGATGAAGCAACTCCTGATCACCTATGCCTGGGAAGGCATCCTGTTTTGCGGCATCTGCACCTGGCTGCCCATGCGCCTGGCCCGTGTGATACCCACCTACGAGAAGCCGTTTGTCGCCAGCCCGTCCGAAGAGACCACGTATTTTGAACGGGTCCTCACACCGGCCTTTCGACTCCCTCAGAGAGCGGCGATTGTTTCACTGGAGATTATTGTGTTCGCATTTGCCATCGGCGTACTGCAACTGGCTGCCTTTGCCCGATTCGACCTGATTCAATCCATTCAGGGGTTGGTTGCAGGGGTCATTATCGGCGTGGTTTATGCGATCTGCACGTTTTTGAATATTGAACGCGCGATCGCACCGTACTTAGGTAAAATGGTTCATCAGTCCGGCGTCTCGTCGCCGCCCAGGGTGCTTTCCATTTTCAGCAAGGTCATGATTGTCTGCGTTGGCATCATGTTTGTTGCAGTTCTCTTTGAGGTCAGCGTCAGCTACAGGCACTCTGTAGAGCTTCTTGAATCGGAGTTGAGCAAAGCGGCAATCCTGGAGCTGGGCAGGATCAAGACATCGCGCAATTGGGATTCTCTGACAAGAGAAGAAACGGGTAACGTATTAGGCTTTCTCAAAGTCTTGGATTCAAAAAATGACGCCGCCTTTTTTATCTTAGACAGGCAAGGAACCATGCTTTCGCAGAACCTGCCTCCCCTCGTCGCATCCATAGACCCCAAGACCATGCAGGATCTTTTTGAGACCCTCGGGCAGCATCCGGTTCACAAAGACATCATCAACAAGCTGCTGTTTTGCGCTGTTTTCCTAAAGGACGGCGAACGGATGCTGATCCGCGTCATTGACGTGGTGGAACTGGAAAAGCTGGAGGCGTCTTTTCTGAAACGGGCACTTATGGCATCCGGAATTATTCTCATTGTGGCCCTCTTCCTGAGTTACGGGTTGGCATCCAGCGTTTCGGTACCGCTGAAGAATATCAATGAAGCTGCTGAACGCATTGGAAGGGGCGAGTTCGGCGTGCACCCCGTTACCGGCAGCGGCGATGAAGTCGGAACTCTGGCATACAGCTTCTTCAGAATGGAAGGAGCGCTCAAGAAGATTATCCTGAAGGTGAAAGAGGCTGCCGCAAAGCTCAACTCGACGAGCAACGAGATTGTGGCGGCCTCTGAGGAGCAGGCGTCCGGAGCATCACAACAGGCCTCGAATGTAAGTGAAACCACTGCTGCCCTGGAAGAGTTGTCAGCAACGGCCCGACAGATCGCTGAAAACAGTGAGGCCCAGGAAGGTATGGCGGAATCTACCCTGAAAAACGCGGAGGACAGCCTCAAGGCCATGGCCAAGGCCGAGGCCGTCATGTCCGAAATTCGCAGCAGAACTGAAACCAGCGCCAGGAAGATCATGGATCTGGGAGAAAAATCCCAGAAAATCGGCAAGGTGCTGGGCATCATCAATGAGATCGCTGCGGAAACCAAGATGTTGTCTTTAAACGCCGCAATTGAAGCCAGCCGGGCCGGAGAGGCAGGCAAAGGGTTCTCAGTGGTGGCCGCAGAGATTCGTAAACTGGCTGAAAATGTTGTCAAATCAACAGGCTCCATCGAAGAGATGCTAAAGGAAATTCAAGGGGCGGCGAACACGTCCGTCATGGCCTCCGAAGAGAATGTCAAAATCGTGGGTACGGGCGCTCAAGAACTTGAACGGGTAAAAACGGCCCTGGAAGAAATTGTGCACCTTGCTGAACAGGCTACGAATGCAGCCAGAGAGGTCTCCATGACAACGGGGCAGCAGAAGATAGCCAGCGAACAGACGGCCGCGGCCATGCGGGAGATATCCGAGGTTGCCAGACAAACGGCGGACGTTTCGGCGCAAACCACCACATCGGTCAAGGGGCTTCACCGATTAGCGAAGGAACTGAAAAATCTCGTCAGTGCGTTTAGGGTTGCGTCCGAACCAGAGAGAGACGGCATGAATGATATAGAGAAGACCGGAACCGTCTGATGCAAATGACCGGTAATTTGAATAAGATCATCTCCAGATTCAAACTGGAGGCCTGACATGAAACCCACACAAGGGAAGTCCGACCCGGAAAAGACATCCCGTGTGCCCCCCGAACTGGAGGCATTTCTGCCCAGCTTCGTCGAATCGGCCAGGGAGCATATTGCAGGCATGGATCAGGGCCTGCTCCAGCTTGAAAAGATGGGCTCATCCGACACCGAAGCCATCAAAAACATCTCACGCAATGCTCACAGTCTCAAAGGGGCGGCCATGACCATTGGGGTTGACGAAATGGCCGCCCTGTGTCACAGCATGGAGGACCTCATTCAGGAAATCCATGAGGGCAGGGTGCCCCCTGACCCCAGCGTTTTTGACGCCCTTTTTCAGGCCAATGATGCGAATAAGGCCATCCTGGAAGGCCTGACATCGTCATCGAGTCGTCCGGTTGACGCAAATGCCGTCGCCGGTCGTCTTGCCGCCTTCATGCCTGCTGACAAACGCGCTTCCGCCTCTTATCCTTCACCCACCGCCCAAAAGCCGGGGGCTGCCCTTTCTTCCAACAAGGTTTCCTATGACTCTGTGCGGGTCCCCACGGAAAAGGTGGACCGTTTTCGCAACATCGCCGTGGAACTGGTCATCACTCGGAACCGAATGCACAGCTTTCTGGAAAAACTGGATGATCTCACGGAAGCCCATCGAAGAGAAGAGTCAGGTCTGATCATGCTGGGGCAGAATCCGGGAGGTCAATCAGTTCGCCCTCTGGCCGCTGCATCCCCCTTCGAGCAATTGATTCAACAAAAACAGCGTGGATTGGAAATCCTTGAGCGGTTTTCTGAGGGTTTCCATGAATCCCTTGAAGTCCTGAGTCGTCTTGTGGATGAAACTCAGCAACTGGTTATGGACATTCGAATGCTCCCTGTTTCCCTGCTGTTTCAGCCCTTCTCCCGATCCGTGCGAGACCTGGCTCGGGAAAGAAACAAGCCCGTTGACCTCCTCATCGAAGGAGAAGAGACACGGATCGACAAGCGGGCCATTGAGGAGTTGAGCGATCCCCTCCTGCACCTGCTGAGAAACGCCATTGATCATGGCATGGAACCCGTTGAGGGGAGACATGCAGCGGACAAGGATGAAACCGGCAAGATCATCCTTCGCGCCTTTCAGGACATAGACAAGGTTATTATTGAGGTGATTGACGATGGACCTGGCATCGACAAAGACCGCATCAAGAAAAAAGCGGTGGAAAAGGGCCTTCTGACCGCGGAGGAATCAAAGCGCCTGCTGGACGCCGAGGTCTTCGATCTGCTTTTCGTGCCCGGTTTCAGCACCGCCGAAATGGTCACCGAATTGTCGGGTCGCGGCATCGGCATGGATGTGGTCAAGACCAATGTGGAAAAACTCAACGGATCGGTGGAAATCGCCAGTATAAAGGGACAGGGAACCTGCGTCCGAATCGCCCTCCCCCTGACGCTGGCCACCACGAGGGCCTTCCTGGTGCGATGTTCCACCCATATTCTGGCTGTGCCTCTGTTCTCCGCCATTCAGGTATTGCGTGTGGTTCCGGAAACCATTCAAACCATCCAAGGCCGTGAGGCCATCTACCGGCAGGGAGAGATCGTTCCCTGCGCGCGGCTGGACGCTACCCTGGCCTTTCCTGAAAGCACATCCAGGCATCCCGATGGGAAAATATCCCTATTGCTCCTCAAACACGGTGGGAAGAAGATTGCCTTCCAGGTGGATGACGTCTTGGGTGTGGAGGAAATCGTTATGAGGAATCTGGGCAGCCATCTTGGAAGGCTGCCTGCCTTTTCGGGAAGCAGCATCATGGGCACGGGAGAAATATCTCTCATCATTGACGTAGCGAGGCTGTTTACGGCGGCTCAGATCAAGGCAGGCAACATTTTTCTCGAACGGGAACGAGGCGAAGCCCGTCCGGACACTCGAAAACGGATACTGCTTGTTGAAGATCAGATGACCACACGGCTCCTGGAAAAGAGCATTCTGGAGGCGGCCGGCTTCTGGGTGGAAACCGCTGAGGACGGCGCCATGGCGCTCGATAAACTGGAAAGGGCCCCTTTTGACCTGGTCATCACCGACGTTCAGATGCCGCGGATGGACGGCTTCACACTGACTGCACGGCTGAAAGATGATGATCGGTTCTCCCATATCCCGATCATCATCGTGACATCACTGGAAAGGGAAGAAGAGCGCAAACAGGGCCTTGAGGCCGGAGCGGACGCGTTTCTATTAAAGAAGAGCTTTAACCAGGAGTCACTGATCCAGACCATTAGAGCACTGATCGGCTGAAACGGATATGCTCAACACCCACAAGATCCCTGAACGAAACCATGATCAAAGTCCTTATTGTAGATGACCTGAAATCCGCTCGCGATGTGATCAGAGATATGTTGGCCGCTGACCCGGATATCCATGTCTGCGGAACGGCCGAAAAGGGAGAAGATGCCATAGATATGGTCAGGGCGCACCATCCCCATCTGATCATTCTGGATTCCTATTTGAAAGGAACCAGCGGATCCGATGTGGCTGAGGCCATCATGAAGGTCAGACCCACACCCATTATCATGGTCATGGCCTCGTCAGACTCCTCTGAGGATGTGCTGGCGAAAGCCTTCGGCTCGGGCGTCCTCGAGGTCATAAAGAAAGAGGACCTCTACCGATGGAGAACGCTGCCGGACGTGGCGGCAGGGTTCATTCGAAAGATCAAGTTGATGTCAAAGGTGAGCAATGACGCCATGAGGAGGTACCGCGAGGCAGCGGAATCCAGGCTGAGAATGTCTGATCCCGCCGACAGATCACCTGTGGACACCCCTGTAAACAGAAAGGATGGCGGCAAAGTCATCGCTATTGTATCGTCGACCGGCGGTCCCAATGCCCTCTTTGAAATCCTTCGCGCCCTGCCGTCCCATTTCCCTGCGCCCATACTGATTGTTCAGCATATGAGCCCCGGATTTATCCATGGGCTTGCCGAGGGTCTGAATCACGCGGACCACATCCGGGTTCGTGTGGCCCAAGACAATGACGCCCTTCGGCCGGGAGAAGCCTTGCTGGCGCCTGACGACGCGCACCTCACGGTCTCGGACAGTCATCGCATCAGGCTGGACCGAACCCCTCCCCTGGGCGGTCACAGACCCGCCGGAGACGCACTGCTGAAATCCATTGGGGTCCATTATGGCGAGCACTCACTGGGGATTATCCTCACTGGAATGGGAAATGACGGGGCAAAGGGCATGGCCGCACTCAAGGCGGCGGGAGGAAGGACCATCGCCCAGGACAAAACAACCAGCATCATTTTTGGCATGCCCAAGACGGCTATCGGTCTGGGCGTCATAGACCACGTACTGCCCCTGTCACAAATCGCTCCGGCGATGGAACGGTTTGTCAGGGGAGACCTCTGAGGCCTTTTCTTCATAGATGACCATGGTGCCTGAAAGAAACTATCATCTTGATTTCCTATGCCGCTATATCACTGAAAAGGCAGGCTTCAAGTTTGATGAGAGGAAAAGACAACAGCTCGAAGAAATCGTTAAAGAGCGTTGTCAGGCGTTGCGGCTGAATCATATTGGGGACTATAACGCCCTGCTAAGCAACCCTGTCGATAATGGCAAAGAATTCAGTATGTTGATGGACATCCTGACAATTCAGGAGAGTTTTTTCTTTCGCCATAAAGCCCAATTCGATATATTGCGGCGCTTCTGTCTGCAGCAGCTCATCAAGAAGAAGGGGAAAAAGGGGAAAGAGGAGTGCATAAACATCTGGAGCGCGGGCTGTGCCAATGGGGAGGAAGCCTATTCCATTGCCATGCTCGTTCGCGATCTCATTCCTGAAAGCCCTGAACCCCTTGTTTTCATTAGAGGTACGGACATCAGTCAGAAAGCGCTCTGCAGAGCAAAGGAAGGCGTTTATACCGAGCGGGCACTTCGCGGCCTGGACCCCTGTTACCTGAATCGCTACTTCTCAAAACAAGGGGAGTGCTATCTTCTGAGCAAGGAAATTAAAGGCATGGTTGATTTTGAATGTTTCAATCTGGCAGAAGACCCGTTTCCGACCGTGGCCATGCCCATATGGGATCTCATATTCTGCCGCAATGTGATCATCTATTTCACCCCTGAGCACCAGCGGAAATTGATAAGAAGTTTCTATTCCGTCCTTGCTGAAGGAGGGTATCTCTTTGCCGGGTATTCTGAAACCATGCGTTATCTGCACGAAGACTTTGTCCCGATCGAGATGGAGGGTGCCTTTATCTACCAGAAGCCGTTCCCCGGGCAAGAACCTCATCGCCCTGTCGGTTATGTGCAAGAGGCTTCAAAAGGTCGCTACGTTCCCCTTGATCTCAAAAAGCGAGATGATGTGTTCAACAGGGCTAAAGTGAAGCCGTCCCCATTCACTGCCGACAATGGCCGCATTTCAGTCCAAAAAGCCAAGAGCTACAGGACCTACAGCGAACCGCCTGAAATCGAAGAACCCGATTTTCCGGGCCCGGGTGAAACAGCGGCAGATGAATCCCTCGACCTCGATGCCCGTTTATCGCTTGCCGCTCAGCTCGCAGACAAGGGAGAAACTGTGAACGCGGTTGCCCTGCTGGACGACGTCATTCGTCGAGACCCGCTTCATGCTCAATCCTACTTTATGCTGGCCATGATCTATCGTAACGCCGGGGGCCTTGACCAGGCCGCCCATTACCTGAAAAAGGTCATTTACCTTGAGCCCCAGAATCCTCTGGCCAGGCTTCACCTGGCAGACGTATTCAAGGAGGTCTCCCAAAAAGAGAGTGCTGCCAGGGAATACGCCAACGTCATTTCGCTGCTCGAAAACCGAGGAGATCTGGAAAAGGAGGTGTACGGTGATGGCTTCACAGGCGAAGCCATCCTGGCCGCGGCCCGCGGCCATCTGGAATCAATCGATTCGAATGAGTACAACTAACGCGGGCCGTGCCCGCAACCCAAGATATGAAAGAACTGCTGGCACCAAAAACCCTGAAGAGCTTTACCGAAACCGCTGGGAAAAGAATGGCATTTACAATAATTCCTAAGGATGATCCTGATCAGGCCTTGCGTATTCGGCGGACGCTCCTGGGCATGGGCATGGCCCTCATTCACCTCATCATGTCCTGGGCAATGTACTATCAAGGGCTTTTCCGCCTCTCACTGACAGAATTCGTTTTTTTCCTTGTGGCTCTATGGATCGGGCACTTTTCCATCTTCACCATCATCAGGACAGGGCTCAATCAGCGGTTCGCCGACCCGAGCATGACCTTTTTGCAGATATCCTGGACAGCCACCTGCGTGATGGTGACCGCCTACTTTCTCAACGGGTTGCGTCCGGTGGTCCTGATGCTATTCCTTGTGGGGATGCTTTTTGGTTTTCTGCGTCTCAATTTCAGGGGATTCATCTATTTAAGCCTGTACGCCACCACCCTCTACGGTGGAGTGATCGCCCTGTTGTACAGATTTCATCCACAGGTTGTTGACCTGAATAAAGAGATCATTATCTGGTTCTCCTTTTCTCTTGTGACGTTCTGCTTTGGATTGATGGGACGTATAATCAGTCATATGAGGGAAACATTGCGCACCCAGAACATTCAACTGAGCAAAGAGATCGAGGAGAGAAAAAGTGCCCAAGAGCAGACACAGTTCCGGAAGGCATATTTTGAGGGGCTGGTGGACAATATGCCGGATGCTATCGCCATATTCGATGATGCCGGCACGATTACGGAGGTCAATTCCCGGTTTACCAGGATGTTCGGCTACTCCGAAGAAGAGGCGCTGGGTAAAAACATCAGCGACCTGGTGGGACCTCCGGATCGGCTCGAAGAGGCCCACGCTTACCGCCGGCGGATCACATCCGGTGAGATAGTGGACGTAGAAACCGTTCGCATGCGTAAGGATGGCTCCCTGATCGATGTATCCCTCCGTTCCGCCCCCGTCATCGTTGATCATAATCGAATCGGACATTTTGTCATATACCGGGACATCTCTCCCAGGAAACAGGGCGAAATGGAGAGATCCAGGCTCGAATCCCAGCTCCAGCAATCCCGGAAGATGGAGGCCATTGCCACCTTAGCCGGCGGCATTGCCCACCAGTTCAATAATGGCCTGGCAGCCATCATCGGGAATCTGGACCTTCTTGAAATGGACTATTGCCAGGATGAAAAGATCCTGAGGCGCTTCAAAGCCATGAAGACCTCGGGGCATCACATGACTCACCTGACCAGTCAATTGCTGGCCTATGCAAGGGGAGGGAAATATAATGTCACAACAATGTGTTTGTCCAATTTCGCAGCAGACACCTTGCCCCTTATCGAACATGCCCTGAACCCTGACGTTCGTGTGGAAACGGATCTTCCCCTCGATATCAGGCATATCAAGGCCGACCCGACCCAGATGCAGATGGTCCTCTCTGCGCTGGTTTCCAATGCAAACGAAGCCATGGACGGCCCGGGCCGCATCCGGATTTCTACGAGAAATATCGACCTGGACGAGCCGTTTATAAGGGCCTATCCCGGTCTCAAGCCGGGTCCCTATGTCTGCCTTTCCATTGCAGATGATGGAAAGGGCATGGATGGCGAGACACGGCAAAGGATGTTTGAACCGTTTTTCACGACCCATTTTTTTGGTCGCGGGCTTGGCATGCCTGCTGTCTACGGTATCGTAATGAACCACCGTGGAATCATCAGCGTGGATTCCGAGTTGGGGAAAGGAACCGAGGTTCGGATCTATCTGCCCGCCATAAATGCAGAGAGCACGGGGCAGGGAGCAGGGGCAATTGCAGAAGCCGGGGTCGAACCGGCCACGGGTCAAGGAACCATCCTGATTATAGAAGATGAGCCGCTGGTGATGGATCTGACCCGTGCCCTGCTGGAAAGGCTCGGATACCGTGTTGTGGAGGCCACGACAGGGAAAGAGGCTGTTGAAAAGGCGAGGGTCTTCGATGGACGGATAGACCTTGCCCTCCTGGATATCAAACTGCCCGATATGACGGGGAACCAAGTCTATCCGCTCATTCGGAATGCCAGGCCGGAAATGAAGGTGCTCGTGTGCAGCGGCTACTCCATCGACGGCCCTGTCCGGGAGATTTTAGATGCGGGGGCCGAAGGGTTTGTTCAAAAGCCGTTTTCGGTGTTGACATTATCTGAGAAATTGAGAGATGTGTTGGCGGCGAAACAGGATCCATCAAATTAGCCTTACAACGAAAGTCATGGTTCTGATGCCTGTATCTATGGGTTTCAACTGGAGATAGGTTAAAATGGGTGGCTGAATGTCAAAGATTCTGATCATCGATGACGACCGGAGCGTCTGCAAGATTTTAGTCACTCTGCTGGAGCCCCTTGGACACGGCCCGACCTACGCCCTCGGACTTCAGGAAGAGCTTCATGCCCTTTCCGGGGATGCTTTTGACCCGGTGTTCCTGGGTGTGCGCCTCCCGGATGTGAACGGGCGCATGGCTATCCCGCAAATATGATCTTGGTTCACTGGGGACGGCCGGCTTCAGGTTCCTGCCGGATTCAGAGGGGTTATCAAGGAGAAGATCAGGCAGCTCATATCTAAGAACCTTTCATTTTTTCGCAGAGAAAAGCCGGAACGCAATGATCCGCACCGACAACGACACGGTGCTGGCCGACCCCACGCAGGTGCATCAGGTTGTTGTCAACCTCGTGACGAATGCGGCCCATGCCATGCGGACCGATGGCGGGATACTGGAAATCACCCTGGATGAGGAGATACTGGATGAAACGACCGCCGCAGAGACGGACGCGTCGCTGACCCCTGGGCCGTTCCTCAGGCTGATGGTGAGGGATACAGGACACGGCATGGACCGCAGGACCCTGGAGAAGATCTTTGACCCTTTCTTCACCGCCAAGGTGCGGGGAGAGGGGACAGGCTTGGGCCTCGCCACCGTGCATGGGATCGTCCGGAGCTGTGGGGGTGCGGTGCTGGTGGAGAGTGAATTGGGAAAGGGCTCTCTCTTTACCATTTATCTGCCCAGGATCAAGTCCCGTGACAAAGAAAAGGAGAAGAGTGGTCTGCCGATTCCCCGTGGCAACGAGAGGACCCTGTTTGTGGATGACGAACCGATGATTGCGGAGACGTACGCCGACATGTTGCGGTACCTCGGTTACCAGGTGGAATGCAGGACCGATCCCCTGGATACCCTGGAGGTCTTCAGGTCCAATCCCGAAGGCTACGACCTGGTCATTACGGACATGACCATGCCCAGGATGACAGGAGAGGAACTGGGCAAGAAAATCATGCGGATCAGGCCGGACATGCCCGTCATCCTCTGCACGGGGTTCAGTGAGCGCATGCCCGAGGAGAAGGTCCTCGAATTAGGGTTTTGCGCCTTTGCCATGAAGCCTGTGGTGATCGGAGAGATAGCGCAAAAGATTCGTCAGGCCCTTGACAGTAAGAAAGGGAGATATAAGCTGGAAAGCTGATAAGCTGGTAAGCTGGTAAGCCGGTAAGGCAATAAACCGATATGACGATGAGGGTGTAAGAAGATGAAGAGCCTTTGGCTGGGGTTGAGCGATGCACGCAGGTGATCAGAGGCGCCCTGGCAAGCAAGAGGAAAGGGCAGGAGGTTCCGTTCTGAGTCGTATTGTCAACCGATTGGCGACTCTCAGCATTGCACGGCGATTCAAAGACAAAGGGGGATCACAAGGCATGCGGGAGCGTATCCTCTTCGCCATGATTCTCATAGGTACCGTGTTTTCCGCCATTTCCTTTATCCCAGGCATCTTCCTTACGTTAAGGGAAGGTCTCTGGCCTGTCCTTGCAATGAACACCGCTGTGTTGACATGCGGCATCTTTCTCCTCGTGGCCAGGGGGCTGAGCTACCGCATCAGGGCCTGGGCGGCCTGTATGCTCATCTACGCCGTAGGCGCCTATGTGGTTTCCTTTTTCGGGTTCCTGAGCGGTGGCCCCATCTGGCTCTTCTCATTTGGGGTCATGTGCGGCCTGCTCCTTGGTTTAAAGGCGGCCATCATTGGAATGGTCGTGAACGCGGCCACCTTGCTGGCTTTTGTCTGGCTCCACTCTGCCACATCCATGGGTCAGGCCCTTCCCTTTTTCTCTTCCTGGCTTCATGGCCTTACCGCCTTTGGAGGATTCGTGCTGATGAACGCGGTCACAACCGTCTCCTGTTCCCTTGTGTTAGAGGATGAACAGGAGATCTCCCTTTCCCTGAGAAGGGAAAAGTCTCAGATCCTGGGGGCCAAAAGGAGGCTTGAAGAAGAAATCATTTCTCGCGAGGAGGCAGAAAAGAAACAACGGGAACTTGCACGGGAGCTGGAGTTTCTTCACACCACGGCCATGGAGTTTGTGAGCGTGTCGAATGAGGAATCTCTCTATCGCCTCATAGGCAGGAGGATCAAGGAGATCATCGGGGATGCATACGTACTGGTCAATTCCTATGAACCGAAGACGAGGCAGTTTCGTACGATGGCGGTCGAGGGCCTGGGGGCCAGTGCAGAGCGTGTCCTGAGTGTACTGGGGAAAAGCCCAGTGGGAATGGTTGCCACCCTGAAAGACGAGACTGCAGAGCAGATATTGAAAAGTGGAGAGCTCAGGGAAGGACCCAGAGGGCTGCAGGAACTCTCCTTCGGCGCTGTGCCCAAAGCCATTGGAGCCGCCCTCGAAAAGCTTCTGAGTATCGGTCAGATCTATGTGATCGGCTTTGTCAGGGAAGACGAACTTTTTGGAAGCGCAGCCATAGTGGCCCGTAACACATCCTCGGATCCCGGCCTTGGGGAAAATCGAAGGCTGGTGGAGGCCTATGTGAACCAAGCGTCCCTTGCCCTGCTTCGGAACCGATTCGAGAGAGAGCTGAAGGAGAGCGAGGAGCGCTACAGACAGCTTGTCAACGATGCCCCGGCCGGGATCTATGAGGTAGACATGATAAACTTCGGGATCGCAAATGTGAACGATGTGATGTGCGCCTACACGGGCTATACCAGGGAGGAATTCATGGCCCTCAATCCGCTGGAACTCCTGACAGAGGAGAGTCTTGAGCATTTTTTGGAAAGAGGGCGCCGCGTCTTCGCCGGTGAAATCATCTCGGAATCTACAGAGTACAATATCACAAGGAAGGATGGCAGCACCTTCTGGGCCAGATCTCATTCCAAAGCGACCTACGCCCAGGGGACCTTTGTCAAGAATACGATGGTTTTCCATGATATCACCGAGGTGAAGACCCTCGAGGAGGAGAAAAGACAACTTCAGGAGAGTCTCCTGGAGGCCCGCAAGATGGAGGCCATTGCCACCCTGGCAGGGGGCATCGCACACCAGTTCAACAACGCCCTTTCAGTGGTTTCGGTCAGCGTGGATATGTTGGAACTGTGCAGGGAAGAGGGAAATGGGGATAAGAAATACACAGACATGGTCAGGGACTCGATTCAGAGGATGACCGGACTCACCAGTCAACTCCTTGCCTACGCGCGCGGCGGAAAATACTATGCCCGGACCATTTCCCTGAGCCAGTTTGTAGCCGAGACCCTGCCGGCCCTCCTCCCCGAGATGACTGCTTCCATCCAGGTGGAAACAGACCTTCACCAGGATGTCCTGCCCGTCAAGGCCGATCCGAAGCAGATGAAGTCCGTGCTCTCCGCCATCCTGACTAACGCCTCTGAGGCCATGGAAGAGGGAGGGACTGTCCGCATCGCCTGCGCGAACCAGACAGTCGAGGAGGGCGATCTGAAGGGATACCCGGACCTGGTTCCCGGGCCTTACGTGGCCCTGACCATCGAGGACAACGGCAAAGGCATGGACGAACAGACCCGTCGAAAGATCTTCGACCCCTTTTTCACGACCAAGTTCCAGGGAAGGGGTCTCGCCATGCCCGCGGTCTTGGGAATCGTCAAAAACCACGGGGGATGGATCGGCGTCGATTCAGAGGCAGGGAGGGGAACAACCGTGCGCATCCTCTTGCCCGTGTTTGAGGAATAGACCTTTTTGCAGCCGTTTACGGGTAGAGATTTTTATTTTTTCTGATAGGGTGGATATTTTTTCGAGTATTGTAGCAAAATCAAAGATCATAACATCGAAACAAGAGGACAACGCTATGGGTAAAGCGATCAGCATTGGAATCTTGCGGGGGGCCCTTGAGAAACAACGTCTCGGGACATGCGGCAGGGTCGGGAAAGGGGGTTTGAAATGAAAATCGATGCTCATTACTATGCGGTTCTGGCTTTCTGCCGCGCCTGCGGCTTTGACAAGGAGAGCGCCTGCACCATCGCTTATGCCTCCCAGTTCGTGGATGATGCCAAGATCAACCATATTGTCATCACGCCCGGAAGCGTGATACCCGAAGGGGTTGCCTACGACATCATTGAGGGGAGGCCCTCCTTTTTCAATATGGCCACCTGCCATTCCTATACCCGCATCAAGACGTTTAACTACGATGCCATGATCAACAACACCTCCGCCTTTCACTTTGTGCCGGGTTGCAACGGTAAAGGATTTGTGAAAAAGATGCGATGTAAAGAGGCCGGACCGGTGATCACGGGCGTTTTGCAGGAGGTCCTCGAAGAGGACGATCTGGTCAAACTGGGTATCGTGCTTCACGCATTTGCAGATACCTTCTCGCATCAGGGCTTTTCAGGCCTGCTCAGCAAGGTGAACGATATCGATCAGGTCGAGATCCTGGAGGGCTCGGGCATCCTCCTGGCAGACACATACAGAAAAGGCCTGAAGTGGATCAGGGAAGCGATCTGTGAATGGGGCGATTGGGTGATCCCTGCCTACGGTCACGGGCAGGCCCTGGTATTTCCTGATCTGCCCTATCTCACCTGGTCGTATCTATATGATTATAGCGACGAGTTTTCCGATACACTCAAATTCTCCGGAATCATCGACAACAAAGAGCGGTATAAGCGTGCGTTCAAAGGCATACTGAAGTATCTGACCATCTATCTGATGGAGCACCCGTCGTACCAGGAAAAAGAAGCGGATCTCGATGGTCTGCATGCCCTGTTCGAGACCCTTCTGACAAAAAAGATGGACAATGGTAGAATCAAGAACTGGCAAAAGGTCTTGGTGGCCCGGGGGCTTTTTGACGAGGGCGACAAGAATGCACTCGAATATGATAGGGACCGGTGGCTCAAGGAGGCCTTTTCCAATTTTGATAGGAGGGCTTTTGATCAGAGAAAGGTGGCGGGGGCCATGTTGAGAGACAGCTTCGCCGAATCCAACTGGTACAGCTATTATCTGGCGGTCAAGTGGTACAAACAGCGTGTCTTTCGCCATTGCGCACA
>CAYPDL010000065.1:7213-24693 GCA_964409475.1 uncultured Desulfobacteraceae bacterium | reverse complement strand
CTAGCATTATCCTGAATTATTGAATTTTTTCAGGATACAAATGGTATTTGAAAGCTTGAATCGAGACCGGGGTTTTCGGTTTGGATGTCAGAATAAACCAAAGAATTAGCCCTAAGAAGCTGACATATGCCTTACTCAGTGTATTTCAGGGCGGAAAAATCATGTGATTACTTCAAAAGTTCACAGGCCAATCGGCAATAGGTCTCCACGCCAAGGGGGAGGACGTCCTCATTGAAGTCGAACTTGGGGTTGTGCAAGGGCGCGCAGCCTTCCCGGCCCACCCCCAGGAAGAAGAAACAGCCTTTAGATTTTTCCAGATAAAAGGCCATATCCTCGCCTCCCATGGTGGGCTCCGGCTCCACAACCTTGTCCTCACCCACGACGTCAGCCGCGCATTTTCGAACCCATTCGGACATCTCCGCGTCATTCAGAAGAGGGGGGTAACCTTGAGCGTATTGGAGTTCATATTGCGCCCCCATTGACTCACATACCCCACGGACGACCTTTTCAATTCGCTCGGGCCATGAGAGCCAGATTTGCCGGTCGAAAGTCCTCGTAGTCCCGCACATCTCCGCCTCTCCGGGAATCACATTAAAGGTGCTTCCAGCCTGGAAACGGCCCACCGTGACCACCGTTGGGCTCAAAGGATTCATCTGACGACTGACGATTCTTTGAAGGGCGTTGATGACCTGCGTGCCCACTTCAAGCGCATCCAGGCAAAGATGAGGCATGGCTCCGTGCCCCCCCTTCCCGATGATCTTGAGGTCGAAGCGATCCATGGCCGCCATCAGGCGGCCTGCTTTTATCCCGATAGTCCCCTCGGGGATTGTGGGCCACAGGTGACAACCAACCGCATAGTCCACCCGGGGGTTCTCCATAACCCCTTGCTCGATCATGGGCTTGGCGCCGCCCGGTCCCTCTTCAGCGGGCTGAAAAAGGAACTTGAGATTACCCTTGAGCTCATCTTTGATCTGCTTCAAGGCAGTGGCCGCCGTGAGGAGCATGCTCATATGGCCGTCATGTCCGCAGGCATGCATGGCGCCTTCGTGGGTTGAGAGAAAGTCGAGTCCTGTTTCTTCCTGGATGGGAAGGGCATCGATGTCCGAGCGGATCATCAGCGTCTTTCCGGGTCGACCCGTCTCCATGAGAGCGACCACACCATACTGGGCGATCCCGGTCTGAACCTGGAACCCTTCTTTCTTGAGATACTGGGCCACATAGGCACTCGTCTTCTCTTCCGTATACGCGGGTTCGGGAATGCGGTGAAGATCGCGACGGATACGGATCATCACGTCCTTGTATCCGCGAACGAGTTTCTTGAAGTCAATCATGGCAGGACCTCCCAATAAGCGAAGGCATCTCGCCTTCGCCGGAATACATTTCAGGTTGTCGGAATCAGGCGGACCTGTCTGTGACAGGGAAGCCAGGGTCCGGCTTGCCTGCTTCAGGCAGGGATCCCGGGCGAGGCCGAAGTGATGAAAAGCCTCCGCCCAAGGCGACTGCTTGACAACAACAAGGGGGGCGAACAGCGCCGGCCTGTCTCGCCGTTTTATCCCGAACAATGACGCGGGGGGTCTTGACGAAGTCGGAAGCCCTCAACCGCTCCCGTCTTCGTCCTACGCCAAAGGCTGGGGCCGACGGTGTCCGCCCGAAAGTTTACGGCAAGCCTCCTTTCCCATTAGGTGATAAATCGGTACACGTGCTTCTTGTCCATGGGTTTCGTGATGAGGGACACGACGATCAGGACCACGAAATTCAAGACGAGGCCCTGAATGCCCGCATGGATATCCCAGAACTTGGGAATGATCTTCAGAACGATCAGGTAGTTGTAAATGACACCGGTTAAGATGCCGCAGATGGCGCCTGCCTTGGTCGCCCTCGGCCAAAAGAAGGTGGCAGCCGCCAGGGGGAGCAACTGCACGATGGATCCGTAGGCGCCCAGCAACAGGGACACGAGGGTCTGACCGCCGAAGATAGCCACCGCATAGGAGATGAGACCAAAACCTACGACCGATATGCGAATCCACATGGTCGCTTCTTTGTCCGTGTGCTTTTCCTTTTTGAGGACCTCCACCAGATCTTGGGCAAAAATAGACCCTGCCGCATGGGTGATCGTATCCTGAGTGGACATGGCCGCAGCCAGGGCCGCAGCCAGGACCAACCCCACCAGGATGGGGTTAAAGTGCATGTGGGTGAACATCCAGGGCAGAATGCGGTCTGGAGCGCCCAGTACTTCCGGCGTCACCTGCTGGATGCCGGCAAAACCGATGAACAGGACGGGCACGAGAAAAATGGCAAAGGTGGGATACATCATGATGGTCTGTTTGAGAACCTTTTCGCTCTTGGCTGTATAGGCTTTCATAAACAGATGGGGCCACATGGAAAATCCCAAGACGGAGACGAGCAGAGCGGATGCAAAGGCCGCGTAGCTCATCTTTGTGCCGGGACCGACGAGAAGGTGCATCGGTTTGGCCTGGGCAATCTGGTTAAACATCTCGCCGGGACCGTCGTAGAGCTTGAAAGCAAAGTAGAGTCCAAGGATCCAAGCCATGACAACCATGAAAGCCCCCTGAAAGACATTGGTCCAGGCGACCCCACGGACACCCCCGTAGAACACATAGATCACGACCACGATGTAGGCAATAAGGGCGCCGGCCCAGAAGGGGATGCGGCCCCCGGAAGCAATCTCAAACACGTAAGCGCTTCCCTTCATCTGGAGCGTGATGTACTGGATAAAGGCCAGCACCGAGACAACGGCGATGATAATGGACAGGGCCTTGGACTGAAATCGATCCACAAATAGTTGGGCCTGGGTGACATACTGATACTTGAGCCCCACCCTCGCGGCCCGGGGGCCCCAGAGCCACCAGGGCACGAGCCCCAGGGCGCAATAACCCATGATGTAGAACGACGCAGCTCCCTTGGAATAGGCCCAGCCCGGTCCGCCGAGGTAGGCAAAGGCGCTGAAGATGGCGCCTCCCATCAGGAAGTACATGACGATGAAGCCCAAGTTGCGGCTCGCGGCAATATATTCGACCACGGAACTCTCTCTTCCTTTTCCGGCAAGGGCTCCGAGAAAGAGAACAAAAACCAAGTATATGAAGATCACAATAAGCGTTGCAATCCAGGACATGCTATCACCCCCTTCCTATTCAAGCTCTTTGGCTTCAATGAAGTACAGAATCAGGAGAAAAATAAACTCGACGGCAACGAACAAGGCAATGAAAAACATGCCGAAAGGCATGCCGAGCACGATGGGTTTGGCCGAATTGGCAAAGAGCCAGTAACACGCCTGGATCATGATGATAACGCAGAAGATAATAAAAAAGATAATCTTGCGCGTCTTTACGCCCGGCGGGGTATCCGGACTGAAAACCGTGATTCCGTAACCCCTTTTATCCAGATCGTTTTCCATGTTTCAACCCTCCTTCCAAAAGGTCGATGTGGCCAGGGGATTTCTCTGTTTAAAAAACCCTGGGGCTGACCATATTTCGTTAGACAAGCCCTGTCGTAGACGGCTCTCAGCAGGGAAACCCAGAGTCTGCTGAGAGCCATATCCAATAAATTTGAGGATCCTTTTCACAGCGTCTTTTGCCCATTTGATGACCAAGGGGAAGGGGCCTCGTTCAAGCAAGGCGGACTGAACAAGGCTCCTTTTTTACCCACATCGGCCGGGTTTTCCGGAAGCCTTAGAGCGTTTTCTTTCACTGTCAAGGGTACAAAATATAAAACCCCGCTCTCCATCTGATCGGAGTAACGGGGTTTTTTGGTGGCTATGGCTAACTTTCAATCCTCTTCCCCCTTTTAGAGTTTGGAACAAGAGTATCGAAACGGAAATATTACCGAATGCCCTTTACAAGGAATTACGACTGAAGTCAATAGAAATCGGGGACTGGGTACTGGTTTCTCGGTGCTGGTTACGAGTGTCGCCTTGAGTCTGACGTCCCAGACAATGGTGGCTGTTTTCCTGGTAACTTCTGCACACCCTGTCTATGCCCTTCTATTACCTCTTCTTTTTGAGAACCTCTCTACCCGTGAATCCGCGCCATGCCGGTCTCCGCCTTCCTCACGGGCAAAGATGGAGATGTGGAAAATCTGCTCATCGAGGGTCAGGGCAAAGCCGGGATGCACCTTGGCTTTCTTTGAACCTTTTCTGTAATCGGCCCAGTGCATTGAAAGACATGCATCGAGCAAGGAACCATCGATGCCTATGAAATCTCCAAGTCCATCATATTCTTTCGGCAGGATGCCGACGGCCTGAGTTTGCAGATTTTGGTATGTATGGGCAAGCTGTTCAAGTCTTCGGACTTGATGGCTTTTGCAAAGCTGCTTTTTTTGATTCCCTCTTATGCAATTTCCTAACCGGAAATTACTGGACCGAAACACAATTTTTTGATCAGGTTGGCTGCGATTCTGTAGGTACGGTCATCAGGGGAAAAAGGTCCCGGGCCTGCCCTTCGCGGGTTGAATTCGGCCAGATCCATGCCGATGAGGCCCGTGCCCTTTGAGAGGGTTTTCTGCAGCAGCCCTGCGATTCCATAGATCTGCTGTTCGTTCAGCCCCTGCCAGTTCCTGAACCGGACCCCGTCGAGGGCATTTCCGGCCCCGATATCCATGTCGATCGAGACATAGAGATGAGGCGTCTCAATACGGCTCAATATGGCGCGAATTTTGGAAGGGCTTTTGATTAGGTCCTTTTTGGTAATGAGCGTTACGCCGCGCTTTTTCAGCCCTGAATAAAGCCCTACATACTGTTTGATCCTATCATCCTTGATCCGGAAGGAGCGTTTGGGCGGATAATCGCTGATGCCGATGATATAGAGGTTGGACGGTGCAATCAGGTCTGATTCCAACAGGTGCCAGACAAACGACGAGGCATTGTATGACCCAGGACGGTCTTTCAGGAAGGGGTCGGAGGGGCCGTACACCGAGTGGGGATTGGTCTCCATATCGTACTGAATGGCGCCGGACAACAGGGCCGCAGGGAGCGCGTCCGTGTGGCTGTCCAGGATGATCAGACTTGTATCCTCCGGCTGATAGTGCTCCATCAGTTTTTTAAACACGCCCCCGGTCAACGAGTGGTCAACGGCCAGCATGCAGGGGATATGAGGATATATGTCGCCAACCACATGTTCAGCCAACATCTCCGCGAAGGAACGACACCCGTCATTGTCAATGAAGGCCACAAAATTCTCTGCCGTCATATGCCCCTTTTCTGTTGGCGGTGGAACGGGGCGGAGCCATTCAGGGACGTCCAACGAGCCGATTTCCTCCCAGAGATGCGGATCCACCTCGTTGCGAATGAAAGCCATGACAAAGGGGTAGGGATCATCTCCTGTCTGCCCGGCGCCCATGCAGGAAATCTTCTCCCGGACAGATTCATCCCTTTCGTCGCTGTCCAGCGGGCATCCGAAAAAAACGACCTTTTTCTCTTCGATGTTTTTCACGGGTTCCCTCCGTCCCAAGACGGCCATTTGCAGCTGGCGCAAGGTGTTGCCTGAATCTGCGCATGCCACATTATTGGAGTCCCAGTTCCCTGGAGAGGATGATCCGCATGACCTCTGATGTTCCTTCCACGATCTGTAGCACCTTGGCCGCCTTATAGTACCGCGAGACCGGGTATTCCGCCATGTATCCATAACCCCCGTGTATCTGTACCGCGTCCGATGCGGTTTTTTCCAGCATCTCGGAGGCGAAGAGCTTGGCCGCTGTGGCCTCGAATCCGTGCTTCCGGCCCCGGTCCTTGAGCCACGCGGCCTTGAGGTACTGGTTCCGGGCCAGTTCAATGGCCACGGCCATGTCGGCCAGCTTGAACTGGATGGCCTGAAAACTGGCGATCGGCTTGCCGAACTGCACCCGTTCCTTTGCATAGCTGAGCGATTCGGTCAAACAGGCCTGGGCCGCCCCCACGGCCATGGCGGCTATGCTGATGCGGCCGGTCTGAAGCACGGATAAGTGCTGGGAAAACCCCTTGGCAGGATCTCCCAAGAGGTGGTCCGCCGACACCCGGCAGTTGTCAAAGATGACTTCGTGGGTGGCTGAACCGCGCCAGCCGATTTTATCGTATCTCTGACCCAGAACAAGGCCAGGAGCGCTTTTGGGTACGATAAAGGTGGAGATGCGCCTGGGACCCTGAGCCGACTGTTTCGCTACGGCCGCCGTAATGATCAGACTGGCATTGTCGAGCCCGATGTTGGTGATGAACTGCTTGGACCCGTTGATGACCCATTCATTGCCGTCGAGGATCGCCCGGGTCCGGATGGACTGGGCGTCGGAGCCCGCATCCGGTTCGGTCAGGCCGAAGGCCCCGATCTTCTCCCCCTTTGCGATGGGGACGAGCCATCTTTTTTTCTGCTCTTCGGTCCCGAAGACATTCAGCTCCTGGGCCACCACGCTGGTGGTCACATCCAGGAGCGCTCCCAGGGTGAGATCGCCGCGGGATATCTCTTCGATGCACAGATGCATCCCTACCCAGTCGCCCCCGCTCCCGCCGTACGCGTCAGGTATGGGGATCCCCATCATGCCCAATTCCGCCATCTGGGCCATGATGTCGTAGGGGTACTCGCCCGTACGCTCGATCTGCTCGGCCCTCGGGACAATAACCGCCGCCGCGAATTCCCGGCACATGTCCCGGATCATTCTGTGTTCCTGTGTTAGATCAAAATCCATATATGGGGTTCAGAGGTTTCCCGCTGAAGCGGGATTCAAAATTGCCTCTGGCCTGCTCGGGGGCCAGAGGCAAGGGTGAGATGATGGGCCTATCGAAGATCCTGGAGACACCTGATCGCAGAATTGCGGGATCCGTCCGCACGTGCCGACAGCGGGCTAATCCCTCTGAAGCTCTTTCAGGTCTTCATAAAAATCGAGGGCCTCCGGGTTGCTCAGGGCGTCCTTGTTCAGGACGGGCTTGCCGTCGATGACCTTCTTGACCGCCAGTTCCACCTTTTTCATGTTCAGGGTATAGGGGACGGCCGGCGTTTCGATAATTTTGGCAGGCACATGCCTGGGCGAGGCGTTTTGCCTCAGGGTTGTCCGGATCCTGTTTTTGAGATCATCTGTCAATGCATGCCCTTCTGCCATCTTGACAAAGAGGATCACACGGACATCGCCCTTCCAGTCCTGACCCACCACCAGGCTGTCTTCGATTTCGTCCATGCCTTCCACCTGCCGGTAGATCTCCGCAGTCCCGATCCTGACGCCGCCGGGATTCAGCGTGGCATCGGAACGGCCATAGATCACTACGCCCCCCCGATCATTGATCTCTATGAAGTCCCCGTGTCGCCAGATATTCGGATATACGTCAAAATAGGCGGCATGATATTTTTTGCCATCCGGGTCATCCCAGAAATAGATGGGCATGGATGGGGACGGGGCCGTACAGACCAGCTCCCCCTGCTGATTGATGACCGGTTTCCCGTTCTCGTCAAATGCCTCCACCTTCATGGCCAGGCACCTGCATTGGAGTTCACCGGCATAAACCGGACCCATGGGGTTGCCGGCGGCAAAACAGCCGTTGATGTCGGATCCCCCGGAGATGGAGGCCAGTTGGAGGTCCTGTTTCACCTCGCTGTAGATGTATTCGAATCCCTCAATCGATAGGGGAGAACCTGTTGAAAGGAGGGCCTTCAGGGGAGCGAGGTCATATGTCTTACCGGGCGTAACGCCTGCGTTCTGGATAGCTGCAATGTAGCCGGCGCTGGTACCGAAGATGGTGATTTTTTCATCCTGGGCCATTTGCCAGAGGGCCCCCGGGTCCGGGTGGAAGGGATTGCCGTCAAAGAGGACCAGGGTGGCGCCCACGCTCAGGGAACTGGTGAGCCAGTTCCACATCATCCACCCGCAGGTGGTGAAGTAAAAAATGGTGTCTTCCCGCTTCAGGTCGGTATGGAGCATCAGTTCCTTCATGTGATGCACCAGGATGCCGCCTGCGCTCTGGACCATGCACTTGGGAAGCCCTGTGGTGCCGGAGGTGAACATGATATAAAGGGGATGGTCGGCAGGGAGCTGCTTAAATGCGATTACCGGGGGCGTGCTGTCCTTGGATTTGAACTCATTGTAGGCCACGGCCTTGGGCAACCGGCTGATATCGGGGTCCTGTTCGGTATAAGGGACGACAATCACCTTTTCAAGCGAGGGGATCTCCTTCAGGATGTCGGAGACTCGCCCGAGCGAATCGAATTTCTTCCCTTTGAAGGAATATCCGTTGGCGGTGAAGAGGATCTTCGGTTTGATCTGACCGAAGCGGTCCAGCACGCCCTTGATCCCGAAATCGGGGGAGCAGGAAGACCATGTGGCGCCCAGGCTCGTGGCAGCCAGCATGGCGATGATGGTCTGCGGCATATTGGGCATAAAGCCTGCGATGCGATCTCCAGGCTGGACCCCGGCCGCCTTCAAAGGCGCTGCGACACGTGCCACCTCATCGTAGAGTTCTCTATAGGTCATCCGGATGGGGTCCTGGTCCTCGCCTTTGAAGATAAGGGCGACATGATCGTCGCGGTAGCGAAGGAGGTTTTCCGCAAAATTGAGTTCAGCACCCTGAAACCATCTGGCGCCCGGCATTTTCGTGACATCGTTCACCACCTGGGTGTAGGGCTTGGACGCCTTGATGTCGGCGAATTTCCACATGGACGCCCAGAAATCGGGGATGTTGTCAACGGACCACTGGTAGAGCGGGGCATATTCGGCAAAATCCTTATGGTATCTTTCATTGATGAACATCATGAACCGATACATGTTGGTACTCTTGATTCTCTCTTCCGACGGCTGCCACAGCAGTTTGGCCATAATACCTTCCTCCTCTTCCTATTTAAAGTGACGAGTGCCGGGTGTGGTGTGTGAAGTTGACTTCGAACATCGCACGCCACACTTCAAATTTCCTTGTTCTATCTGGGCATTTCGCCGTTCAGGGCCTTCAGCGCAAGAAAAAGCGCCTGGGTCCCCGAGCGTCCGTGTCCCTGGGCCTTGACCGCAATGTACAGTTGTTGAACCAGTGCCAGTCCCGGAAGAGAAAGGCCGACAGCCGCCGATTCTTCCAAGGCGATCCCCATATCCTTGATGAAGTGCTCCACGAAAAAGCCTGGTCTGTAGTCGCCTTGAACAATGCGCGGCCCCAGATTACTGATGGACCATGACCCGGCCGCGCCCTTTCCCACGATGTCGATGACCTGTTGCATGTCAAGTCCCTGCTTGGAGGCATAGAGGAGCGCCTCACAGGCCCCTATCATATTTCCGGCTACGATAATTTGGTTGCACGCCTTGGTGTGCTGTCCACTCCCCGGCCCCCCCAGGTACGATATGGTGGGTCCCATGAGCTGAAAGAGGGGGAGCACCTTTTCAAAGGTCTCTCTTTTCCCGCCCACCATGATGGCCAGTTTCGCATCTCTCGCGCCGATATCGCCCCCTGAAACCGGGGCATCCAAGGCTTCGATCCCCTTTTCCACAGCCGCCTCGAAGATGGTCGCGGCCAGGCTGGGCTGACTGGTTGTCATATCCACCACAATTCGACACGCCGGCTCCCCGCTGAGGATCCCCTTCTCTCCCAAATAGACCTCCCGGACATCCTCGGGGAAACCGACGATGGTAAACACGATGTCCGCGTTTGCGGCCACCTCGGCTGGTGAACCAACCCACTGAGCCCCTCTTTCAATCAGAACTTCCGCCTTTTTCCGTGTCCGGCTGAAGACCGAAAGGTCATGGCCGGCCTTCTGAAGATGCCCGGCCATGGAGGTCCCCATAACGCCCGTGCCGATCCAGCCGATGTTCATCATCTTGTTCTCCTTTTTTGACTGTCTTCGCTTCGGGTTGCGGCCCGACAAGAGATGACAGCGCAGATCCATATCAGTCCGGTATCCTCTACGCGATTACCGGAGACTGTTTGATGTTACATCATATGCAATAGAAAAACCAAAATCAAGCCTGAGGAAATAAAAACAGCAATTCTCTTTTTGGCTTTCGCACAGACTTGATAGGTTTGTAGTGGGGCAGTGAGGCCTTGAAATCGCCCTACTCGGAGACCATATGAACCACATGCTGGGGGAATGGGATCTCGATGCCGTGTTCGTCAAAGGACTCTTTGATGGTGCGAAGGAGATCGCACCGGACGGCCCAGAAATGTTCCCTTTTAGCCCATGGCCGCACTAGCAGATTGACGCTGGAATCCGCCAATTCTAATACGGCAATTTGGGGAGCCGGATCGGATAGAATTCTTGCATCTTGTTTCATCAATTCTTGCAATACCTCGACAGCCTTGGCGATCGAGGACCCGTAACCGATTCCGATGACAAGATCGATCCGCCGGGTATCGTAGGCCGACATATTTTTGATCACATTTCCGAAGAGTTTCCCGTTGGGGACCATGATCTTAATGTTGTCCAGGGTAGCCAGGATGGTGTTGAAGAGTTCGATATCCTTGACGATTCCGGCTACTCCCGCTCCCTCGATATAATCCCCGGTTTTAAAGGGGCGCAGGACAAGGATCAATACGCCTGCTGCAAAATTGGCGAGGGAGCCCTGCAGGGCGAAGCCGATCGCAAAGCCGGCCGCGCCGAGAATGGCCACGAACGAAGCGGTCTGAATCCCGAATTTGGCCAGTGCCGCCAGGACCGCAAAGGTCAAAATGAGGAAGTAGGTCAGGTTCGCGACAAATGAGACGACGGCCTTATCCGTTTTGGCTTTGATCAACAGCCTTTTGATGAGTTTCCGCCCGATGCCCGCCCCAATGCGCCCGAGTATCAGAATGATGATGGCGCCGATGACCTGCATCCCATACGTCGCCAAGAAGACTTTGATTTGGCTTATGGTTTCCGACATGGCTCGCTCCTTTCAACGTTTCGCTCGTCTATGGAATGAAGACAGGTTGCTTTTTGACAAAAAACGATACCAAGATACCTTTTGGGTTTCAAGCGAAAAGAGACCTCCAGGCCAGCGGTGTGAAGGGTGGAGATGTATAATGTTGACACCCATCTCCAATTTCCCTATACTCCTTCCCTTAACGAGGGGGGCGCCGTGAGGGGGAGTTCGCTTCCCCAGCTTAACGGGTCTACTTCCCACAACACGTGGGGCGCCCGTTTGAAGAAAGGAGACAATAAAGCATGAAATGCCCACATTGTGAGAAGGAGATCCCGGGTGTTCCCTGCCCGAGATGCGGGGAAACGGTCTTTGAGACCACCAATTATTGCATGGCATGCGGGGCGCCTTTAAAGGAAGGACTGCAAGGCGTCTCACAACACGAAGATGTTATGGATGATGATAGCGAACTTGATCTTGAAAACAGGATCTTGTGTCCTGACGGGACCTGTACGGGGATCATTATTGACGGAAAATGCACTGAGTGCGGCAGGGTCGTGGGGGATGACGGGGCGTTCGTCGGCCAGGAGGAAGAACCCGCAGGGGAAGAAAATCCATCTGATGGGGAAGATGCGGAAAAGAAGGCCGATTAAGGAGCTGAACGGATGTATGAACTCAAGATAATTGATCAGTTTGCCGCCGCACACCAGTTGAGGGGGATTGAAGGCGGATGTGAGAACCTGCACGGGCACAACTGGAAGATCGAGGTAACCGTTGCCGGCAGCAAGTTGGGGCCCGACGGTCTGTTGATCGATTTCAGACAGATAAAAAGGGAAACCAAAGACATACTCGATGGACTGGACCACAAATTCTTAAATGACCTGGAACCGTTTAAGAATATAGAGCCGTCCTCGGAAAACATCGCCCGCCACATCTTTGAATCCCTTTCTCAGAGACTGGATACCGAAGATATCAAGATCAGCAGGGTCACGGCCTGGGAGTCGGATTCTGCCTGCGCAACCTATTGGAGAGATTGATGGATTTAGGAATTGAGGTATTTAAGGATTCAGGGATTATAAACCGGGACGTCCCGCAATTCCTCAATTCGGGATCCGTCAGTTAGGATGTCGATGAAGATAGCCGCTTTTATACCGGCAAGGTATGAGTCATCCCGTTTCCCCGGCAAGCCCCTGGCCTTGATCGCGGGCAAACCGATGATCCAGCATACCTATGAACGGGCCTTGTTGTGCCCGGAGCTTTCGGCCGTCTATGTGGCAACCGATGACGAGCGGATCGCAGACTGCGTGCGTCAGTTCGGTGGAAAGGCCCTGATGACCTCCCCGACACATGGTTCCGGGACGGACCGTATTGCCGAAGCAGCCCTGAAGGTGGGGCTTGAAGATGGGGATCTGGTCGTGAACATCCAGGGGGATCAACCCTCTTTTCAGCCGTCGGTCGTTACGGATCTGGTCAGACCCCTGATGGAGGACCGGAACCTGCCGATGAGTACATTGAAATACCGAATAGCGCGCACAGAAGAGATCCAGAATCCGAATCATGTCAAGGTGGTCACCGACAGAGAGGGGTTTGCCATCTATTTTTCCCGCTGTCCCATCCCCTATTGCCGCGACGGCGTTCCTGACGGGGTTCATTACAAGCACCTCGGCTTTTACTGCTTTAGAATAGCATTTTTGATCCGGTTCACTTCCCTAAGCCAGGGGGTTCTCGAATCCCTGGAGAAACTGGAACAGTTGAGGGCATTGGAGCATGGATACAAAATCAAGGTGCCGGAGACCCTGTTCGATTCTGTGGAAGTGGATGTCCCCCAAGACGTGAAGGCTATTGAGGCCATCCTTCGCGGATGAACAACCTTCAAAAAACCTCAGCGAGTCCCTATCGTGCCTCCCCATAAAGTCTGGAAACTGATTCCCGCTTCCCCTGCTGCGTCGCAACTTGCCCACGAAGCCGGCCTAACCGCCCTCCAGGCCCAGCTCCTCATCAATCGGGGCATCACAGAGAGGGCCGCGATAGAATCATTTCTGTCCCCCGGCCTGTCGCACATGGTTGATCCGATGCTCATGAAGGGGATGGACAAGGGCGTGGCGGCTATTCTGGCGGCCATAGAAAACCGGGATAAAATCACCATATATGGCGATTACGATGCGGACGGGCTCACGGCCACGGCCCTTCTGCTCAACTTTTTTTCAGATCTCGGCGTTATAGCGGATTCTTACGTCCCCAACCGGTTAGAGGAGGGGTACGGACTTCATCGCGAGGCCATCCAAAAGCTCCACAGGACCGGGACAGGCCTGATCATCACTGTCGACTGCGGCATCTCCGGTGCAAAGGAGATCGCCATGGCAAAAGAACTGTGCCTCAATGTGGTGGTAACGGATCACCATCAGGTCCCCCGAAGGTCCCGGCCCGACTGCCCGGTCATCGACCCGCACCAGGCAGATTGTCCGTTCCCGTTCAAGCACCTTGCAGGGGTGGGTCTGGCCTTTTTCCTGGCTGTCGCTGTAAGGGCTGCCTTGAGGGAAAAGGGCTGGTTTAACGGACGGGCAGAGCCTGATTTGAGGGAATACCTTGACCTGGTCGCCCTGGGCACGACCGCTGACCGGGTTCCGCTGGTGGGGCAGAACAGGATGCTGGTCACGTGCGGGCTGAGGCGCATGGCCGATTCCAGATGGCCCGGAATAAGGGCCATGATGGATGTGACAGGCGTGAACCGTTCCGCCATCACCTCTGATGACCTGGCGTTCAGACTGGCCCCCCGCCTGAATGCCCCCGGAAGGATGGGAGATTCCGATAGTGGGCTCACCCTATTAACTGCCGCGGAAAATGAGGCAGCCAAGGCCCTCGCCCAGATGCTGAATGTTGCCAACAGCCGACGGCAGGGCCTGGAACAGGGCATCCTCGACCGGATTGAGGACATGATCCGCCGCGACCACCTTATCGCCGATCGCAGGATACTTCTCCTGTGGGGAGAGAACTGGCATCAAGGCGTCCTGGGGATTGTGGCCTCGAGGCTGGTGGATAGGTATCATCGTCCCTCGCTGGTGGTGGGTATCAGGGACGGCATCGCCTCGGGGTCCGGTAGGAGTATCGACGGATTCAATCTCTATAGGGCCTTGAACCGCCTGTCCCCCCTTTTTGAAAAATTCGGGGGGCATGCCCATGCGGCCGGGTTCAGGCTGAATGAGGGAAATCTCGAGGAACTGAAGAAAGAGTTGGAAGAGATTGCCGGGGGTGAGCTGTCGGAACAGGACATGGTGCCTGTGATCCCTGTGGATGCCCATCTTTTCCTGAAAGATGTCAGCCGACAGACGATTCACGATATCGCAACCCTGTCCCCATTTGGCGAGCAGAACCCCGAGCCGGTCTTCTTGGCCCGTTCTCTCGACGTCCTGGGCTCACGTGTGGTAGGGGAGCGACATCTCAAACTCCGGCTGCGACAGGGAGAGACCATTCACGAGGCCATCGGTTTCGGTCTGGGCCGCTATCGTCCCCTTCAGGGAGAGTGCGTGGACATCCTCTTCACACCGGAGTTAAACCGATGGCAGGGGTCCGAGACGATCCAGCTCAAGATTGTTGACCTGAGGCGTGCGACCGGGGCTAATCCTTGAAGATCCGCGCGGCCAGATCGATATCTTCAGGGCAGAATATGAATAGCGCCCTGTTATCTCCGGGAAGGGCGGACCCATAAACGTAATTGATATTGATCCCTTCCTCACCAAATTTTTTGGCCATTTCAGCCAGACTTCCAGGCTGGTTATCGATCTCCAAGGCGATGACCGGCATCAGGTCGAAGACGTATTCGCCCTTGGACAGAAGATTGACCGCCTTGTCTGTATTGCCAACAAGCAGCCGGATGAGCGCATGGTCCGCGGAGTCCTTCTGCATGGAGCCATAGCTCGCTGCGGGGGCTACCCGCTTGAGTGACTTCCCCCTTGCCTTGAACAAGGCCTGGACATACTCGGAGGCGTCCTGGATAGTCAATGCATCGATGTTGATCCCGGCCTCCGCCAGCATGGCGGTCAGCTTTCCAAGTTCGCCGGGGGCATTTTTCAGGAAGAGCGATATCTCGGTCCTTACCATTTTCTGTCTCCTGAATGATTGATATAGCCGCCCCGGTTAAATAGTGGAAACTTCGATTTAACTGGGCAGGCAAAAAAGGCGCTAAAAGCACACAAGATAGAATTTTAATATTGTGATATCAACTAGATATAGCGCTTAAACAGGCAGATTCCGACTTTCTATGAGATCATCCATGATTCGAGAAAGTCAGAACAACGCCGAGAAGCCTAATTACTTGACCACGCCCTGCTCCCTGTAACTCTTGAAGAATTTCAAGAAGTCCGAGTCGGTTGACAGAAGCAGCGATGTTTCCTTATCCATGGTTTTTTCGTAGACGCCCAGGGATTTCACAAACATATAGAATTCAGGGTCCTTGGCATATGCCTGGGCATAGATCGCGGTGGCCTCGGCATCGGCCTTTCCCATTTTCTCCTGGGCGATTTTATAGGCCTCGGAGGTGATTCTCTTGAGTTCTTTTTCGCTGTTGCCCTCGATGCTGCGGGCCTCGCCCTCGCCCTCTGACCGGAATTTCTGGGCCATCTGCTTTCGTTCGGCGATCATCCTCGAATAGACCGATTTGCGGACCTGCTCCACGTAGTCCAACCGCTTTATCTGAACATCCACCAGCTCAATCCCGAAATCCACTAACTTGGGCTGGGCCTGCTCCATGATCCCCCGCGTGATCTTCCCTCTTCCTGTGGTAACCTCGGTGAAGAGTTCTTCTCCCTGGGGATGGTCGGCGTCTACATCCAGTTTATCCAACACCCGGTTGCTGTTCCGGACCGTCTCGATAAGGGAATAGGAGGTGATAAAATTTCTGACCGCCGGATCAATGATGTCATCCAGACGGGCCAATGCCCCGACCACATTGTTGACGGTCTGAAAAAACTTCAATGGGTCTACAATCTTCCATCGCGCGAAGGCGTCCACGTAGATGAAGGTTTTGTCCAATGTGGGCACCTGGCCTGCGTCTCCATCCCACTCGAGCAGGTTCTTGGGAAAGAAGTTGGCATTCTGGATAATCGGGATCTTGAAATAGAGGCCGGGTTCTGTTTTCGGCTCGCCGATCGCCTTGCCGAACTGGGTAATGATGACCTGTTCCCTCTCATCAATGACATAAGCCGCTGAGAAAATGGCGATCAGGACGATAACGGCCGGGATGATCAAGAGTTTCGCTTTCATTTTTTGCCTCCTTCCGGTTTCCCGAGGGTGAGCAGCGGGAGAAGGTTCTTCTGGTCCGCATCTACGACATATTTGTCCCCGAGTTTGGGCAGGATGACCTCCATGGCCTCCAGGTAAAGACGCCGGCGGGTGACATCTTCGGCCTTGGCATAGGCCTCATAGAGATCTATGAATCGGGTCGCGTCCCCCTGGGCCCGGTTCACACGGTCAAGGGCATATCCTTCGGCCGCCTTGATGGTCTTTTCCGCATTTCCCTTGGCAGCGGGAATCACCTTGTTGTATGCCTCTTTGGCCTGGTAGATAAGCCTCTCTTTTTCCTGAACAGACTGATTCACTTCGTTAAAAGAAGGCTGAACCGGTTCCGGGACATTGGTCCGCTTCATCTCCACGGTAACCACCTGGATGCCGGTTTCCGCCTCGTCCAGGTATTTCTGCAGCAGGTCCTTGTCCTTGATAGCCAGTTCCTCACGTTTGCTGATGACCTCGTTGATGCTGCTGTCTCCCACGATCAGGCGCATGCTTGCCTCGGCCAGGTCCCTGAATGTGGACCTGACGTTTTCGACTTTGAACAGATAATCGAAGGGATTCTTGATGCGATATTGCACGATCCAGGGGACTAAGGCCACGTTCAGGTCGCCGGTCAACATAAGCGCCTCGATTTCATATGAGCCGTCTGCGGCATACTGGGTACGCACACCGGCCTGGAGGGTCCGAAACCCGAATTCCTCCTTGAACACATATTTGACCTTGACCTTGGTGACTGTTTCGATTCCCCTCGGCAGCTTGAAGTTAAGTCCCGGCTGCGTGGTCCTGATGTACTTTCCGAACCTTTGTATAATCCCGACCTCATCAACGGCTACCGTGTAAAAACAGCTCGAGCCAAGGAAGATCAGGATGATTGCAACAACAATAATCCATGTGCCCCCAGGGAATTTCTTCTTGGCCCCCTTGATTTTTTCGAATACGTCCTCCATGCTCGGAGGGGCGCCGTGGGAGCCCCCTGGCGTCTTTTTTCTCTGCTCCTGCAGTTTGTCCCAGTCCCAGGCCATATGATTTCTCCTTATCATTGGGTGGCGCCCTTTTCCAAAGAAAGGGTCTTACGGGAAAGAGCGAAACAATATATATTTAAGGATATAGAGAAAATCGACTAAGGTCAAGGAATAATGATCCGTCCCAGCAATTCTCAATTTGGCTTTTGAACAAATTTGACAGGTTTGTAGTGGGGCCGTGAGGCTCTGAAATCGCCTTACGGCGACACTGCGAACGGGAAATAGGGAACATCTTAATCGCAAAATGAGAATTGCTGGATTCGTCCATAATGAGCCTCGAACCGCTTGACTTATTGAATACAGTTCATTAGTGTGGATGAGTGAGAGGCGCAAGGCGCAAGGCGCAAGGCGCAAGGCGCAAGGCGCAAGGCGCAAGGCGCAAGGCGC
>CAYPDL010000065.1:0-7113 GCA_964409475.1 uncultured Desulfobacteraceae bacterium | reverse complement strand
AGGCGCAAGGCGCAAGGCGCAAGGCGCAAGGCGCAAGGCGCAAGGCGCAAGGCGCAAAAGACCAGAGATCAGAAGTCGGATGTCGGAGGTCAGCAAACACAGCATCCAGTCCCGCTGACGGGATTTCTGCTTCGCTACAATTAGTACCCAGTATCAAGTAAAATGAAGACATCATCAAAATCGGCCCCATTTTCCTTGGCAGTCAGGGGCCTTTTGTTTATTGTTCTGTTCAACGGCGGGTTGGGTCTTGGGCAGGGTCTGTGCAGCGATATCTCGACCTCTGAGCTGGACCAGATCCGATCATCCGATCTGGACGACAGGGCTGAACCGGAATTCAACATTGGCGCCTGGTTCGCCTCATCTGTGTGGCGCCACATCTCTGCGGTGGATGGTCAGCGGTGCCCGAGCGAACCCACGTGCTCTTCCTACAGCGCCCAAGCCTTCAGAAAACACGGTTTTTTTGTCGGATGGGTGATGACGGTGGATCGCCTTATTCACGAGGCGGATGAGGGTCGTCATTCTCCGCTCGTAAGACGTGATGGACTATTCAAGATCTTTGATCCGGTTGAGAACAATGATTACTGGTGGTACGGTGGAGATGACAAGCTCTGCGATTAAGGGGATGAATTGCCTACTCGCGGGGGTTTTCATCCTTTTCCTCTGCCTTTCTCCCGCCGTTGCAGAGCAACGGGTCATTGACAGCGGAGAGCAGTTTGATTTTGCAAGCTCCTGCATGGAAAAGGGCCAATACCAACGGGCGATCGCCGAACTTGATCGGTTCATCTATTTTTTCCCCGACGATCGGCGTGTTCCCCTGGCGCGCCATCTGATCGGTATCTGCTATCTCAAAGACGGCCGATACAGGGAGGCCCGGGAGGTCTTTTCCCGTACCACCAGAGACGCTCCCGACAGCCCCTTTGCCGGAAAGGCCCTGTTTTTAACCGGTGAGTCCTACTACCGGGAGGGTATGTTTGACAGGGCAGCTGCCTTTTTCGGGGAGGTGCTGAAAACCGAGCCGTCATCTCAGTTGGAAAGTGCGGCGCATTACCGCCTGGGATGGACCCGGATGAAGGAAAACAGATGGCGCGAAGCATCCAATGATTTCAGGAAGGTGGCAAAGGGCGACCAGCTTTATCCTAACGCGGCCCATCTTTCAGCCGAGAGCCTCAAGGGGGAATTGCTCCCTTACAAAGATCCTTTATGCGCCGGCGTGATGGCAGGCATCGTCCCGGGGCTGGGTCATGTATATGTGTCACGATACAAAGACGCCCTGGTCGCATTTCTCTTGAATGGGCTCTTTATTTGGGCTACAATAGAATCCTTTCATCAGGACCACTATGTGTTGGGTGGGATACTGGCCTTTTTTGAGGCAGGTTGGTATGCAGGAAATATCTACAGCGCGGTAAACGTTACCCACAAGTGGAACAAGAAGGTGAGGGATGATTTCCGAAAAGGGCTCATGGACGGATTTGATCTTCACCTTCTTACCTCCAGAAAAGGGCCCGCCGGGCTGGCCCTTACATTTCGGTTTTAGGCCCTTATGAAAAGAAGGGTTTTGGCAAAATTCGCCTCGGGCGGAAAATAAACAAGGAGAAAGGGAAGATGAAAAAACTGGGACTTTTGATATTGATTGGGCTTTTTCTGGCCGGTTGCGGCACAGCAGCCAAAGAATCTGAATTCTGGGAGCACGACACCATGTATAAGAACTGGGAGCATCTCAGATACAGTTGGTATGGGTATAAGAATCCTACGCTCAAGACAGGGAAGGAGTCGAAAGAGCAAAACTGGTGGGGCAAAGGTCAGACGGTCGATGTGGACAAACTGAAAAAAGAATTCGACCCCATGAAGAATCGTGAAGAATAGTATCGAGGGGCCTTCAACAGGCAAATAACAAGCAAGGCACGGGATAATCCCCAACAGCGATGGGGATGTCCCGTGCCGTTTTTTAATGGGTCAGCAGGTTTCGTCGGGATTCAGACCGTTGGGGCAGTGCGGAAGGTGCATTTTTTTAGAAAGCGCTGAGGATCTTCTCAAAAGACTCCAGGAGCGGGATCATGTCCTCCGATCTGACCGATCTGCCTGTATGCCCCAGTATCCCGTATCCCTCGGCCTTGTTATCCACCTCTTCTTTCGGAAGGTCGGTAATGAGAATCAAGGATGTCATAGGGGAAGCCATCACGATTTCCTTCATGGTATGAAACGGAGAATCGCTGTCCTCCGTCTCGCCTGCAACCGCCAATGAAATAGGCCTCTCCTTCAGAAGGCGGGTGGCGTCCTCCTTTCGGGATAGGGGGGTTACCCTGTAGTGCCTGTCCTCTAACATCTTCTGAATTGCCCCTGCTACTCTCTCATCTTTTTCCACAATCAGCGCACGGATCTCTGTTTGGTTGTTCATTCTTTGTGTCTCCAATCGTCAATCGTCAATATTCAATCGCTTACCTGCCCGCTCGTGCCCCATACAAGTCATTTGTCGTTTCAGTCGCCCCGAAGCCTCTGACCAGACGGTTGTTACGACGGCATATTCTCTCATGGCAGGCGGGCCTGCCCCCTCTGCCACAGGTACAGCACGATCCCTGTCGCCATGGCTGCATTGAGGGATTCCACCCGGTTTTTCATGGGGATGGCAAGGGCCTGGGCACTGCTGAGACCATCGGGAACTCCCGGACCTTCAAGCCCTGGGACCAGGCAGAAGCTTGAGGGAAACCGGTATCCCGACACATCCACTCCCTTCGGGGAGAGCGTAATGACGGGCGCGCCCAGGGGGGCCAATTCACTGAGTCGCGGCCCTTCAACTATGGGCACCCTGAAGATGTTGCCCCCTGCAGCCCGGATTGCCTTGGGATGGAACGGATGGGCGGCCTCTTTCAGGATGACCACCCGCGACACGCCGAAGGCCGCGGCCGCCCGGATCGTTGATCCCACATTGGCCGGATCCTGGAACGGGATGCAAAGCGTACATCCGGGGGGCCAGACCTCTTCCACAAGCCGGGGAAATGCATGGAAACGGACCATCAGAAGCGGCCGGCCCGTATCAAAGAGGTCTATCTGACGAAACAGCTCCCCTGCCAGGCGATACCTGAGGATATGGTCGATGGGGGCCACGGATGGGGGGCTCTGATCTTCTGAAAAGATCAGGGCCTCGCATCGATCCGGGAAATCCCTCGCCACTTCATTGATCTGTCTGGGACCGGAGACAATGGCCATGCCGTATTTTTTGATGCCCCGTGCCTTTGTCAGTCTCAGAAGCGTCTTGAAGGTGCGGCTGTTCGGGCTCAATATGTCGATGGTTTTCATCTCTGCTCGGGCAGGCGGGAAATCACTACACGTCCTTCAGCAATTCTCGAATGTCTTCGCCTGAAAGGTCCTTTCTGCCATAGAAATAGACCAGAAGGTCGCGGAATCTCCGGACAAGGCCCATGTCTTTTATAGCATCTTCCATGGACAGTCTGTCTCTGATGTCATAAAAGGCCTTCAGGCCCAGGAAGAGTTGGCGGCTGTGTCCATCAGGATCACTTCGAAACCGGTCGATCTGCGATGCCGTTTCGAGAAGTGCCAAAAGGGGCTGTTTATACGGGTCCATTATCCTGTAATTGTAATAGTAGACCTCCCTCTCGGAAAGGCGGTCCCTTGGTGCAAACCTTTCGATGACCTCGATGAGCCTGTCGAAACCGTCCTTGTCCTTTTCTCTTTTCTTGACCCTTTTTACCGGGGAAAAGATATCGAAACTCATGGGCGGGTTCCTCCCTTTTTTTTCAGCAGACCGATCAGTTGAAAAACAAAAAATCCGACACCGGCAACAAGAATAACCGTGGCCCCGGACGTGAGATCAAAGGCATAGGAGAGGCACAACCCGCCCAATGTAAAAAGGATGCCGAGGATCGACGAAATCACCATCATTTCGCCCAGCGACCTGGTAAGACTCTCCGCAATATAGGGTGGAATGGTCAAGAGGGCAATAACCAGGATCAGACCGACCACCTGTATGGTCATGACAACCGAAAGGGCCGCCATGCCGAGCAGGGCAAAGTAGAGCGGCCGGACAGGAATGCCCACGACAAAGGCAAACTCTTCGTCGTAGGACATGGCGATGAACTCCTTGTAAAAAACAATGACCGTAAAGAGGATGGCCACGTTTAGGAGGATCATCATCCAGATGTCTGATGCCGGGACCGTAAGGATGCTTCCAAAGAGGTAACTCATCAGGTCCACATGATACCCCGGCGTAAGATCAATGAGGATGACGCCGACGGCCATCCCGATGGCCCAGAGAACCCCGATGATGGTGTCCGACCTGTGCCGGGCCTTGAAACTGACCACGCCCATGATCATGGAGACCCCCACGGCGAAGAGGGCGGCCCCCAGAAACGGGGAAAAGCCCAGGAAAAAGGCCAGTCCGATGCCGCCGAAAGCGGCATGGGCAATCCCTCCTGAGATGAAGACGATCCGGTTGACCACGACGAGGCTTCCGATAATGCCGCATGAGATGCTGACAAGGACACCCGCTAACAGGGCATTTCGCATGAAATCGAGCTGGAGGGCCTCCCACATGGCTTTACTCCTCGGTATGAGCGGGCAGCACCCGGTGCGGGATGCCGTGGGCGATCAGGTCCACGGGGCAGTGATAGGCCATATCGAGCATCTCCGGGGTAATTTGTCCTTCTTCGTGAAAAATCAGGGTCCTGTTGACGCAGGCCACCGATTTTACGTGCCTGGATATCACCCCGACATCGTGTGTTATGGTTACGATGGTTACCTTTCGGTTCAGTTCTCTCAAGAATTCGAAGAGATCCATCTCAAAATCCGGGTCCACGCTGGCCGTCGGTTCATCTAAGAAGAGGATTTCCGGATCCGTGGCCAGGGCCCTGGCGATAAATACCCTCTGCCTCTGCCCGCCGGAGAGACTGCCGATCAAGGCATGCCGGTAGTCCCATATCCCTGTATTTTTGAGCGCGGCTTCTACCTTGGATTGATCATCAGAGGAATACCGTCTCCCGATGCGGGACCGGGACAGCCTCCCCATCATGGCCACGTCCATGACCGATATGGGAAAGGTGGTGTTAAAATCAGTGTTCTGGGGTACGTAGCCGACCCGGCATTTGGCATCGTGCGGCGATTCCCCGAGGACCTTGATCTCCCCCCTGTCAGGTTTCAAGAGCCCCAACGAGAGTTTGAGGAGGGTTGTCTTCCCCCCGCCGTTGGGTCCGAGGATCGCCAGGAAATCGCCCTGTTTCAGCGTCAGGGTGACATCTTTCAGGATAGGGGTCTTGTCATATGAGAACCAGACCCCTTTCATATCAATGGCAGGAACGTTGGTCCGGAAAGACATGTCAAGTGCCTAAAGTAAGCTAAAGTGAATAAAGTTTGGCGTTTGGAGTCTGGAGTTATCCTCGCTCCCACGCTGGAGTGTAGGAACGAGGAGCATTCTTTCAGCTTCGAGCCTTGAGCTTTCGATTTCCGGCATCTCAATGCCTAAATCCCTAAATTCCTAACCCAGACAAGCCGGAAGCAAAAAGGCCTCACACGGAGACACCCCGGTGAAACAAGAGAAGAAGATGGTTTCACGGGGCAGGCAGAGACACGGAGATTATATTAAAAAATACTTCTGTTGTGATTTTCCTCTGCGGGCTCTGTGGCTCTGTGTGATTGAATTGTTATTCATTGCCAACAACCCTTTTGAACTATTGACTTTTCCAGCACTGCAAAAAATTTCTTGTGTTTCTTTCACAAAACTCAAGCGGTAACTGCCTAAATTCCTAAATCCCTCAATCTCCTTTAGGGCTGATCTCCAGACTGAAGTCCGCGGCCTTGGGCGAGTGGGTCAGGGCGCCAACGGAAATCATATCCACCCCGGTTCCGGCCACCTCTTTGACAATATCGAGGGTGATGCCCCCCGAGGCCTCGACCATGGCCGCACCCTTGATCGCTTCCACGGCCTTCACCAATTCCGCGGGACTCATATTATCAAGGAGAATAGCGTCTGCACCCGCCCGGCAGGCCTCCGCCACCCCGGCCAGATCTTCGGCCTCCACCTCGATCCTAAGCGTGTGGGGGGCGTGTTTCCTGGCCAGATTTACGGCCCTCGAAATGGAGCCTGCCGCTGCGATGTGGTTGTCCTTGACCAGGACCCCGTCCGACAGGCCGAAGCGGTGGTTGAAGCCCCCGCCCATCCTGACCGCGTATTTATCGAACCACCGGAGACCGGGCGAGGTCTTCCGGGTGTCGAGGATCCTCACCTTGCTGGGTGCGACCCGTTCCACATACCGGCGCGTAAGTGTGGCGATGCCGCTCATCCGCTGGAGAAAGTTGAGGGCCGTCCGCTCCCCCCGCAATATTGGCGCCAATCGGCCTTTCAGGAGACAGACCCTTGTATCTCCGGGGATGAGATCTCCGTCCCCGTAATATTCCTCAAACGCTGTTTCCGGGTCCAGTTCTAAAAAAACTCTCTTGAAAGCCGGCATCCCGGCCAGGATGAGTTCCTCACGGGCAATCAGCCAGGCCTCGCCCCTCAGATCCGGGTCGATAACGGCATCCGTCGTCACATCGCCGCTTCCCAGGTCTTCCTCGAGGGCCAGCCGGATGATGCGGTCTGCCATGGGGCCAAGATCAATCATCGAGGGTCTCCAGAAACGAGAGGTTCTGTTGCAGCTTGGAGAGCCTGGAGGCAAGACCATCTGCCTTGGCTTTTACATCGGCCACGATCTCCTCAGGCGCCTTTTCCAAAAACCCCCTGTTGGACAGTTTCTTCTGAGAGGCCTCCATCTCCTTTTGGGTCCTGCTGATCTCCTTTTTCACCCGCCGTTCCTCTTCTTTGAAGTCGATCAGTCCCTTCAGAATCACGTGAACCGAGGTCTGTTCGAAAACCGCGGTGGCCGATTTGTCCGGTTTGGGGAGTCCCGGGCCGATGGCCGCCTCATCGACCTTGGCCAGGGACCGGATATGAGATAGATTCCCATCCAGGATCTCCTCGTCGCTCCTATTCCCGGTGTCAATGACGATATGGACGTTCTTTGAGGGGGGAATGTTCATCTCTCCACGGATATTGCGTATCGCGGTAATGACCCCCATAAGAAGATCCATCTCCTTTAAGGCGGCCTCATCTCTCGGGAACTCGGC
>CAYPDL010000064.1:0-24850 GCA_964409475.1 uncultured Desulfobacteraceae bacterium | reverse complement strand
CCTTTTTTGGCATGTCAACCGCCCATTTTTCTGCCGCATAGCGGCTTCGTCCAACCATTTCTTTAGCGCCGATAGACCTAACGTTGGATATAACATGGCATGAATATTGCTTTCTTAAATTTATACCGTTTTTTCTTGTCTCATAACCGATCAAGGGGGCCGTTTACCTTCTATAAAACGTCAGGATCCATATTTCGGCATCATTTGGAAACCAAAATCCGTCCGGCATGAAGGGTGAGGAACGGCTCTGGACTTTCGATCTCTCGAAACGGAGAGTTGTGGACCCTGTAATTTTTCTTGACACCCATGGGATCTCTCTTTTAAGTTTCATCTGCTGACGATCATTCAGGGTGAGGGGAGGCTCCTCCCCCAAAGTGCAAAACTGGTTTTCTGATTTGAAATGAGAGACAACAGCGGCTGTAGAAAAAAGGAACATGAGACTGACCGTGCATCTTTTCTGTACTGACTCCCGCAACAGTCTTGGCTGGCCAAGGCTATGGACGACTGTCTTTGCCTGTCTGATCTTTGTCATCTTTTCAGGAAATGCCGTGGCAATGTCATTGAAACTCAAGTTAGAGATGTTGGGTTACAACGAAAATGAAATAAGCGCGATTCTTTCAGGGAAGGACCGCCGGGCAGACATCGATAGAAGAATCAGAATGCAAATGTTGTGTCTCAATGTGCCCCCGCCTCCGTTGCCACCTGATAATGCCGAGCATGCCGAGACAAAAAGCCTCAAAAAGATAGCTCTTGGCCAGGATCTTGAGAAACAAAAATCTCTGCCATTCATTGAGGGTCTCGTTACAAAACGGCCTCAACTTCTAGAAAGGGAGAAACAATATCTTCCCATTATCCAAACCGTAGCAAAAAAGACTCGTATTGACGAGAGCCTGCTTATGGCGGTGATTAAGGTAGAATCGAACTTTGATCCGGAGGCGGTCTCCCTGAAAGGCGCCATGGGATTAATGCAGCTGATGCCTTCCACCGCAAGCTTTCTCGGAGTAGCGAATCCTTTTAATCCCATACAAAATATACATGGTGGGGCTGAATACCTATCTCAATGTATCGATACATTCCAGGATATGCAACTGGCCCTGGCTGCCTACAATGCCGGGCCGCATCTGGTCGGTCAGCTAAAGAAAGTTCCTCCCTATCCCGAAACCAGGGATTTTATCAGAAATGTCTTTTTGTACAGAAAGATATATAACGGATTGCTGTAATACCCCCACGATACACCCGATCTGATTTATCATGTCACGCCCCTCTTTGCATCTGTGAAGAGACCTCCCGCCCTTTTACCCATTTTACGACAAGATGGCATGAAGCCGTTTCCTTATCTGTCAAAACTTTCCGTGACAGATAAAATCCAAAATTTGAAGGCCCGGTAAAATCTAACCCGTGAATCCCGCTCTGTGCCGGAAACCTTTGAACCCGTTGATGGCCAAGGGCCATTTTTTCCTCATGGGCAACTTTTTCCCATATGCAAAGGATGCCACAAGTCTATATAACTATAAGAATTCGTTTGATTTAACTCAAATGATGCATGTGGCATAAACTGTGCATTCCACCTCTAACGAAAACCAACTCAGTGTAAGGAGAACAGCCCATGACCCAAATGCTACTTCTCATCACCGGACTGATGATTTTTTTGTTCTTTATAGGGAATGTGGTTGGAGATCTGTCCGACGTGACCAACCTGAAGAGTTACCTCCTTGTTTTCGGAGGGACCCTGATTTGCGGCTTCATGGCCTTTCCCATCAAGACCTTCAGAGAACTCCTGAGGAGCCTCCATCAGGTTTTCCGACACGACGACAAAGACAACAAGACCTTGCTGTATGAAATAGAAACACTTGCTCATGTCAGATGGCTGTATGGGATTGGAGATCTGGAAAGAGAAGGGAAAAGGGCCAGCAACCACTTTCTTCGAAAAGGTATTGAATTTGTTGTGGATGATTACCAGCGAGATGAAATTGATGAAATAATGGATAGAGATTTTGATATCTATCTATCAGGAAAAATGTCGCAGATCAACATCCTGAACACCCTAGCGAAGCTTGCGCCAGCCATCGGGTTTGTCGGTACAATCATCGGCCTAATCAGCGTGCTCAACAATATGCAGAATCCAGAAGAAATCGGCAAGGGCATGTCTCTTGCGTTGCTGACGACGTTATATGGATCGTTGCTCTCCCACTTTCTCTTTGTCCCTCTGGCCAAGAAACTCTCCGAATACACAAGAACCGAGTTCATCCAGCTCAGCATCATAAAGGAAGGGGTGATGGCGATCTCTGACAAAAAGAATCCCAAAGTCGTTTCTCATCATCTACAATCCTATCTGACGACGCATTCTCTTCCCGAGGCCCATGGTCTCAATACGTTGAACCCTTCAGGACGCCTCCCTGAACAGTCTTTTGTCCGGAGACTGCTCATGAAGAAGGAAAACGTTTAAGCAAGGTTTGAAGCGATGAAAAGCCAATCCCTTTTTTCTAATCAAAGCGAAACACCCAGAACTGCAATACTCAGAGCGGATTCCGTTGAGGAAGACACGTTCTTATGGAGTCTGGCAGATCTTCTTACGCTCCTCCTGATCTTTTTCATATTCCTATACGCCCAATCTTCAGGTCAGATACTTTCCGGCGCCTCCACTTCACAATTTTCAACCGCCGCAACACCTATACCGCCGGTTCATCTGGCTTCTACAACCCCTGCTCAAATGGAATCCGCTGTCTTTAAACCCGTTTCCACCAGGCCGAACGTCGTCCCCACTCTGACCGATACATATCCGCCCGAAGACAGCAACACAACGCCTGCTATTTCTCATGCGCCGGCAGTTCCGGAGCCGCCACAGGAACCGCAGGAAATGGATATTTCCGAAGGATCATCGTCCGAAGGGTCCATGGAATACCTGCGACAGGCGGCCTTAAGCGCCATACATAAAACCGAGAAATCGGCTTGCTCAATCAGGTGGAACCAGAATAGGCTTGTCTTTGTCTTAGGTGAGCGACTCACCTTTCCTGTTGGCGAAGCGCGTTTATTGACTGACTTCGAGCCAACGCTGAAGCAGATTGCCCGCCTTATAGCAGCCAAAAAGGAATACAGAGTCATGGTCTCGGGTCATACCGATGACACCCCCATCGCAACCGATGAATTTCCCTCAAATTGGGAGTTGTCGGCGGCCCGGGCGATTACCGTTACGAAATCGATCATCCGGAGCGGAGTTGATCCCCGCAGGATAACCATCCAGGGATACGGGGAGTTTCGTCCCCTCCACGAAAATTCATCTCCTGAAAACAAAGAGGCGAATCGCAGGGTCGAAATCGCCCTGTTCAAGGAAAAAGACAGAGAACAGGATTCTGAACCCCTCTATTGACCCCCGCGTATGAAACTGGCCCCGGTTGCTCGTTGCAGCGAAACGCAGATCCCGCAGGATGCGGGATTGCTGGTCGAAAGGCCCCATTTGTCCAATCGACATCTGAAGCCTGCCTCCTATTAATTGCCGTTCAACAGCCACAATAGACCCTCGCATGACAGACCTCGTGTAGGCCGATCAAACGGCTCATACCCCGCGTAGCCTTTTTTTTTAATTTTTTGTAACTCTTTAGGCTCTTGATAGAAGGCGGGGCAACATGACAGGGCCGTGGGGGTCTCTTTCACATGCCTAAAGTGTTACAATTTTTTTAAAAAAAATGCTAAAGTTTTTATATATGGATTCCGATAACGATTGCAGGGGAGTTTAAAGGCCCCGTCGACCATAATTTATGAAGAGGAGGTTTGCCATGATTGATTCTGCAGCTGCAGGTATGGGCCTGAACGAACAGCAATTAAATCATCATAATGTCATCAAAGCGCAGGTCCACTTTGCGCAGGAAAACGACAAAATGAGGGAAAGGCGTCCGGTTGAAGACGCTGAAGGCAGCCCTGAGCCCAAATTGAAGGGAGAGGGAGAAACACGGACAAAAACGATTATAGATGAGAACAACATCATCGTCGTCGAAAGATATAATGAAGATGGGGAATTGGTAAACAAGACGCCGCCGGGGTATGTCCCGCTCAGTGAACGGCTTTAGAAGCGTAAGGCAAAGCCTCTTCTGAAAGTCCGGCATCAATGATTATACGCCCTGCGGGTGAAGCTCCATTCGCTGATCTTTTGCTCATACACCTGCATGGATTTCTCTGCCCTGAATAAGTCTTCCGCAAACAGCCGCTCTTCGAGTTCTCCCGGTCGCCCGGCCTATCTTAGCCGCTGCTGCACCGTAAAATTTTCCCATTGAATCCAAATGCCAAACATTGGACGCCCGGCTCGTCAAAATCATGCCCCTCTTGCGCCGGGAACCCGACTGGAATCGTTTAGACGACACCTGTTTGTGGAGCCGTCGAAACCATCTCTTCGTGCGATTCCAGACAGTTAATCCCGATACGCGCTGCTCGGATCTCCGAAATACGCATGGATGCCTTCCAAACGCGTTTTTGCATGGATATTGCATAATTTTTAAAGATCAGCAGACGCATGAACCGCATGGCGCCAAGAATAAAATTAACGGGACTCATATGGACTCAAGAAATCTACACCTTGTGCCGATATATCACATGAAGGCCACGAAAAAATCGGCCAATTAATTTTGAGAAAGGATAACCATGTATACCGCCAAAAGCAGGTTGAGCATTCGTGACATCCAACAGATTTTCATTGAAGATCAGTGTCTTTTTGACAAGACAATCGCAGTGCTGAAACAAAGAAATTCCATTGCCAGATTAGATGCCAGTCAACCTCAACATCATTCAAATAAACCATATGATGGCGAAGGCCACCAGAGGTTATAATTCAGCAAGGGGGTTTTGAAGCGTCATCTATCCGGCTTCTCGGGTGAGCGTGCATCGTTGATCCCGGTCATTTTCCATAAACGCCAAATGCACAAAACGGAATTGACAGGAGAAATCAACGCTATCTCTGGAAGCCTCTTCTTGAATCCTGGAGTCTTATCATGCCGGATCTTACTCTTGATGAATATAGAAAACTGTTAAAGGAAGACCTCCGTGAGATACTGAAGCAAGAGGCGCTAAAAATATCCGGGAAACCTCTGTCAGAGATCGGGACAGTCAAAGCACCTGCCATTCCGTCGATTTCTCACGGCGCCCGCGGTCAATGGGGTGAAAAACGGTTCGGATTGGGCTTCCTTCTGGGATTCTTCTCAATCTTCCGCCCCAAGACAAATCTCTCAACCCCATCGATGGAAACCAATCTGAGGCCTTAACTGAAGTCGGGATTGGAAGACCATCTGCCCTTACCCAGGCCCGTCACTCCAGTATGGTCTTGGTCCGTCCGTATTTTTCTAGACATTCTCAGGGCGACACAATTGGATCACGACCGTCACCCCTTATGCGTCAGAGGGGTCCAAAGCCGTCAGCGTATCTCGGACGAGATGACTTGGGTGCAATCCATTTTCGTCTCGTTCCCCTCATAGGCATGGCCATATACAGCCGGTCCCTGCGGATGAATCCACAGGTGGAGCAACAAATAGTGGTTACACTCAAGCGACTGTTTAAATTCAGATAAAGTTCTACCGCGTTGTTGACGATAATAGAAGCAAGTAGACTTCCATCGGAAAAGAGGATAGAGCGATGTTAACAGTTCCATTTATAGAAAAAGCTGTCGATTTTCTTTCCACTAAACACGGATGCGACAGAAATCTGTTGGATTTTGTAGGCATATGGGAATTCCCTGCCAGAGAAAAGAAGCTGGTCTTGTTTAATATAGAAGATCCAGCAAGCCCGTTGTTCAGATCTACTGTGGCTTATGAATTCATTCATGGCCACGTGGGCGGATGAAATAGCACTCTCGGAATTCACCTCTTCACCCCGTGCAGATAAACCGGATGCGCCTTACATGGAAATCTTGTGGCATCAACCACTCTTGAATTCGGGCACTTACGGAATCATCAATTTCATCCCCTCACCCAAACTCTTAACCAAAAATACGAATCCCTGAAAAGGTCTTTCCTACGATTCTTCTCTCCATCCCCTCTCCCGGGACGCCGATGGGTTTATCATCTCTCACCTGACTCCGCCGCCTTGACTCGCCTCAGGCATGCAAAGCGCTAATCTCCTATTTCTGTCTTATCCCGATGACAATAACATCGTTTCTTTCATTCCTATTATATATTTTTGTGTCGCAGTATTCCAGGTCTAACTGAAAAGCAGCCTTTGACAAAGACCGGGAAAGGAACGCAAAGCACAAAAACGGACGAGAAAAGAAACCGATTGAGTCTTCGATATGATATTTTTTGCTAAAGAAACACCCCAACATGCCGATAAAGATAGTAACACCATAAAAACAAACAGAAGACGAGGTGATATCAAATGAATTCACAGATTATGACCTTGGAAGAAGTTGCAGATCATCTGAAGGTCGGCGTAGGATCCGTGTACAAGTTGGCTCGATCCGGAGAGATACCTGCTTTTAAGCTCGTGAATAAGTGGCGGTTTGATCGGAAGGCGATTGAATCCTTTATTGAGAAACTAAGCACAAAAAGATGATTCAACAGACGATGATCAGATGATCCCCTTGAAGACATTTCAGGTTGAGCATCATCTCTCAGGCTGCTCAGCCCGTCCCCAGATGGTTTGTGGAAATATTATAACTTGGCTTAGTCCACTATGAAGAGGAGGTGCGTTTCAATGTATGCAAATCCATTACAGGCATATGATACGGTTAGCAGAACAACATTGCCAGGAGCCGAAGTGGAGGCAAGGGTTCTCACCAAGGCGGCCCTGAAGCTCAAGGAATGCCAGGTCAACTGGCATACCGGCGGCAAAGGCGCACGGCTGGAGGAAGCGCTAAAATTTAATCAGCGGATCTGGAGCATATTTCAAGGGGAACTCGGAAGGGCGGATAACCCACTGCCAAAACAGTTACGGCGTAATCTGCTCAGTCTGAGCGCATTTATTGACAAACAGATCTTCGAGACCATGGCCTTTCCGGCGTCTGAAAAGCTCACGCCCATTATTAACATCAACCAGAATATTGCGGCCGGTCTGAGAGAGCAACCTGAAAACCGGTAAAGGCAGTCTGGCGCAGGCTTGTAAAAACAGCAGCCGCCCGATTATATGTTAACCTATCGAATTAATATGATATTTATCTTTTTCTAAAATCTGCCGCCTCGGCTGACCAGGCCTTGGCGGCAGATTCTATCGTCCTCAAACCATCGTCCGGTCATGGCGTTTCACAAAAAATGTCCATAAATTTGAGTTTGACAATGGTCTTACAATTTCCTATATTATTTTTATTGATGAAAAATAAAAAAAATTTACCCTCCAAAAAGCCATGGCAGACGCATCGTTTTCAGTATTGATCTTCTCAATAAATTGGGGTGGCCAGTTTCAGGTTGATTCGAGTTCTACAGGTGTCTATTAACCACGAAATGCACGAAGAAACACGAAGTTTTTGTTTTTGTGGGTTTTCTTTATAGCCTTCGTGATCTTCGTGGTAAAAAAATCATGATGAAATCCTTGGATGTCGCCTTGAAAAACGGCTCATCCCCGACTTATTGAGATGTTACTGTTGATCAATCTGAAAGCAGGAGTCAAAAATAGCGTTACGTCTTCAAGTCTCAAATTCCTGAAGGGGTTTCCCGAAAATGGTCGTCGCAGACGCCTTGATGCCGATAGATAGTTTTCTCCCTGTGCCCATAGGGGCTGATAATCGTCCAGGGATGGAACATCGATATCTCCCGGCCCGATCCAGGGAGCCGGTGGTATTCGAGGTATATTTCCCTGCTGAATCATCCTGCGTTTACGGATCTGACGGAGAAAAAGTTATCATCCAAAAAACGGGTCAGTTTATCGATTGTTATATCTGATCTCCCGCGTCATCCGCCCGGAGAATCTTTGAGGAGCCTTTTAAAAAACTCCCGGGTGCCCACCAAAAATCGTTACAAATACCATCTTGACAGGTTGTCTGTCACACTTCAGTGTTAATCGGGCCTGAAGCTTTGGCGTGTTGGGTTGGGAGAAATAGCTTGACGATGTTTCCAGTACCTTCTGGCTGACTGAGTTCAATTCGTCCCCTGTGGGCTTCGATGATCTTCCTGGCCAGGGGGAATCCCAAACCTTGGTCAAAGGCCTTCCCGGAAAGATTTGAATCCAGCAGGAGATTTCGGATCGCCTCCGGAATAGGGGCGCCATCGTCGGAAATGGTTAGGGCCACTTCATTCGTTGAAGCAGACGGCCTTATCGATAAAACTACCTGACCGCCGGTCTGATCGATCGCCTCTGCCGCGTTTTTGATAAACTGCCGCAGTGCTTTTATCATGCCATCCCTGTCCATAGGAATCTTCAAAGCTTCATGATAAAAATCTCTAATGACCCTGATATCCCTTTCGCGAAATAGATCCGCAAGCTCATCGACTACCTCATCCACGAGGGGGATCAGGTCCTTTTCTGCAAAAGAGGGCGCATAGATCTGTGAATAGCCGACAATCTCCCTGAAGATCCGCTCTAACCGTTCGGATTCCTTTGCAATAATGTTAGCGTATTCTTGGGCGCGATTTTTTTCTGAGGCATGGCGCGCCAGTCTTTCGGCAAATCCCCCAATGGCCAGAAGCGGATTGCGAATCTCATGGGCGACCGCATCCAAGGTGTTGTTGAGGGTCTCCTGACGGCCAAGGGCAGCCGCTTGCGAGATCTCGATCAGTGACTGATCGTAGGACTTGACCTTTGCAACGAGTCCCTGGATCGAGGAGTCCAACGAAGCCGTGAGCCTGGCTAAGGCGAGGTTTGCCTTTTCCATGACTGCTATGATATCCTTTTCCGAATCTATCTCTATTCTGAGTTGTTCTCCCAGCTCTTCCACCTTGCCAAAAGTCATCGACAAGATGTCGTCCACCTGATCCTTATCGAGAAGAAAAAGCTCTCGGGCCACTTTGTGCAACTCATACAGGGTGTCTGCCGACCCAAACACGATTTCGGTCGCCCTCCTCGCCAACTCCACGATCCTGCAAAGGGTCGGCCTATCCGGCGACAGGGCCTCATTCCCGAAATATCTCTGACACTCCACCAGGTCCTCAGAAAACCGCCATCGCTGGAGGACAAGCGCCCCCACCTTTCGATGGTGAATCCCGAAGTTTTCCTCCTCCCATGAAATGATTGTCTCCAGGGGTTCATCTCCCCTGAAAAACGCTTCCTCTGGGTCAGATATAGCACTGTGGAGCATGAGCTGACCGATCCCCAGGAGCAGACCGCCGACAAAGGCCTCTTCCGGACGCAAATCAACCAGCCTGGCAGTCAAGACGAGTTCCTGAGCAATCAATGCCCTGTAGAGGGAGGTCTTCCAGAAGTGGTTGTAATCCACGCCCCCTTTCCGGCCCGGTGGGAAGGTATCTCGGAGGGAAAGGGTTAATGCCATCAGGCGCACACGCTTGAAACCCAAGAGGACGATGGCTTGGGGGATGGATGTAACACGAGCCGGCCGGGCAAAAAACGCACTCCCCGTCAGTTTGAGAAGTCTCGTGGCCAGGGCAGGGTCTTTTTCAATAATGTCAGCCAGGTCCCGGGCCCCCTTTCGATCGTCTGTGGCCAGTTCGACTAACCGGACGGCAAGGGGAGACAGCCCGGGAATGCCATCACTTTGTACGATCTTCTTAAGCAATTTTGCCTTGCGTTGATCTTCCATAGTCATATTATATCATAATGGGTCCGATTTGCCAAAGGGTTTCTTTCCAGGGGGTTTTCAATCGGGTTGGATATGAAATGATTTGACGAAAATGGACCCATCCGGGTAACATTGAGGCAACTCGCGGGAAACAGCCGCTGGGCCAACAATGAAGAAGAACGAAACTTTCGAAGAAAGGAGCATTTATGGTACAGGAAAAGCGACGCTTCAGCCGGGTCCGTTTCGGAATTGAGGCTCAACTGATGGTGGATGAACGCATCTATAGAACTGGCGAGGTGATGGATCTCGCTGTCGGTGGATGTCTTCTCGGGATTACTGCAGATCTGAAACCGGGGGCCGCCTGTTCTCTGAGATTTGTTCTGGGCAGTGCTGACAACGGGCCTGAAATCAGGGTTGATGCGGAGGTCATACGTAGCGAACCGGGGGCCATCGCCCTAAGGTTCATGCAGATCGATCCGGACAGCCTTTTTCACCTACAGAATCTTGTGCGGTATAACTCCAAAGATCCTGAGGCCGTTGAACAAGAGATCAAAGAACACCCTGGACTGCTTTAGGGCTGGGGCATTGGCCAACCGCACATTTGAATTGTCGTAAATAGATGGCGATTTGATCGAAAAGATGACAACCGAAAGGCAGATAAAGCACAGGCAGAAAGACGCCCCGGATATCAACCCAATTTAATCCTTTACAATGCTGAATCTTTTCTGTATATTTAGTTAGTGTTGTATTTCTCTTTTTCTAGATTGCCACCCCGGCTGGCCAGGCTTGGGTGGCAATTATTTTTTTGGCTGCCCCCGGATTCGCTAAAATGAGTCAACACTTTGACATCTCAACGTATCTGATCAGTTCCCGATTCCATTTTTACGCGACAATCCTTCCACACATCCTGGCAGGTGCAGGGCACTGCATCAATTCTCACACGTGAGGCCCTCAGATAGCATATTTTGAGGATAGGAGTGGCTTCCGATGAAACACCGGGTAAAAACCCCCTGCAATGATTTCAAAAATTGTCATGTCTCTCATTTGGCACAATTTATGCTGATACGTATTAATGAATCTTGTTGTATATAACGGAACCTTTTCGCAGGGCAAGTACCGTAACGTGCCCGGAACAGTTATATAAAAGATCCATTGATTAAGAAACCCTGTGAGGGTAGTTGACAGCGCGTTATATGGATGATCCGCTCTCTATTGAAACAGAGGCATAAAGTGATGCCCGTTATCCTCGATAGGGATCTCAAAAGGCGTATCGATATCTTCCACACAGCACTGTATATCTCCTATGTGTTATAAGAAAATCAGCCGCGGCGGCGACAAACCTGCTTGAGGAGGGTCCCGTTTTTATGGACACCAGAATCTTACTCATCGCAATGGAGAATGGGGAGAGAAGTATCTACTGTAAAGCGATCAGAGGGCTCGGGGTCAAGGTTAGTGCAGTTCCATCGCTTAAAGGCCTGAATGCCGACGTGACGGATCTCTATTTCCATGGCGTAGTCATCGACATGCCCACAAAGATATATGCCCTTAAAAATGACAAGGAGTTCATCTACAGTACGCTCAGAAAATTTCCGGCGGCACATGTGAGTCTTGAAAAAGAGAGCAGGCAGATAAGGGTCTTTTATCCCGGGCAGGATCCCGGCGCAACACTCCTGGACTTTATCAACGGCAAATGCCGCCCCTTCACGCCACGCAGGCTGGGTTATCATATCAGAAAAGAGATCCATTTCAACGTGATCCTATCCAAGGACAGGGGCTCGGGAATCTCAAATTCCGAACAAACAGTAACCGTGGATGTATCCGAAAAGGGATGTTTTCTCTTTTCAGTTCAGGACTGGGCACCCGGCGACACAGCGTGGCTCACTGTCATGGAATTGAGCGACATGACGCCGATAAGTGCCGAGGTGTGCCGCTGCGTTAAATGGGGTACGGCGATGCAGGTGCCCGGCATTGGAGTAAGCTTCAAGGCAATCAAAGAATTACAAATCAAGGAACTCTCGAAAAGGCTATGGAGTTAAGGAACAGGGCAGCTCCTTCTATCCAATGGCGCAGCCATCAGGTAACCCTGCCGCAGCAGAGAGACTTGGGTTTCGTTCATATTATAACATCAGGGAGGCTTAAATGGACGTCAGGTATATTAATCCTTTTTTGACTGCTGTGAAGGACGTTTTTGAAACCATGATCGACGTATCGTTCAGCGTAGGGAAGCCCTGTCTTAAGAAAGACGGCATACCTTCCCATGAGGTAAGCAGTATTATCGGGATATCAGGTGAGGTCACCGGATCTGTGGTGATCAATCTTTCGGAAAAGACCGCATTACAGCTTGCCTCCGTATTGCTTGGCGAACAACTATCCGAGCTTGACGAGGATTGTGTGGATGCTATCGGAGAAATCGCGAATATGGTCGCCGGAAGTGCGAAGAACGGTTTTCCTGTAGTCAACACATCTCTTTCAGTCCCCACAGTCGTCATCGGGAAGCACAAGGTAAATTATCCATCGTCCATTCCCATCATTTCAATCCCCTGTGAAACCAGTGAGGGAAAGTTCGGCGTCGACATCGCTCTCAAGGTTGCCGGTTGATAGGGGCCGAAAAGGAGGCCTCGCCTATCGATCTTTTTTCGCTTCCGCTGGCCGGACTTGAGCTGGAGACGCCAGCATTGCTCAGGCAGGCATATTATCGTGAGACGGGGCCCTGCATACGATGCCGGACCCCGTCTCTTTCCTGAGAATTCCTCTGCCTCACACAGGTTTCTTCTCTTCTATTTCTCCATGCGGCAAAAGGCAGTCATCCTGCCTCTTGCTTGGTGTGCTCCAATTGGGCTGACAGTTTCGACAAGATTAGAAGTCTTTGAAATCGTCATCATCCATGGGGATAATGTCTTCAGGCCTGGCATCTTCTTTCTTGCCCGGTTCGGAAAGTGCCTTCAGTTTATCTTTCCCTGATTTCTGTTGAGCCTTCTTTATGACCGTCTTTGAGGACCGGGCCTGTTGAACCGTCGAAGATCCGACCGTTCCCGCTGAAGAGGGGGCCTTCGACATCCGGGTTGACCTTGCCCCGACCATGGCCGACAGTTCAGCGACAAACGCCTGCATCTGTTCGGCCTGTGCGCTCATCTCCTCCGAGGCGCTGGCAGACTCCTCCGCATTGGCAGCCACCTGCTGCACCACCTTGTCCATCTCGGTAACGGCCTTGTTTATTTCCTCGATCCCCTGGGCCTGCTCATTGGATGCAGCAGAGATCTCCTCCACCAGATGTCCCACCTTATAGCCTATCTTCATGTTTTCTTTGAATGCCTCTTGGGTAAACTGGGTCAGCGCATTGCCGTTTCTGACAGCCTTGATGGTATTCTCGATCAGATTGGACGTGTTCTTGGCCGCGTCCGCCGCCCTCAGGGCAAGGTTCCGGACCTCGTCCGCCACAACGGCAAACCCTGCGCCTGCCTCACCTGCCCGGGCCGCCTCCACTGCCGCATTAAGGGCCAGGAGATTCGTCTGGAAGGCGATTTCATCAATGGTCTTGATGATCTTGCCCGTCTCTTCACTGGACTTAGTGATCTCCCTGACGGCATCGGCCATGTCGGTCATGTGTTGGTTCACCTTCTCCACGATCTGTCCGGCCTCCGCCATCATGGTCTTGGCCTCATTCGCGTTGTCCGCATTCTTTTTTGTCATGGAGGACATCTCTTCCAGCGAGGAAGAGGTCTCTTCGATGGAGGCCGCCTGCTCGGCCGCGCCCTCTGCCAGAGACTGACTGCCGGCGGATACCTGGTGCGCGGCAGAGGCCACCTGATCGGACCCCTCTGTGAGCCCGGAAACGATATCTCCGATGGGTCTTGCAATGGAGTTGGAGAAGATGAGCGTCAGGGGGATGATTATCAGTATACAGAGCAGGTATATGATGCCCAGAAGCCTGATCATCTGCCAGGTATTGGCTTTGACAATGTCCTTGGCAAGGAGGACGGCAATGGCGCCGGCCTTTCCTGCCCTCCCAAACAAGGGCAGGACCCCCTGGAAATAATCCCCCTTTTCCAGTTGGACATCATTAAGCGAAACGTCCTGTCCGGCAAGGGTCCAGGCACCTTCCTTTTTGATACTATTGCCGGATTTCAGGGTGGTATAATCCTTATGGTCGCCGATGCTCAACCCCTTATTGGTAAATATGTTGATTTCGAGACCTGTGAGGGCCGATATATCGGTGAGGAAACCCTTATCGAGCTTTCGAATCCCCACTGAAAAACCAACCTGTCTCTTCACAAGACCATCCGTCTTATTGTCATAGACCTCGGCCGTAGCAGGGACAGAGGATACCAGACAAATGTAGTCGCTTATCTGTTCAAACTGCACAGATTCCTCCTTGGAAATCCGGCCCTTATACGCCAGCTTTAAACTCATTCCCGGCAGGGATTCAAATTCCTTCCAGGCATCTGGTTTTGCCTGCTCTCCTCGCTTGAGAGAAACACCCCAGGCCTTGGCCGCAGATGTAACAGGAAGATATCCAATGGCATATGTCTGATCCTCTTTATCCAGGACAAAGGACTTGAGATCCCCACCCGAATCATATATGCCCAGTTCCCATACATCGGACATGCTCGCTATATTGAAGAGGGTGGAGCCGATCTCCCGAAAAGTGTTCTGGGTAATAGACCTGTCGTCGGCCTCCTTGTAATCGGAAAGGAACTTGATTTTTCCTCCCATGCCATCCAGCGTGGCAGCCTGCTGCGAATCGAGCAGAATCTTTTTCTGTTTAACCTGCAGGTCTTTGCGAATGATGTTCATGGCGTTTTTGATCCGATCATAAGCGGCCTCACTGTTCTGCCGGTTAATGACGATTGAGACCGCAATCGTGGTAACGACCATTACCAGAATCACGATTGCCAGCGAAGTAAAGACCAACTTGCTTTTAAGCTTCATCCTTCTCATTCTGTTTCTCTCCCATCTTGCTTTCTGCTAAGAGTAGACCATTGCGCTAAACGTGGCCGAATAAACTCTTCCGCCTTGCTTCTTTCCTATTTTGATTTGACTCCTTTTCCACCGCCCCGTTCACCGGCCTATTCAGACTTAAGTTTCAATAATAGCAAATCTGAATCCGCATTGGTGTCAATCTTGAAAGCGCGTACAGACGATACCAACCCTTCCGCATTTAAGGCATTTTTCTGATTTGCCTCGTCTATCTCGATGGCCGCCTGATTGATTTGCTCGATCCCTTGGGCCTGCTCCTTTGAGGCCTCGCTGATCTCGCTGACCAACTCGCCAACCCGGGTCGCGCTGTGGGCTACCTCAGAAAATGCCTTGTTGGTTTCAGCGACCATGGCTGTTCCGTCATGCACCTTGTTGACGGTAGTCTGGATCAAACCCGAGGTGCCTTTGGCGGCCTCGGCAGCACGCAGGGCAAGATTTCTGACCTCATCGGCCACCACGGCGAACCCGGCGCCCGCTTCCCCTGCCCTGGCCGCCTCAACTGCAGCATTCAGGGCCAGGAGATTGGTCTGGAATGCAATTTCGTCAATGGTCTTGATGATCTTGGACATCTCCTCACTCGCATTGCTGACGGATCCCATTGAGTCGGTTACGTTGGCCATGGAGCTATTTGCCTTTTCAATGATCTTTGTGGCTTCATGCATCAGCCGGTCTGCATGGAAGGCGTTTTCAGCATTTTTCTTTGTCACCGCCCCCATCTCCTCCAGAGATGAGCTGGTTTCCTCCAGGGCGGAGGCCTGTCCATTTGTTGCGTCCGACAGCTTTTGGGCAGCAGTCACGATATCACCCAATATGCTTCTGAAATTCTCATTGACGAAATTTATCCTGCTGGTGAGATGGCTTATCTCGTCCCGGCCCTTGACCTCCAACACCGAAGTCAGGTCTCCCTGTCTCATTTTGCCTGCCAGATTGAGAAGCCTTTGGAGCGGTCGATCGACAAGCCGGTGAAACACAAAATAGACCAGCAGGACCAAAAGGACCAATCCTCCAATGCCCACCATAATATTCATATTGCGGGCCTCCACGGACGCTTGTAAGGCCTTTTCGGAAGAGGCCCGCACCAACATCCCGCCCAACACCTTTCGTGAACTCCCGTGGCAGTGAAAACAGCGGGCCTCATTGTGAATCGGTCGAAAGACACTCAAAAACGGCGTGCCGTTGATCGATTCTTCAAGGGGCTCAGTCGGGGCCTTTCCGGTTTCGATCATCCGGCCCGCAATTTCGATTCCGGATTTGTTTTGCAGAACGGCATCAATGGACTGGCCTGCCAGCCTCTGGTCGGTAGCAAACGAAATCGCCCTTTGAAAGTCATATATCATGACCTCCAGACCGGAAATATTTCCCTTGAGTCTCTCAAACTGCTTTAGCACCGCATCATTATCGCCAACAGCCAATGAATCAATCATACCCCCTTCAACAGCCGCGGCCAACATCTCGGCATCGTGCTCTATCTGTTGCTTTAGCGCCGCGGTCTGGTTTTGAACACTGGTGATGATCATCACACCCACGACCAGGATCAGGAGCACCAATACAGCGGTCATGACCTTAATCCACAACCTCTCCCTGAAATATGAAAATAATCTCATGTCTCCCTCCGGCATGCCTTTAATAAGGACTTAGCCTCTAATCATATTTACTGATCAGCAATTTGCTTAGCGTATGGTGTGCCGACCTCAATGCGCGCCACCGTAGATCAGTGGTTTGAATTTGAATGCGTCAACCCTCTCGGCACTGTGACATTTCTCGCAATCGGCAATCGACAGTTTTCCCTTTATGTCCTGCGGGTCCTCGGTTTCACAGTGAACACTGCCCGGCCCGTGGCAGACCTCGCAGCCAGCATCCTTAAGATGCGGGGTCTCTTTTTGAGATACGAAGCCCCCTGGTTCGCCATATCCTGTGGTATGGCACTTGAAACACCCCTTTATCTCAGATTCAGTCAGGCCTTTCTTCATAAGTTCGATACTCTTAAACGAAGAGGCCTTCTTTGTGTATGCTGCAAAATTCTTGAATTCATCCTCGTGACAGTCCTTGCAGGCTGCTGAACCGACATACATTTTGCCCTTGTCGTCGGTTGCGTATCCTCCATTGATCCCAAAGAGAATCACTGCAGTACAACTAACGGCAGCGACTAAAAATCTTAAAGGCATTTCTTTATTCACGGCATACCCTCCTTTCTTAGGGTTAAAATTTCTGTGGTTCCTATGTAGTGCCTGCCACAAACCATCTTTATTCACTCGGCTGAATGTTTATGAAGCTTTAGAGTCTTTGTTTGCAGCTTCTTCGCAAAAAGCGAATTGGTGTTTCGTCAAAATTTTGACTCGGGCGGAAAAAAGCACGATTGCATGGCAATCATCACATAATGGGACCTGGTCTCATGGCTGCATCCATATCGAATCCTTATGCACGTGCTTGATGTGGCAGGGCAACGGCCTCCATATCCTGCCCGTTGCCCTGCCACACAGGTGTTTCCATCTCAGGTCAAAAATCCTTAAGGTCGTCATCATCCATGGGGATTATCTCTTCAGGTTTCGCCTTATCCTTTTTTGGGGGGGCGTCAAGGGCCTTGATCTCCCCTTTGTCCCTTGTTTCCACCGCAGGCCTTTTTATATCCGTTTTCACGGTCCGGGCTTCTCCGCCTGTCGCAGTTGAACTTCCTCCGACCATACCTACCAGTTGGGCGACATAGGCCTGCATCTGCTCGGCCTGGGCGCTCATCTCCTCAGATGCGCTGGCGGATTCCTCGGCATTGGCAGCCACCTGCTGAACGACCTTGTCCATCTCCGTGACGGCCCTGTTGATCTCCTCGATCCCCTGGGCCTGTTCATTGGATGCCGCCGTAATTTCATCCACCAGGCCCCCCACCTTCCGGGAGATCTCCATGTTATCCCTGAACGCCTCCTGGGTGGTCTGGGTGAGTTCATTGCCGTTTTTGACCGCCTTGATGGTATTCTCGATGAGGTTGGATGTGTTCCTGGCCGCATCCGCCGCCCTCAGGGCCAGGTTCCTCACCTCGTCCGCCACAACGGCAAACCCGGCCCCTGCCTCGCCTGCCCGGGCCGCCTCAACCGCGGCATTAAGCGCCAGGAGATTGGTCTGGAAGGCGATCTCATCGATGGTCTTGATAATCTTGCCGGTCTCTTCGCTGGAGCGGGTGATTTCTTCGATGGCGCTCAACATCTCGCCCATATGGCGGTTCACGTTATCAACAATCTGTCCGGCCTCTTCCATCATGCTCCTGGCCTCATTGGCGTTATCCGCGTTCTTTTTTGTCATCGAAGACATCTCCTCAAGGGACGAAGAAGTCTCCTCGATGGAGGCCGCCTGCTCGGCCGCACCCTCTGCAAGGGACTGGCTGCCGCTGGAGACCTGATGGGAGGCGGACGCCACCTGGTCCGAACCGTCGCTCAGCCCTTTGATAATCCGTCTGATCGGACCGGTGATGCTCCTGGTAAGGAAGAGGGCGATCAATGCCCCTAAAATCACAGCCGCGATCAGCCCGACGATCATAATCCAGGACGAACTCTTCAGCAGGCCCACAGCATCTGTTGCAACCTTCCCGGTCGCCTGCATACCGGCGCTTGCCATGCTCCTGCAGGCATCAATCACACCCCTCCCCGCAGTTTCGCCCTTGTTGCCGATATCCTGCATCATCTTCCAATTGCTCAGAAATTCCGCCATGCCACCCTTGAAGGCGTTACCCGCAGACTCAACCTGCTCGATTCGCTTAATATCCACATCAATCCGGGTGATCTTCCTAAGCTCTTCCAACGTCCCCTTGATCTTGGGAAAATTATTCAGTGCTTCTTCCATGATGGCGGGACGCTCCAAGGCCTGGGCCTTGAAAACCTTCACCCTAATGTCATTCTGCAAGTCAATGACGCCATTGACCAGCATGATCTTCGCATTTCGCTCATACATATCATCGGCCAGTTTCTTCTGCTGGCCTTCCAAAAAGGTTTCACACTGCTCCACATATTGACCGGCTGCCTGATCCATTGCCGAGCGAAACTCCGCGATCGTGCGGAAGTTCTTCAGGTATGCTCCAATGGCAGAGATATAGTCCTCTGCCGCAGCCTCGATTTCGTCGATGCGTTTGATATCTTCCGTGTCGCGTGTGATCTTACGCAGGTTGGATGAGATATCCATTACGCCCCTGAATGCAATCTCCGCCTCCTGTATGAGTTTCGCATCCTGCGTCGCCTGGGCCTTAAAACTCATGATGCAGGCCGCGTTGCCTGCCTCTATGGTGTCGTTGACCAGTCTGATCTTCTTAAGGCGTTCTTCCACGTTGACGTCCGACCGGCCGAACTCTCTCAGCATTTTTTCATTCTGACCGTCCAGGAATTCATTACAGTTCTTCATGTACCCGGCAGCGACCGCTTCCATCTTCTCCCCGGCCGCCTTCATCTCATCAGTCGTCTGGATGTAGCCCTTCATGTTTTGTGCATAGGCCTTGGCGGCCGCCGCTATCTCATCGATCCGTTTGATATCCGCAGCATCCCGGGTGATCGCCCGGAGTTCTTCCATGTACGTGTCGAGGCCTGCCAAAAGATCAATGGCCACCTCTATGAGTGCCGTACTGTTGGTGGCCTGACCCTTAAAGTTGGTCTCGCGTACATTGACGCCGAGGTTGACGATCTCGTTTACGATCTCGACTCTCTTCTGTGCTCCGGCCAGATCGTCTCTGAAGGCCTGGTTCTGACCCGATAGAAACTCATTGCAGACGGTCATGTACTTCCCGGCAGACGCGTCAAGGGCTGCTCTGTTGCCCTGCATCCTGGCAATGATCTCACCCGTTTGCCCGATAGATGCTCCATACGCATCTATGGCCTTTGTCGCGACCTCCAGGTGCCCTCTCAGGCCCTTGAGGTGCTTCGATCTCTCTTCGAGCTGTCCGCCTTGTTCAATGGCATTTTTAGCGGCCTGAAGCTCCTTCTGCGCCTCATCATAAAACGTCTGATCCCCTGTAAAAATGTAACCCCGCATGGCATACATCAGACGGTTGGCAGCCGCGCGAAGCTCAGCGGCCATGTCCACTTCAGGGACATACTCTTGGGCAAGCTTGGTGGTTTCGGTCTCCACCGTGCCCATTTGCACGACACCGACACCGCCAAGGATTGCCGCGATCGCGATCAGGACACCGAATCCCAATGCGATCTTTGTACCCAATTTCATGTTTTTCAACAGCATTCCTCCTGACAATTCGCGGATTGTTCTGATGCGCCTGCCATTTTACAGGCCCTGCCCCAGCATGGCGGCCTCTTCGGCGCTGAGCACCCTGTCAATATCCAGCAGGATCTTGACCCCGCCTTCAATCTTGGCCATCCCAAGGATGTAGTCGGTATTGAGCCGGGCGCCGAAGGTAGGGGTCTCTTCGATGTCTTCCCTTTTGATATTCAACACTTCTGATACGGAATCCACCACAATGCCGATCATAACCATCCCTGTCTGGCCCTGGATCTCCACCACGATGATGCAGGTGCGCTCTGTATAGTCGATCGCCTCCATCCCGAACCTGCGCCTCAGGTCCACCACGGGGATCACCTTCCCCCTCAGATTGATTACCCCCTTCACAAAATCCGGCGTCTGTGGCACCGAGGTAATCGGCATCATCCCGATGATTTCCTTGATCTTTAGGATGCCGATACCGTATTCCTCATCCGCCAGTGTAAAGGTCAGGTATTTCCCTTCCTTGTTGAGAATAGCGCCTGTTGCCATGTCCATCTTTTCCGCTGGTTCAGCCATTGTCTTTTCACTCCTTTCCCTTTTTCCATGAACATAGGCTACAGCCCTTCTTCCATCTGTTTGGGATCGAAGGGTTTAATTATGGAAAAAAGCTGCTGTCTTGTGTGATGGCAAAGGGCAGTGACCCTGCCCCTTGCTTCCTGTGCACCCGTTCATCTGATTAGAAGTCTTTGAAATCCGTATCACTTAGGTGGATTAGTTTCCTGGCTTCCTTTGTCTCGCGAACTGTATGCTTACTTTCCACTGAGCGTTTCCGGGAAGCCAAGAGAGCTTTTTTGTGCTGCCCGTCCGCTTCTGCGGCCATCGCCTGTTTCGAAACCGCCTTTCCCTTCTTTCTTCCCCCCACAAGTGTCATTAATTCCCCCACATTCGCCTTCATCTGCTCGGCTTGGGCGGTCATCTCCTCAGAGGCAGCCGCCGACTCTTCAGCGTTGGCCGCATTCTGTTGCACCACCTTATCCATCTCTGTAACTGCCGTGTTCACCTGTTCAATTCCCTGGGCCTGCTCGTTCGATGCCGCCGCAATCTCGCCGATCAACTGTCCAACCTTGGAAGCGCTCTCCGCTACCTTTCTGAACGCTTCACTGGTCTTCTGAACCATATCAGAGCCATCCTTGACCTTCTTCACGGTCCCTTCAATGAGGTTGGCCGTGTTCTTGGCAGCATCCGCAGCCCTCAGCGCCAGGTTCCTCACCTCATCGGCCACCACGGCAAACCCGGCGCCCGCCTCACCGGCCCTCGCCGCCTCAACCGCGGCGTTCAAGGCCAGGAGGTTGGTCTGAAAGGCGATCTCATCAATGGTCTTGATGATCTTGGATGTCTCTTCACTCGCCCTGGAGATCTCTTCCATGGAACCGGTCAGGTGGTTCATAGAGGTGTTTGCTTGTCCTACCACCTGATTGGCCTCCTTCATGAGACCGTCCGCCTGGTTGGCATGGTCCGCATTCTGCTTGGTCATGGAGGATATCTCCTCCAGGGACGAAGAGGTCTCCTCTATGGAGGCCGCCTGCTCAGCCGAGCCTTCGGCCAGCGACTGGCTGGAGGCGGAGACCTGCCCGGATGCAGCCGCCACCTGCTCAGCCCCGGAGATAAGCCCTTCGGTTATCCGGTTGATAGGGTTGACAATGCTGCGCCGTGTAAAAACAAAAGAGGTGATGAGGGAAAGGATGACAATCGCCAAGGTAACGGCTCCTATTAACCACAATACCCAGTTGATGTTATCCATAATCTGTGATTTCTGTTTTTCAATTTGCAGGTTCAGTTTTTCCTGAGCCGTTTTCACCTCCCCATCCAGTAGTGCCTTTCTGGCCTGCACAGCTGTCTCGATGTCATCAATGTAGAGACCTGTCCCGATAACCCATCCCCATTTCTCGAAAAACTTGACAAATGAGAGTTTTGGTTGAGGTTTATCCGCTCCGTATTTCGGCCAGTAATAATCTACAAACCCCTCCCCCTTATCGCGACAAACCTTCACAAACTCCACAAAGAGCTTTTTCCCGTTGGGGTCCTGGTTCCCTGAGAGATCCTTCCCGTTTAACTCAGGCTTGTATGGATGCATGATCATGGTCGGGTGCATGTCGTTGATCCAGAAATAGTCCTTATTCTCAGGACCGAAACGAAGGGCCTCGATGATTTGAGCAGATTCGGATTTCAGTTTTGTCTCGGCCACCTCCAGATATACGCCTGACCCTATAACCCAGCCCCAGGGCTTAAACAGCTTGACAAATGAGAGTTTGGGTTGAGGTTTATCCGCTCCGTATTTCGGCCAGTAATAATCTACAAACCCCTCCCCCTTATCGCGACAAACCTTCACAAACTCCACAAAGAGCTTTTTCCCGTTGGGGTCCTGGTTCCCTGAGAGATCTTTGCCGTCCAGCTCAGGCTTGTATGGATGCATGATCATGGTCGGGTGCATGTCGTTAATCCAGAAATAATCCTTATTCTCAGGACCGTACCTGAGAGCCTTTATCAGATCCATCGCCTTTACCTGCTTTTCTTGGAGACTCATCCCCCCCTGCTTCTCAACGGCTTCCAGTATCCCGTAGGCCGTATTTACTGCATTCTGAAGTTGTCGCTGATAAACGCGCTCAAGTCTCTCAGTGTCGTGCGCATCCTTGTACGCCTTTTCCAGAACGCCCATGACGGTCTGAACCTGGGACTTCAGATATTCCTTTTTAGTCCCCAGGGCATCCTCTCGAAACTTTTCAAGCCTCGCTTTTCCCGCGGCCTCCATTGAGGCTATGTTGGCGGCGCCTAACGTTTCAATGTTGACAATGGCCATCTCCCCGCTCCTGTTTAATTGCCAAATGGCCATCAGGCCCACCACCCCAGCAGTGAGGACAAGTGCGATGGAAACCAACCACATAATTTTTGCACTGATTTTCATGATGTTATTCCCCTCTTCTTTTCAAGAATGTAACATTTCAATAAATGGGGGTAAGTCTCCTGGATTCCCGCTTTCGCGGGAATGACAAAATAAGCCAAGTGCGCGTCATTCCGGCAAAAGCCGGAATCCAGACATGTGCTATGAAAAGCAGTTTCCCCTAATTATTGAGAAGATACTCAAAAATGTTCAAGAATTGGCTTGATTCATTCCATGTTGCCATAGCTTAACCCGGGTAAACCGGGAAAAGTGAGCTAAGGTCTCTCATCCTGGGAACCCCCCGCGCATACCGGTTCCGAGTATCAGATCAGGGGAGCATGAACGCCCAAATCAATCCGCCTGAAGAAACGGCATAGCCATTCGTTCCTCGAAGCCTTTTATACCACTGAGTTCCCAGGTGCCCTCAAAACTCTTTTCTGCGTCTGCCGCAGGGTGTGAGTGGTAGTTTTCTAAACACGATCAATGTCCCTCCTTGTGCATTCTCTCCGCCGCGGGGGAAAGACCGGCACGAACAGAATCGGCCACCATGCGTCCCAAAAGTGCCAGGGTATCTGCAGGGCTTGTGGTCTTTACGCTCAGGTTCAAATTCCTAACGAATTTCTTAACGATGGCTACCTTCCTCCTTTCACGGCCTTTCAAAAGGCCGTCGGACATAGTGTATGTGCATGATGGCAAGCAGATTGCAGTAAACATGCCAGAGTGGTTAACCAAGAAAAATGATAGCAATTCAGGTGGGTTGGGCCTCCCGCTCAAGAGACCGGCATCTTCAACCGAAAGGATCGCGGGCCAAAGGATCAGCTGCCCGTCAGACTTTTGACTCGCCCAGAAGAATTGTGTGCAGGTTTCAGGATGTTCGGTGTGGTTGAAACCGGAGACGTTCCTATGGCTGTTCAACAGGGAGGATTTGCCGCCGGCAGGAGAATAAAGAGCCCCTCTGCCTTGTCGCAGTTGGCCCATGCCGTCAGCGTCATTTAGAGAGCCTTCATCCGCAAAAGACCTCTACGTTCCGCAATAGATACGCAAATAGCCAGAAATGATTTTGACCGAGTCCCAACAGTGCTAATATGCACAAAAAAGAGCAGATCAGCAAATTGCTAACCTGCTCTTTTTATTGCCTTTTACTGGTCGGGACGCGGGGATTTGAACCCCGGGCCCCCTGAACCCCATTCGGTGAAACACTCAGTTCCTCTTCCACCTAACCCATTAAAATTGCAACACATCTTCTTATCCCCTGACTTCAATCCCTTTTGTGCATGCTATGCATGCCATGAATAAAATCAAATACTTAGCATACCCCCGGCAGAAAGAGTTACACATAGGTTACACAGAAGCACTGATTCGTTTATTTGGGGATGGCATCAAGGAATAAAGGATGTAAATCGGCTATGCGTGTGCAGAATAGCCCTTAGCCGATGTATTTATCAAGTCCCATATGTCGATGTAATTGCATAAATTCTTGTCTCCCCATTCTAAGAAGCAGTGAGAGATACATAACCCCTTGGCAAGGAAGCGCATAACGCTCCAGGCCTGGCTCCGTACATTTCCGACATTGGGGAAGGGCGCCGATCTTCCTGCGGAGTCGGGTGGCCTTTCTGGAAAAGAATATCCATTTCATGGGGGCCTCATTGATGTTACCAGGGCTTTCTTCCATTAGCGGACAGAGGAGAAGTTGGCCCGTGCTTCGGACAAAGAAATAGTTGAATCCGCAGGTGCACGGTTTTTTCATGACCCCGGTTTTGAGATACCGCGCCAGGGCCTCGACGTGAAAACTCCAGCGAAAGAGGTCACTCTGGTAGAAACGGATCATTTTTTCCCTGTGTTCCGGGGCAAAGGCAAGCGCCTGGGCCCGGTCCGTGTTGAGATAAAGGCCGCTGGTGATGATGGCTGGAGAAATAAAAATGGGTGTCTCGTCTAACGTTTGAGCTGTCGCCCAACCAAAAAACCTATATATAAGGGGTGCAAGAGAGGAATTGAATCACAGGGTATTATTGGAGCCTAAGTGTGAAGTTCCCTGTTCTTCCAGCAGCAAAAGTCGTTGCCTCGATTGTATAAGTGCCAGATGAAAGCGTCCTAATGATGCGGGA
>CAYPDL010000063.1:0-24907 GCA_964409475.1 uncultured Desulfobacteraceae bacterium | reverse complement strand
GGGGCGTTCGACGGTCTGTGGAATCCTTTGTTGCGTCCTTTGGGAAAGAGACCCCACCGGCCTTTTTCATATGCCTAAAGTGTTACAAAAATAAATGGTAAGCGTTCACAGGTTCAGGGTTCAAGGTTGCCTTCCTTTCGTTTCCCTTGCTCATAAGCCAGCAGGTACTTGATGAAACCACGAATGGTAGCGCGGGTGCGTCCGGCACGATCATACACATCCTGAAATTCGGCCTTCGTTATGTATTGTTGATCTAACGCCACGTAAAGCTGACTCTGGACCTCGCTGCAGGACCGTTTTGCATACCGAAGAAAACGAACAAACTCCGAATTTCTCTCTGAATCAAACCCTTCGGCAATATTATGCATCGATGATCCGGCAGCATCCTGTACCTGTTTTTTTAATCCGAAGTCTTTCGCAAACCCTGGCTTCTTTGTTAGCCCGTACACACGCCCTGTTAAGTCACGTGCCAGTTGCCAGGCCTCAATATCTTCAAACCGTTCAATTTTCATCGCTCTCTAACCTTGAACCCTGAACCTCTGAACCCGTGAACGGTTACAATAAATGTTGTTGAGAAATGATTTGAGAAATGAAATTTCGCAAAAAGTTTACATACTCTTTCATTGCCTCCGGTTGGATTATATCGAACGGCTAAGAAGTTATAGGACCGCTCCAGCTTTCATTGAAAAAGCGACAGTTGAAGATGGCAGGTGCGAGTTAAATATGAGGCTGTTTTGTGCCCAATTTACCACATACCGAGGGCGGACGCAAATAGAGTGTGCAGCATTACCAGGAGGGCCGACGCATCAAGGTCAAACAGTTCAAGTTTTACCCAGGTCGATCGTCTTTTCCAGATCAATATCAGCTACGGGGAGTGGTGATAACTGCCATGTTGGTCAGCGTTTAAATGCCATAAGCTTCCCTTGATATTCATCAGAATTCGCGATATCATGTCGTCAGGGTGAAGACCTTCCCGGCCTCCACCCCGATTCTATTGGGTTACGTATACAGGTTTTCTATCCATCCCATGGCTTCGGTGTCAGGGACTTTTCCAAGGTAGATCTGGGTCGTCGAGAGATTCGCATGGCGTAATCCCGCAGGGCGGGATTGCTCACGATCTCGATGGGTACGCCTGAGCGGCTTGATTCGCGTGGCTCCATTGGATAGGGGTACACTCTGGGGCCGTTAACTGAACCTTATGCAAGAGGGCCTATTCAAAACGCTCCCTCTCAACAATGAACCAGCGCCAGGTTCAAACGCAACCATGGGTTATGAAACAGATGAAAGAATGGAACATATTTCGGCATCCGAGCCCCTCAGAGGTCGCAAATCTTGAGAAATTCATTCCTACATATAAATGTCCTGATACGCCTTGCAGTGGCCGGGCTGGTATGGATGACAGGCGCCTCATGCGCGCCCAGAATGATCGAAGTGGAGGGGCACCGGGTCTTCAATCCGGAATACCTTTGGTATCTCGAGTCAGAGAACAGATGCCAATGGCAGAAGCCCGATCAGGTCATTCAGGCACTCCAGCTCTCGGAAGGAGCCGTCATAGCAGATATAGGCGCAGGCGGGGGCTATTTTACAGAGCGTTTCTCAAAGAGGGTGGGCAGGCTCGGGCATGTGTACGCGGTTGATGTTCAGGATATCATGATCGGGTTGCTGAAAGAAAGGGTCAAAAGCAATAAACTGGAAAACGTGACCGTCATCAAGGGGAAGTTTGAAACCCCGATGTTACCTTTGCACGCGATTGATATCGCCTTTTTTTCGAGTGTGTATAAAGAAATTGAGGAACGTATTCGGTATATGAAAGAGGTGCGCAGGAGCCTGAAGCCAGGCGGGCGGGTGGCCATTATCGAATTCTACAAAGACCGTGGACTCATCGGACCTGAACTTGCAGACCGCCTCTATGAAACCCAGGTTGTCGACGAAATGAAAAAGGCAGGGTTTGTCCTGATCCAGCGTTTTGACTTCCTTCCCAAGGAATATTTCTTGCTGTTTGGCATCGCTAATAAATCTCAATACCTTCGATATTCCCCTGGCGGAACTCAGACATGGTATCAGCAGGAATAGTCAGCCCTGTCTTCAAGTCGTCTCCGGCATTCAAATTTTTCGACAACTCAATGCGGTTCTGGAACTCGATCAATTTGATCGGGTTCGAGGGATGCTTCGCTGACAACCCGATTCTTTCCGGTCCTTTTGGCCTGGTAAAGGGACCTGTCGGCCCGGTCGATGACAGTGAAAACGGAATCGTTTTTTGCAAATGAACTCACGCCGATACTTACCGTAATGGAAATGGCCTCGCCTTTCTGTTCTTTGTCGGGTGTGTAGCGGGTTCCGGCAATGGCTTTTCGAATACGTTGTGCCTTTTTCGCGGCATTTCTCAGGGATGCCCCCGGCAGTACGATGGCAAATTCCTCGCCGCCATACCGTGCCAGAAAATCCTGTTCTCGGACCAGTTCGTTGCATTTTTTAACCAAGGCCACCAGGACCCTGTCACCGATCGGGTGACCGTAGTCATCGTTTATTTTCTTGAAATCATCGATATCGAGCATCAGCAGCGAAAATGGTGAGCGTTTGATCGTGTTTTGGTCCACTATTTTGCGCAGGTAGCTATCGAAGGCCCCCCGATTATAGGCCTTGGTAAGGTCGTCCATCATGCCTTTCGTCTTGGCCTTCTTCAATTCTAAATTGAGGATGTTTATCTGCTTGGCAAGGTCGTCCATCTGCCGTTTGTCCTGTTCCTGCTTTCTTCGCACTGTCTCCTGAATCTCTTCAACCTCCTTTTTCAATCTCTTCTTGATGCTTTTGATGTCGTCGAGCATGGTTATCGCTTCGATCTTTTCACTCTGCTCATAAACCTTCCGATTGTAATCCCGATTTTCCGAATCCAGGGCTGCAATCGCCGTCCTTTGAAGGTCGATTATGTCCCATATTTCCTTCTCTCGGTCGCGCAAATAGGCCTTTTGCCTTTCGATGAAAGCAGGGATGATCTTTTTGTGTCTTTCAAAAATCGATTGAACTGACTTCGCATCCTTTTCTTCAGCGAATGTCTCAGACAGGTCATCCATCTGCTTTGCAAATCGATCGGAATCGATTTCCTTCTGGTCCACAGAAAAACTCTTGATGAATACCAGCAATGTCCGAATAGCATTCAGATAGAAGCCCTTCCTTTTTGCATTATTTCGGATTTCATCAATGAATCGTTCCATATCAAGGGGTTCTTCTTCTTTGTTCCCCGTAAGGTATCCCATTTCATCTCCTTTTACAGTCCGATTTGCCCTCTCTACCGAGTTTCGACAAGACGGCCTGTCCAAAACCTGAAAAATACGTGGCCTCAGGATGTATGGTGTATTATTAATGGCGCAGATTTCACTCTCACGCCTCAGTTTTTCGACATTATACCAAAACGTGAGAAAAATTTTAAACAAAAAGAACCGAGTATCAAGATCTACATGGATACAAGACATGTGCCGCTCTCCGTTTCGCGTAAGTCAGATGGCATGGTCGAACTTTCTGAAATCCTGGAAAGGCTGAAGGCGTGCAGGCGACGGACGAACACAAGGCCGAATTAATAAGGCGTGAGGCGGAAGGGAAAATAGGTAGGCTGTTGGTGTATTCACATGATAACAAGTTGACAGCGGAGAGCAAAGGGGGGTAAAGAGGTTTCACTCAAGCACTTTGATCCCCGCGTGCGGGTTCTTTGGAGAGGGGCTGCGTCATCTGTAGCCAGCCTGCCGGAATAGAGGGATGGGGAATCGCGACGGACACTTGCAGAAAGTCTGCAATCTGGAGCGGTTTCTCAAATTACAGCAGTGAAGGAGAGGCGAGGCCATGAAGAACCGCCGGGTGCGCATCAACAGCGCTTATATCTTTGTTTTATTTCTCGCAGTCGCGGTTGGGCTTGCGTGGATACTCCCGGATCCGGGGGCCAAGGGGGGCTGGCTGCACACGGGGATCACCACGCGGGTGGCGGTTTTCCTCATTTTTGTGATGCAGGGACTGTCGCTCCCTACTCAGGAGGTCAGGAAAGGGCTGGTCCAGTACCGGCTGCACATGGCAATTCAGGCCTTTATTTTTGTTTTCATACCGGCACTGGTTTATGCCGGCCTGCTGCTGTCACGACGTCTCTTCCCCTATGACCTCTATATGGGCTTTCTTTTTCTGGCCGTGGTCCCCACCACTATCTCAACGTCCATCGTTTTCACCACCGAGGCAGGGGGCGCCAGCGCCGTGGCCCTGTTCAATGCCTCCTTGGCCAATATCCTGGGCGTATTTATCGTGCCGCTGTGGATCTCCCTCCAGGTTTCTCAGAAAACGCCCATTCCACCGCTGGACACGCTCATCCTGAAGATCATGCTGATTATTCTGCTCCCCTTTGTCCTGGGCCAGGTGATCAGGATCTGGGCCAAGCCCTGGGCCGACGCCCACAAAAGACAGATGTCCAAGGCCAGCATGTGTCTGATCCTGTTCATTGTCTATGCGGCCTTCTGCAATTCGGTGAAGAGCGACATCTGGCAGTCGTTGAAGGCGCATGAAATCGCCCTGGCGCTTGTTTCCACCCTCCTGCTCCTCCTCCTGGTGATGGCGGCCGGCCGCATCTGGTGGAGAACAGTGGGATATGAAAGGGCAAACGGCATCGCCTTTTTCTTCAGCGCCACCCAGAAAGCGCTCTCCACGGGCGTGCCCATGGGGTATGCCATCTTCGCATCAAGCCCCATATCAGTTGCCCTGGTCATTCTGCCGCTCCTCTTCTACCATCCCCTCCAACTCCTCTTGGGAAGTCTCATTGTAGGAAGGTTGAGCAGGACATAAGAGTCATTCCGTATCGATGGTCTGACCGATAAAGCGGAAGAGCGCCTCCGCCTGGGCCGTCATATCCATATCGGGGCAACATGCCACAGGGAGCTTTTGATTTTTACAGAGGGGGGGACCAGCGGCTGGTGGCGCCGTCGTACGACCAGCAGCCTGGAAGGGACTTTCGGGAGGTATAATGGGGGTTTTCCGCCCACAACAGCATCTGTGCGTGGGCATCATTCAATTTCTTGAATGCCTCTTCGTCTCCCCCCACGTCCGGGTGGTGGACCTTTGCCATCCTTTTGTAGGCCGATTTGATTTTGACCGTACGACCATCATCGGACAAGTCGGCCCTCTTGAGTTTCAACATCTCCAAACACCTTGTCTCATGCCTGGACAACCTCGGAAGGGATTTCCTGTCCGGCCGGATGCTGCTGGGCTGGATATCCTTGCTGTGATTCTGGTTGACAAGGCAGAGGGATGCGTAGCTCCGTGATCCATTGTTATTGACGATATGATGCCACTCCTGTCCGAACTGAAGGACCAGGTTTTTCAGGTCTTCCGCAGGCTTATTCCCTTCGATCCGCCTGGAAACAAACCTGGATACGTGCTTGGACCAGATCGGAAACACATCCAGTATTACCCGGTCGTGTGTAAAGGAAAAGGCCGCATATCTGGCGTTGACCGCCCTGAGCAGTCCCTTTGAAAGGGAGAGGACCCAGTTGATGTAGTCCCTGCACTCTTTTGAGCAGTAACGCCTGCGGGCATCTAAGTTGGGTTTGCCGCAGGCCAGGCATTTTTTTTGCCTTATCTGGGTCTGGTCCCTGACCGTTTTCCTGCCGGCCACCTGCGCTGTAGAGGTTTTCATGGGTTCATAGGGTCAAAGGGTCAAAGGTTCAAAGGTTCAGAGGTTTCTCCCTGTAGTGTGATTCAAGGTTGAGGCGCTGCTTATTTATACCGTAAATCGAACGGCTGATCAAGTGAATCCGCATATAGGATTTATGATTGTTGATTAAATAGTTCCTTGAAAACAAGATAATGCACGCCGGCGACCCGAAAAAATTTTTCTTGAAAGCTATAGCAATCCATATATGTAAGGTCTAAAGATTGCGGATGCACGGGGCCTCATCCTATGCCTCTTCCGGCGTAAACGAAACCACCTGATCGATGCGAGAGGCCCCGCAAAATACCATGGTCAGCCGGTCCACGCCGAGGGCGATACCCGAGGCCTCGGGCATATCTACAAGAGATTGCAGAAACCGTTCCGGCAATGGATAGGCCTCTTTTCCCGCACCAGTCCTCTGTTGGTGCACAGCCTCAAACCGGGCTCTCTGCTCAATGGGATCGTTCAACTCTGAAAACCCGTTGGCCAGTTCCATCCCGGCGATATAGACCTCAAACCGCTCGGCCACAGTCGGGTCTCCGGGCTTGAGCCTCGCTAAAGCGGCCAGAGGTGCGGGATAATCATACAGGAAGGTGGGCCGGGTCATTCCCAGACGCGGCTCGATATCCTCGACCAGCACCTGGTCAAAGCATCCCTCATCAAGTGCCTGGTCGGTTGAGAGACGGGCGTATCGATCAAAGGCCGCCCTAACCGATAGACGCTCCCACGGGCGCCCGAGATCGATGTTCCTCCCCCGGTATGAGATGATCTCTCCCCTGTTGAGGCGTTTGGCCAGAAAACGGACCAAGGCCTCGCACTCGTCCATGAGGGCCCAATAGTCGATTCCGGTCCTGTACCATTCAAGGAGGGAAAATTCAGGCAGGTGCAGGTCCCCCCGTTCTCCTTTTCTGAAGCATTTGCTGATCTGGAATATCCTGGGAAGGCCGGCCGCCAGCAACCGCTTCATGCAGAGTTCAGGTGAAGGATGCAGGTAACGGCCGTCCGCACCAACGGCCTCGATATGCATTTCCGGGGCCGGGGCGGAGATAAGCTGGGGGGTTTCTACCTCTAAATAGTCCTGATTGACAAAAAAAGTCCGGATCCATTGGACCATCTGTGCACGCAGCCGGAGATTTTGTTTCCGGCCGGCCAATCTGGTCTCTTCACGCAGGTACGGATCACTCTTTGACCCGGGTGACATATTCGCCGGTCCGGGTATCGATCGTGATCTTCCCCCCCTCCTCGACAAAGGGGGGCACCCTGAGCACATAGCCGGTTTGCAGCGTCACGGGCTTGGTGTCGCCGGCAACGGAATCTCCTTTGGCCCAGGGGTCGGCCTTGGTCACGGTCAGGTCGACAAAGTTTGGGAGGGTTATCCCGATCGGCCGTTCCCCGAAAAAGAGGATATCCACTTCCAGATTATCGATCAGGTAATTCTTGGCATCGCCGACCTGTTTTTCGGAGAGGACAGACTGTTCATAGTTCTCAACATCCATAAACCAGTATTCATCTTCCTGGTTGTACAGATACTGCATCTTCCTCTCGGACAGGTCGGCCTGTTCAAAGGTGTCGACCGATCGATAGGTCGGGTCGATGATGACCCCGGTAATCATGTTTTTCAATTTGCAGCGGTAAAGCGCTTGGCCTTTGCCGGGTTTGACGAATTGAAAATCCGTCACCACATACGGCTCATGATCGATCTGTATTTTAAGGCCCTTCCTCAAATCACTGGCAGCGTACATGTTCTGTTTCTCCGTTGGTTAGTTTCAAAGGTTCAAGGTTGAGGGGTTAAGGATCGCGTCTTTCAGCTATCTCGTGAACCTCTGAACCGTTATCAATGCTTGAATGCCCTTTGCCCGGTAAAAACCATGGTCACCTGGGGATCGGCCTCGTTACAGGCCTCAATCACCTCATAGTCCCTCAAAGACCCACCGGGCTGGACAATGGCCCGAATCCCCTGGCGGATGGCCACATCCACCCCGTCCCTGAATGGGAAAAAGGCGTCCGATACCATGCTGGCGCCGACGAGGCCCCCTTTAGCTTCCTTGGTCTCCTGATCGATCTCCTCTATAAGCGCCCGGTCCTTCTCCCCGATCTCTGCCATCAACTCCAGTTCCTTGTAGGAGACGCCATGCCGTTGAAAGCATACGGCGTCGGCATATTTGGTATAGGCCTTGTAAATGGCGATCTCGGCAACCCCTACCCGGTCCTGTTCCCCGGTCCCGATGCCGACCGTAACCCCGTTCTTCACATAGATGACCGAGTTGGATGTCACTCCCTGCTCCACCTGCCATCCGAAGAGCATATCGCCAAACTCATCCTCAGTCGGTCTTCGCTCGACGGCATAGGTTCTCCCCTCAAACTGGCTGGTGGCAAGGCTAAAGTCCGCTGCCGATTGTATCCGATTCAAGGGGGACTGCTGCACGATGATTCCCCCGTCTATGAGGCTCTTGAAGTCCACGAATCGCTGTTGGGCGTACTCGAAGAGCCGGTCCATGCGGGGGACGCGGAGAATGCGCAGGTTCACCCTTTTTGACAGGATTTCCACGCTCCCCTCCTCAAAGTCGGGGGCTGCCACCACCTCGAGGTAATTTTCGGATACGCGCTCGGCTGTGGTCCGGTCCATGGCACGGTTAAACAGGGCGCACCCCCCGAATGCCGCAATCCGGTCGGCCATGTCGGCCTTTTTGTAGGCGTCCACAAGGGTCGCCCCATAGGCCACGCCACAGGGATTGTTGTGCTTGACGATCACGACTGCCGGCCCTGAAATCAGGCATTTCATGATATTCAGGGCATTGTCCACATCGGTCAGATTGATCTTGCCGGGATGCTTGCCGCTTTGGAGCATATCCGATTCAGAAATGGCGGAAACCAGACCGGATTCCGGACCGATAAACCGGCATCCACCGATTTCGAGATTTCCGTTGGCTAGCTCATACAGGGCCGCCTCCTGGCCGGGATTTTCCCCATAGCGAAGGCCCTTTTCAATAAGTTGGCCGGTCGGGTCAGGGATCTTCCATGCCCGCTTGCGGTAGGTCAGCGTCTGGTCCCCGAAAGAGATTTTCATCTCCGAAGGGAAATGGTCGTCCATGACGGTTCGGTACATTTTTTTTAATTCATCGCTCATGTCTCATCCCTTGTGCTCTGCCCTTTCCCCGTCAGCTATTGTGCTTTTCAATATATGCGTAGGCATTATGGTTATGTATGGATTCAAAGTTCTCGGATTCTACGGAAAACCAGGTGATGTTGGGGTCGTCCCCTAACTTCACAGCGATTTCCCGGACAATATCTTCGACAAACATCGGGTTCTGGTACGCCTGCTCGGTCACGTATTTTTCATCTTCCCGCTTAAGAACAGAGAACACTTCGCTGGATGCAGATTCCTCCACCAGCTTGATCAGATCCTCTATCCAGATAAATTTTTTGAACCTGACCTTGAGTCGAACCTCCCCCCGCTGGTTGTGGGCCCCGAAGTCGCTGATCTCTTTGGAGCACGGGCAGAGGGTTGAGATGGGGACATGAACCCCTATCACCAGATCGCTCCCACTGTTCAGGGATCCTTTGAAGGTGCACAGGTATTCCATCAGGCCTTCAGCGCCGGTCACTGGCGCGTGCTTGTTGATAAAGTACGGGAAACTGATCTCCATGTGGGCGCTCTCGGCGTTCAGCCGGACTTTCATCTCTTCAAGGATGTCAGAGAAATTCTGGAGGGATATCCGCCGACTGTTCTCGTTGAGGATCTCCACGAAACGGCTCATGTGGGTACCCTTGTAGTAACGGGGCAGGTTCACGTACATGTTTATCTGGGCAACGGTCTGCTGTTCTCCCTGATCCTTGTCGAGCACCGTAATGGGATAGCGGATCCCCTTGACGCCAACCTGGTCAATATCGATATTTCTGTAGTCCTTGTGGTTTTGAATATCTTCCATGACTCGTATTTTCCTGTCTGACACGCTTGCCGACCTGTGAAAAGCTTTCCTGCTGTCGGCGGGATTTGCAACCCTCACGCATCAAGATGCTGACCGCAGGAATGCATAAGGATGTCAAGTAGTAAGATCCGAATGCCGTGAAGGGATCAGGCCAGTTGCCCGGAGAGCGAAAGAGGTCGCTTTTTAAGCGTTTCAGCAGCCATGCAGTATAATGATCCCGAGAACAAAGTCAACAGGAAGATGGGTCTTCTCACGCCAAATAGTTCTTTAATTTGTCCTGGAGCGAATCTGGCCAGATCTCATCAAAGAGGAAGGCCCTGATCTCTGTTTTGGTAAGGTCCCGCAGGATTTCTCCGGGCAGTTCCCTCAACGCCTCCATCCTTTCGGGTATCGGTTCATTTTTATTTTGCTTTTCCGCCGGCATCACATCTTCTCCATTTGCTATTCTGCAGTTAATCCTGAGGGAGTTCCTTCATCCATACCTTCTCATTGAGCCAGTGATTTTTGAGGGCATCCAGGAACCGATACCCGGCGATACGCTGAGATTGGGAACTTAACACCAATCATGCCTGATTGCAATCCCTCTGCATAATAAAGGCGTAAGGCGTTAGGCGCAAGGCACAATGAAAAAATCCAATACCCCCTATCGTAATCACCCCACCCGTCCAGCATAAAGGACCATAGGTCAGAGGTCAGAGGTCAGAAGTCAGCAATTCAGCATTCTGAGGGATCTACGCTTCACTGCGACCAGTAACCAGCAACGACTATCCAGCATCCAGTAACCAGCAACCATCCTACCCCAGATAGGCCTCTCTCACCCTGTCGTTTTGAAGCAAGGCCGCAGCCCTGTCCTCGATCACCACCCGCCCCGTCTCAATCACATACCCGTAATCCCCCAACTCCAGTGCGGCCTGGGCATTCTGTTCCACCAAGAGGATGGTCACCCCGTCGTCCCGTATTTTCTGGATGATGCGCATAATCTGCGCCACCACGAGGGGGGCAAGGCCGAGAGACGGCTCATCCAACAGGAGGAGGGAGGGCGTTCCCATCAAGGCCCGTGCAATGGCAAGCATCTGCTGTTCCCCGCCCGACAGGGTTCCCCCCAACTGGTCGCGGCGTTCCCTCAGAATGGGAAAGAGCCCGAAGGCATTTTCCATGGATTCAGCCACCTCCGACTTGTTGTGCCGGAGATAGGCCCCCAAGACCAGGTTTTCCCTCACCGTCAGGTCGGAAAAAATGCGCCGGCCCTCCGGGACCTGAACCACCCCTCTTTGCACAATCTCTTCGGGCGCCAGTTTTTCGATGGGGTCCCCCTTGAACCGTATGCTGCCGGACGAGACCGGCTGGATCCCGCTGATGGTCATGAGGAGGGTCGATTTGCCGGCCCCGTTGGCCCCGATGAGACAACAGATGCTTTGTTCGCGGACCCTCAGGGAAACCCCCTTGAGGGCGTGTATCTTCCTGTAATGGCTATGAACCTCTTCAAGTCTCAGCATGGGCCGCGCCCCCGCCTAAATAGGCATCTATGACCTTTGGATTGCTTCGGATCTCGTCAGGGGACCCCTCGGCAATGAGCCTGCCGTAGTCAAGGACATAGATATGGTCGGCCAGGTTCATCATGACCCGCATATCATGCTCGATGATCAGCACGGCAATCCCCTTTTCGCGGATATTGAGGACCAACTGAATCAAACGGGACGATTCCCGGGCGTTCATCCCTGCTGCCGGCTCATCCAGGAGGAGAAGTCTCGGCCTGGATGCCAGGGCTCGGGCGATTTCCAGGCGGCGCTGCTCGCCATATGCCAGAGCACCGGCCAGATCAAAGGCCCGTTCTTCAAGGCCCACAAAGCGGAGGCAGTCAAGGGCCTCTTTTTCGGTCAAGGTCTCCTCCTCCCGCTGTGCCTTAGTCCTGAAAAGGGCCCCTGATACCCCGGTACGCATCTGAGCGTGGCGTCCGATCTTGACGTTGTCTAAGACGCTCAGGTTGAAAAAGAGCCGGATGTTCTGGAAGGTTCTGGCCATGCCCATGCGACAGATGGCATCGGGACTCACCCTGAACCCGTAAAGCTGGCGTACCTGGCGCACCCATAACTGGATCATGAGATAGATGCTGAATGGACCTGCCACGAGGCCCCACGGCCATGAGAGATAGCTTAGAGGGATGTGGGTCCTCACCAGATGAATCGGGGAAAACGGATGGGTCAGCCACCAGGCAGCAAAGCAGAGATCCGACACGAGAAAGACAAACATGAGCCCCCAGGCCCATATCTGAAACTGCACGAGACCTCGAACGAGTAGAAACCGTATACCCAGGATAAAGATGCCCAGGAGCGCCAGTTCCAGCTTGAAAAGGGCGCCCGGCAGAAAAAACGACCAGAAGAGCGGGAGCCAGATCAGCCCCAGGACTATGAAGAGAAGGGCGCACCGTCTGACATGCTTCACCTTGGCTTCGGAGACCTCGGGGAGAATGGGTCTGTCCTGAAATTGGATCTGCCCCCGGGTCGGATGATAGAGACCGGCAAAACAGTTGAACAGGGTGGTCTTTCCGGCCCCGTTGGGCCCGATGATCCCGACGATCTGACCGGGCTTCGCCTCGAGGCTGATATCTCTCAAGGCAGAGAGTCCTCCGAAAGACTTGTGTAAGCGTGTCACCTTGAGGACCGGATTCATAGTTTGAGACGCTCCTTTGCGAGCCACGCCTTCCTGGCCTGGGCCCGCTCAAAGGGAATGAGCCCTTCCGGCCGCCAGCGCATCATGAGGACCAGGACCAGGCCGTAAATCAGATACCGGGCGCTGAACAGGCCCTGGGGAAGGACCGCCCGCAGCACCTCGGACAGGGGGATCAGTATCAGTGCCCCCAGCATGGTCCCGGCAATGCTCCCCATCCCCCCGAAGACGATGAGACAGAGGATCAGTATGGATTCCCAGAACTTGAACATATCCGGGTGGATGAACTTGAACCATTTTGCATAAAAGGCCCCACCCATGGCGCCGATGGAGGCGCTGATGGCAAAGGCCGTGACCTTGTACCTGATTAAATTGACGCCGCAGCACTGGGCCGCGATCTCATCCTCCCGTATGGCAAACCAGGCCCGTCCGACGCGGGAATCCTGGAGCCGTATCACCACGACGAGGACAATCAGGAGCAGAAGCAAAATGAGATAGAAAAACTCCCAGTCACGGGTAAGGGGATGGCCGAAGATGGACGGCGGAGAGATGCCGGGGAGACCCATGGGGCCCCGGGTGAGCCAGAGTTCGTTCCGGATGACCAGCACCACCAGTTCGGAGAACCCGAAGGTGACGATGGCAAAATAGTCTCCGGTGAGGCGTAGGGTCGGGGCGCCCAGAAGGGTCCCCCAGAGTGCCCCGTTGAGAGCGGCCAGTGGCAGGATCACCCACAGGCTCAGATCGTAGTGAATGGCCAGGAGCCCGGAGGTGTAGGCCCCGATACCGTAAAAGCCGACGTATCCCAGATCCAGGAGCCCGGTGAATCCGGGCACGATGTTCAGGCCCAGTGCCAGGATCATGTAGAGGACCGCCGTGGTCAATATCCTGAGGATATAATTTGTTGACGAGCCCATGGGGAGCCAGGGGAGGAGAATGGGCAGGAGGACCAGGCCCAGGAAGAAAAGGCGGGGGTTTTGTCCTGGCAGTCGAAAATCCATCACACCTTCTCCCCGATCTGCCTGCCTATAAGGCCGGAGGGCTTAAAGAGGATGACCGCTATCATGACCGCATACGAGATGCCGTCGCGGTATTCCGATGAGATGTAACCGGCCCCGAGCACCTCCGCGATTCCCAATACGCCTCCCCCTAACATGGCCCCAGGGACGCTCCCGATCCCCCCCAAAACGGCGGCTGCAAAGGCCTTGATGCCGGCGATGTAGCCCATGGTGGGGAAAATCGCGTTGTAATAGAGGCCTACCAGGATCCCGGCCATGGCTCCCATACCCGACCCCACGGCAAAGGTAAAGGAGATCACCCGGTTAACCCCGATCCCCATGAGGGCCGCGGTGGTCTTGTCCTGGGACACGGCCCGCATGGCCGTACCGATCCGGGTCCTGTGGATAACGAGGTGGAGGATGGCCATGGACAGGACCGTGATCGAAAGGATAAAGACCTGAAGCCACGACAAAGTGACATCCCCCACGCTCCATGCTGTTTTAGAGAATATCTCAGGGAGCGCCGCGCGGGGATAGGATTTGATCTGAGAGCCCCATATCATCATGGCCAGGTTCTGAAGGAATATGGACATCCCGATGGCCGTGATGAGGGCGGCCAGGCGCGGGGCCTTTCGCAGGGGGCGGTAGGCGACAAAGTCCAGGATGATCCCGAAACAGGCGCAGATCAGGATGGTGAGGACAAATGCGGCAAAAAAGGGGAGACCGAGGACCGTGACCAGGGTGTAGGCCAGAAAGGCGCCCAACATGTAGATCTCGCCATGGGCGAAATTGATCAACTGGATGACCCCGTAGACCATGGTGTACCCCACGGCAATGAGGGCATACACCCCGCCCAGGGTAATGCCGTTGACCAACTGCTGGAGAAAAAGGCTCGACTGATCGAGAAGACTGTCCACCGAGATATCCTCTACCGTCGCTCCTTAGATCGCGCTATAGATGAACACCGAATGCTGCAAAAAGGGCAGGTCACTATCGCACCTGCCCTCTGAGTTCTGCGTTGTAGGGATCACTGCAACTGCTTTTCAGCGCTGACCCATTTGCCGTCTTTGATCTCCTTGACAAATGCATCTTTCAGGCAGTCCCCGTTCTTGTCAAAATAGGTGTTGCCGGCCACGCCCTTATAAGCCTTTTCCTTTGAATCGAGGGAGGCCAGATAATCCCGGATCTTGACCCTGTCCGGGCCTACCGCTGCGATGGCCTGGGCCGCTATGCCGACGCTGTCGTAGGAATTGGCGGCAAACCAGTTGGGCTCCTTGCCGTACTTTTTCTTGTAGGCCTCGATAAAACCGGCGGCCTGGGGCCCTGCCTTATCCGGTAGAAAAGGCGTTGTCACAAAAAGGCCTTCTGCGTCCGGGTTTTTCAACATCAGGTCGTCATCGAGCCCATCAGCGCCGAAAAAGGCCACGTTCTTCATACCGAGGCCCCTGGCCTGCGAGACAATGAGCGTTCCCTGGGGGGCATATCCGGGGATAAAGATGGCGTCCGGCTTCATCATCTTGAACTTGGTGAGCTGGGGCTTGAAATCGGTGGTGTCCGATGTGTAGGCCTCTGTGCCGAGGACTTTTATGCCCAGGTCCTTGGCCTCTTTCATAAAGGCCAGCATCAGTCCCATGGAATAGTCGTTGACCTCATAAAAGACCGCCAATTTCCGGAATCCTCTACCCAGCTTTGCGTATTTGGCTAAAAAGAGCCCCTGGAAATCATCCTTGTAGACATTCCGAAAATAGAAGGGGCTCATCTTTCCGATACTGACGTTGGTGGAGGCAGGGGATATGGCCGGGAGTTTGGCCTCGCGGTAAATGGGAAGGGCCGCCAGGGAGGCAGAGCTGCAGAGATGCCCTATTACGATCGAGACCTTTGGGTCATTGGCTAACTTGGTGGCGACCGTGGCAGCTTCCTTGGGATCGCAGAGTTCATCCTCCAATACGATCTCCACCTTTTTGCCGTTGATGCCCCCTGCGGCATTGATCTCTTCGCCCTTCAGGATCGCCGCATTCTTGATCCCCTCGCCGAACGAGGCCAATTGACCGGTAAAAGCGGCCGCCACAGGGATCTTGATGGAATCCGCCCACGCAACCCCGGCCAACAGGGACCAGGCAAGCAGAAAACACGCAAATTTTTTCATAGCAATCTCCCTCAGGATTTTTGATTGACGATTGAAAAATGGCGCTGAGGTGTGAAGTGGGGAGTGGGGAGTTGAGAATGAAACTTCCTTTTTCAACTTCAGGCACTCCAGACTCGTAACTCCAAACTCTTATGCCTTTCTCTTACGAACTCTATCCTTTATCCGGTTGATATGGCCGCGGCCCATGCCCTTGACCTCGCAGCCCAACTCAAAATACCGTTCGATTTTAGCGTCGTCCAGGATCCCGAAGCAGTCCACCACCGCCAGGGGGCCGCCTGCCATCCGGACGACCTCGTCCGGATCGAGTTCCATGTAGGGTTGGTGCCGGACCGCTAACACAACCGCGTCAGACCCCTTCAGGGCCGTCTCCAGATCCGGTGTCATGCTAAAATCGGTCAGGTGCTCCTGGTTGCGGAAAAAACGCGACCAACTGGAGCCTACGGCCGGGTAAGCGTCCTGCTTTTCCAATTCCCACCAGTGCTTCACATAGGGGTCATGGGCCTTGATATCGGCCCCCATTTCGGTCAGCTTCCGAACCACGATCTCGGAGCCGCTGTAACGTGTGTCCCCCACATCCTCCCGATAGGAGACCCCGAGGAGGGCGATCTGGGAGGCGGCCACGATGCGTCCCATGTTTCTCAGGGCGTCGCGTACCAACTGGGCCGCATGGAGGGCCCTCGTGTCGTTGATATTGATGGCCTCAGGCGTGATCCTGAATATGTCGTTCTCGAACCCCATCAGATGCTTATAGGCCCAGATACCCAGGCCCCCGTCCTTGGGGAGACAATACCCGCCGATGCCGGGACCTGGAAAGAGGATATTGCTGTGTGTGGGGCGGACCTTGATGGCATTGATTACCTTGAGAATATCCACCCCGTTGGTCTCGGCAAAGAGGCTCCACTCGTTGAGGAAGGCCAGGATCGTGGCCCGGTAGCTGTTTTCCACGATCTTGCAGGTCTCGCTCTCGATGGGCCGATCCAGTACGGTCAGGGGGAATTCCTCCACATTGAGGACATCGGAGAGAAAGCGGGTCACCCGTTCCCTGCTTTCCCGATTGATCCCGCTGCACACCCGCCAGAAATCCCTCACCGACCGTACATATTCCCTGCCGGGCATGACCCTCTCGAAGCTGTGGGCCAGCATCGGTTCGTCATCGATCCCCCGCGCCTTGAAACCCTTCTTGATGAGGGGATAGGCCACGTATTCGGTGGTCCCCGGGGGCACAGTAGTTTCGATAAGGACCAGGCAGAGGGGAGAGATCTGTTTGCCGATGATCTTGAAACTGTCTTCCAGTGCCCCTATTTCTGCAAAGCCCTTCTTGAGATTGCCCAATTCCTGCTTAAGGAAATCGCACTGAACATCCACGATCAGGACGTCCGCCAACCTGAGGGCATCGTAGGTAAACGTGGCGGTAAGGGTTTTCTTCCGGGTGACGCACCGCTCGATCAGCGGGGCCACCTCAGGGTCCTCGGCCTTCACCGGGGAGATGCCGCGATTGAAGAGAGGGATCTTCCAGAAACTCCGGGGACTCGGCCGCTGCATGCCGATGACGAACTTGTTGGGTTTTCCGGTCTGCCTGTCCACCGAATCGGCCACGACGCCGGCCATGACCGCGCCCACGAACCCGAGGCCCATGACCACCACGATCTCGAACCCATCCTGGCGCCGGGCCTGCACGATCTCTTTCAGTCTCTCGTATTCCAGTGCATAATCTGTTTCCTGAGGGAGATTGAATCGCTCCCCATCCGGGCTGACGGAATATTCCATAAAACAGGCTGCCTCCACTGTGTTCATTATTTGTTATTCGCAATTGCTCACTATTCCGGGGGTCAATAAAAGGCTTACGCCTGAATTCCGAATAGGAGTTTACCCGTAAGGGTTTTATCCGCTGAATATTGAGTTGATACTGTTATTCATTGACAGATAACCAATAACCAGTCTCAAGTTGTGTGCGGGCGTTGTCCCGCCGATAAGCGGGATTGTATGACCATTACTCGGCCTCTCTGACCAGCCGAAAACCGGTGGTTTGATACCTGCTGGCGGGATGACTGAAATTTCTGTTGGCACATCGGCATCTCTGCCAGGGCCCGTACCAGCTCCCGCCTCTTCGCACCTTTTCAGATCCTGATCGGGGTCCTTGCGGGTCCGCGGCCGCCCCTTTTTGGTACGGGCCGTACCAGTCCTGACACCATTCCCAGACATTTCCCGGCATGTCATAGAGCCCCCACGCATTCGGCGCGTAACTCCTGACCGGGGCAGGCGCGTCTGTGGCCAATCCCTTTGATTTCACGAATTTTAAACAGTCGCCGGTTTTCAGGCTATTATTGGCATACATGGCCTTGCTGCAATCGATGGCGTCGCCCCAGCCGTAGACCGAGGCGTTCCCCCCTCTGCATGCATATTCCCATTGCGCCTCTGTGGGGAGCCGGTAGACGCCCTCATTGCGTGCATTCAATTTCTCTAAAAACTCCATACAGTCATCCCACGAAACGCTTGCCACCGGCATATCGTCTGCGCCCTTCTTTTTGAAGAATAAGGGGCTTCCCATGATGTCCCGCCACTGCTTGACGGTCACTTCGGTCGTCTGCATGTAAAAAGGCCTGCCAATCGTCACCTCGTGTGCTACCTCGTTACTCTTCAGGCCCTGTTCATCGGCCGGGCTTCCCATGGTGAAGGTCCCTGCCGGTATCAGCACAAAGGTCATATTCAGGGAATTGGTAATGTCTTTCTCCATTGCAGAAACATGGCAGTGAAACAGAGAGATCAGAATGCCGGCGAAAACCAGCATCCAGACCTTTCCCGGATATTTCAAAATAGTCGTCATGGCCGTGTAACCCCCTTAATGTTGAAACCTGCGCCCATGGCCTTTTCTGCGCCCCGAGACAGGGCTTGGCATCGGACGGAAAGGACGTCTCTTCAAAGGCCCTGTTTTGTACAGGGAAGACAGTAGGGACGCAATAATCCCTTTCAGTAAAGGAAGATAGCAAAAAAAACAGACAAGGGGAAGGGAAAAATAACCGTCTATATCACCCTTGCGATATCATCGAAGCATCGCCGGATACGGTCCCCGGCCGTTGTGAGTTTTTCCGGAAGGATTCTCACGGTTCCCGGTTCGATAAACAGGTCCTGATTGATCTCCATCTGAACCGCGAATTTTCCTCTTTCCGCCAATGTGCGACCGTAATGGGTGGTAATGAACCCGGCTGTATAGGGGTCGTTCAGAGAGACGGAAAATCCGGCGCTCACAAAAACCTCTCTCATCAAGTGTAAGACCTCCACACCACAGGTCGTCGGTCCCAAGGACGGGGTCGCTTCGCCATTGTGATCGCCGTTGTTGCTGAGGACAATGTCCTTCCGTTTCCGGCCTGCGTCCGGGGCCTCGGAAGGACCTACGCCGTTGAGGGAGTGTCCGTCGAGCAATCCTTTGATATGCTCCTGACCCAAGATCTCTCTCAGCCGGAGATGATACGGCCAATAATATTTGTTGAGGCGCTCATCTATTTCTGTCGCATGCGGGGCCATGTCCGGACGATAGATCTGCCGGCCGGAATAGTCGACCCTTGCAATAACCCCCTTTGCATCCCTCCGCCCGGGATCCCTGTTCAGATCGACCACCAGCCTGCTCCAGCGGGCCCACAGGATGTCTGCTGCATCGAGAGATCCAAAAATCTCTCGCGTTCCCGAGTCCACGGAATCATCGATATCATCATGGTTGAGGGCAAGGGCCGGTTTTATCGCATCAGGGATCCGGCCTGAACAGTGGGGGATGGATATGACAAATGGAAGTTTCACTGTGCATCTCCTTTCTGGATGCTGGATAGTCGTTGCTGGTTTCTGGTCGCAGCGAAGCGTAGATCCCGCCTCGTGAGTCCTGACCTCCCGTGTCCGCCAGCCGCAAGACTATTCCTGCTGTGCCCTGGTCTCTCTGGTAAAAAGGTAGAGGACCCCCACCAGCAGGCAACAACAGGCGCAGAATATAAAGGAGGCCATGAAGGCCTCTGGCCCCCTGGATGCCTCAGGGTGGAGGGCCTGCATGAACATCCCCAGCCCCTGAAGAAAGAAGGCCGGGCCGATCATGGTGAAGAAATTGATCGCGGTGATGGCGGTCCCGGCCATCTCGATCGGCATGCTCTCCCTGATCTGCACGTACATCAGCAACCCGGAGGCCCTGATCAGCCCGAACGCGAAAAACAGGATCAGCAGGGCCGTAAATCCCGTTCCGGCGGGAAGCCCCGCCAGGATGAACAGGATTAAAACGAGTGTCAGAAGGCCCCCGGATACCACCCACTTTCTGGTTTTCAGGACCCTGTCGGACATCGCCCCCCACAGGGGTCCCCCGGCAATGGCCCCAAGGTTCATGAGGAAGATCAGATGTCCTGTGTTCATATCGCTCTGCCCCATGACCTCCATGAGATAGGGACCGGCCCAGAGAGTCTGAAAGGCGGCGTAGATCCCGTAGCTAACGAAGGCCCCCATGGAGATGATCCAGTAGTCCCGTGTCTTCAGCAGGAGGGTCAGACCGGCAAAGGCCCTGCCCATGCCGGAAGGTGGGGTTCCATATTGTGCGGAAGGCCCATCCGGAGGCGTGTCCCTTACCACCAGATAAAGGGCCAGAACGAGAAGCAGGTTGACCCCTGCAATGACCATAAAAGAGTGCCGCCATCCGATGGCATTCACCAGGAAGACCAAGGGCGAGGTCGCCGCCATGTTCCCCACCGTGCCGATGGAAAAGACAACGCCTGTGAGGGTGGCAAAGGAGGAAGGTTTGAACCAGACCGTCAGAAGCTTGAGGGTCCCCATGAGATTGCAGGCCATGCCTACGCCCAGGAGGACGCGGCCCACCACACCCATCCCCTGAGAATGGGCCATGGAGAAGAGGAGGGCGCCCCCGATCCCCGCTAAAGAAAGCCCGGTCATCATTCGTCTGGCGCCGATCCTGTCTAAAAGAATGCTGATCGGGATCTGGGTCAGTGCAAAGGCATAGAAAAAGGCGGCGCTGATGGTCCCTAAGCCCTGTGTATCTAATGAAAGGTCGTTTAAGAGATCGTCGGCAATGACTGCATTGGTGGCCCGGTAGAACTGGGAAAGGAAGAAATTAGCAGAGGTAATCAGAAAAATCAGCCAGCGACGGGACATGGGTGTCCTCAAAATCAACCATGCAGACTCGAAAAATGCCTGTTGTTCTATATTGCCTGACACGACACGGGCATACCTTTATGACGTATGAAGCAGGGTCTTCACGGATCAGTGCCGCCGGGCTAAGGAGACAAGACAAAGTATTCCAGGGCCATAATATAGCTTAAATATCCGAAACCGACGATGGATCCCGCACATACAGGCGCAAGATAGGAATGATGACGGAATCCTTCACGATTATAGATATTGGAGATATGGACCTCGATAACAGGGACAGGAATACTCAAAATGGCGTCTCGTATGGCAATGCTGGTATGTGAATAGGCGCCGGCATTAATGATGATCCCGGAAAAACGCGCCGGGGCTTCCTGGATGCGGTTGATCAGCTCGCCTTCCATGTTGCTCTGGAAAAATTCAACCAGGATACCTTTCTGTTCTGCATGGGCTTTGATCTTCCGGCAGATTTCATCTAATGTCATATCTCCGTACTGGTCCGGTTCTCTTGCGCCCAGCATATTCAAGTTAGGACCGTTTATCACCAGAACAGATGCCTTATCCATTTATCTTCTCCCTCAGTTTTCGCGACGTCTTGAAGCTGACGGTTCTACTGGACCTGAGGATAATCATCTCCCCTGTCTGCGGGTTTCTCCCCTTTCTGGCCCACCTGAATTTTACCTGGAACCTGCCAAAGCCGGCAATGCGTACGTCTTCCTCCCGAGCCAGCGCATCCTTAATTTTCCCGAAGAGGGAGTCGACGATCTCACCAGCCCGCTTCCGGCTCAGGAACGTACGATCCAGCTCCGGGAACAGGAAGAGCTGGAGGCTTTTGCGCCGCGGTTTGAAACCGACGCGCTCCATTACGCTTGTGACAATACGGGCCTTGTTCAACGTCATGGCGTGCCGACCCCCTTTTCTGCCCTATGCGCTTTGCGCTCTCCGCCAAACTGCATATCATGAAGCTGTCTGAACCTTCCATTCAGGGCCAACAGGTTCTCAAGGGTTCCCGATTCCACGATCCTGCCGGCCTCTAAAACGAAAATACGGTCTGCCCGCATGATGGTGCTCAGGCGGTGGGCAACGATCACGATCGTCCGGGTTCCCTTGAGCCCTTCGATCGCCTTCTGGACACGCCCTTCACTCTCTGCGTCGAGGGCCGAGGCCGCCTCGTCCAACATCAGCACGGCCGGGTTGACCAGTATCGCCCTTGCAATGGCGATCCGCTGTCTTTGGCCGCCTGACAGAAGGCTTCCCTGGTCCCCGACCATGGTCTGGTAGCCATGGGGCTGGGCCATGATAAAGTCGTGGGCATAGGCGGCCTTTGCCGCGGCAATGATCGCCTCCATCCCATTTTCCGGGTCCCCATAGCTGATGTTATATTGGATGGTTTCATTAAAAAGGAGGATTTCCTGGTTTACAACTCCTATCTGCCGGCGAAGGGATTTCAGGGTGACATCCCGGATATCGATCCCATCGATGGAAATCTTTCCTTCTGTGACGTCATAAAAACGGGGTATGAGGGACAGGAGCGTGCTCTTGCCTGCCCCGGTAGACCCCACAAAGGCCACCATCTCCCCCTGCTTGAGGCAGAACGAGACATCCTTGAGCACCCAGTCGCCGGGTGAATAGCCGAAACTCACCTTATCAAACACGATGGTTTCCCTGTGCCGCGGGAGCGGTGTTGCCCCAGGAAGGTCCCGAATCTCAGAGACGGTTCCCATAATCCCAAAAACACGCTGGGTGGCGCCCTGGAGGGTCTTGATCTGATTGTTGACCAGGGCCAGTCTCTTGATCGGCCTGTAGACCCGTGAAAACGCATAGGCCATTGCCATGAGTTCGCCGAGACTGTGATGAAAATAGACCTTCCCCACAATCAACACGCCCGGCATGACCAGAAAGACAACGGAGTCCATCATCGGGCCGAGGCCTAACTGCCATCGGTTCCAGTGCATGATCCGTTGGTAGAGGTTTTCGGCCAGATCACTGAACCGCTTCACCTCCCAATTTCCCATAAAAAACCCATGCACCAGTTTGAGACAGAGGAGGGTTTCATGATAGGCAGAGGTGACCTCTGCCGTGGCCTCCTGGACCCTGAAGGAGTGTTTCTTGACCTTCCTGCCGAAGATCTTGACCAGGAGGGCGATCAAGGGCACTGCAAAAAAGACCAGCAACGTCAGCTTGAGGTTCATCACAAAGAGATAGATCAGAAAAACCAGGGCCGTGAGCGGGTACTCGATCAGGCCCAAGAGCACCTCGGCAATCAGCCCCTGCAACACGGCGAGGTCTGCCGTGGACCTGGCAATCAGTTCTCCTGATTTCCTTTTGTGATAAAACCCCGGTGAGAGAGAGATAAACTGGGTGAAGAGGTCTATCCGGAGAGACTTCACCGCCCGGTTGGAGAATGCCGCAGCCGAAAGGCCGCCGAAATAGGTGGTGACGGATTTGATGAATACCGCAATAAAGGCTACCAGGGTGAGGAGTGCAAGGAGGCGATTCGGGGTGATCCCCTCCACAATGGTCAATTCGGTGCGTTTCCAGAAAAACCATGAGCCGGCATCCAACTGAATCCAGGGAATTTTCCAGGCGACAGGCGCAGATCCTGTCTTCATCCCTTCATCGACGAAGGGCTGCAGAAGATACGCGGGAACCACCACGAACACTGAGGATATGGCCATCAGCACCAGTGAACAGATGACCATCCCCCGATGACGCCGGACATAGGCGGCAATCTCTTTACCTAAGATAAGATCTATCATGGAAATCGGGATACTGGATGCTGGATACAGGATGCCGGATACTGGATACGGGAAATTTGAAACTGGATGCTGGCTCTTTCAACTTTCACCCCCACACCCCACATTCCATACTTCGTTGCCGGATACTGAATTCTGGATGCTGGATCCAAAACAGAGAACATGGTATTGCAGATTGAAATCCCGTCATCCAATCACGTCTGCTGTCATGCCGGCAGGTACATTCCAAGATCCCGGATCCAGGAGTTATAGCGCGCCGATAAGCCTTGAGATGACAATCCGCTGCACCTCGGAGGTCCCTTCTCCGATCTCCAGGAGCTTCTGGTCCCTGTAGAATCGTTCCACGTCATATTCTTTCATCAATCCGTAACCACCGTGGAGCTGGACAGCGTGGTTGGCACATCGATACATGACCTCGGAACAGTTGAGCTTGGCCATGGCCGCTTCTTTGGAAAAGGGCCTGGCATTGTCTCTCAGCCAGCAGGCCTTATAGAGGATGAGTCGGGCGCATTCGATCTCGAGGGCCATGTCGGCCAGTTTGAACGCATTCACCTGGAAGTTGGATATGGGTTTGCCGAATTGTTCCCGTTCCTTGCTGTATTTCAGGGACAGGTCAAAGCATCCCTGTGCCCCTCCCAGGCCCATGGCGCCGATGGAGAGGCGTCCCCCATCCAACGTCTGCAACATCTGGTAAAACCCATGACCTCTCGGACCCAAAAGATTCTCTTGAGGGACGCGGCAGTCGTCAAAATAGAGTTCACTGGTATTGGACGCACGCCACATCAGTTTGCCATGCATCTCCCTGGCCTCGAATCCCGCGGTACCCGATTCGACAAGTATGCACGAAAGTTCAGGCCGGCCGTCTTTACGGGTCCCGGTGCGACACAGGGCCGTCACTCCCGATGTAATCTTGGTAGAGGCATTGGTAATAAAAATCTTGCTTCCGTTAACCACCCACTCATTTCCATCCAAGGCCCCCGTGGTCTTGGAATTGCCTGCATCGGAACCTGCGTTCGGTTCGGTGAGACCAAAACCCCACAGGGCCTCCCCGCTGCACAATGCGGGAAGATATTTTTCCTTTTGTTCTTCATTTCCAAAGTAGTAGAGGGGCCCGATCCCTAATGAATTTCCCGCCGCTACCGTCGCTGCATGTGAGCCGTCCACTCTGGCAATCTCTTCGGTGGCAATTATGTAAGAAACGTAATCCATGCCCTGGCCGCCGTATTTCTCGGACACAAACATCCCGAACAGGCCCAGGTCAGCCATCTTACGCATGGTTTCATAGGAAAACTCCTCTTTTTCATCCAGTTCCCTTGCAACCGGTTTGATCTCCTTTTCGGCAAAGTCACGGACCGAATTGCGCAGAATCTCCTGTTCCATCGAAAGGCTGAAGTCCATAATCACTCCTTCATATTGAGGAATTGCGAATTCAGGAATTCAGGGATTAAAGACAGCTCGTTCGATCCCATCCGCAAGATTCCCTCATATTGTTCGCATGTCTTATTCAACCGTTCATCCGCCCGAACAACAAGTTTCGTAAGCCCTCAATCCTTGATGATCTCGTAAAAAGTCGGAAAATACGGGTTATTGAGCACTATCCTTAG
>CAYPDL010000062.1:0-25144 GCA_964409475.1 uncultured Desulfobacteraceae bacterium | reverse complement strand
GAGACGTCCAAAGAGGAACAGCAGTCGCTGAACGAGGAATTGACCACGGTCAATACGGAACTGCGGGAGAAGGTGGAAGAACTGACAACAGCCAATGACGACATGAAGAACCTGCTCGACAGCATCGATATCCCAACGATCTTCTTGGACAATGAACTCCGCATCAAGCGCTTCACCTCTCATGCGACCCGGATTTTCAATCTGATTCAGACGGATATCGGCCGGCCCATCGGGGATATTGTATCCAAGATAATGGATGATGTGGACATCGTCGGGTATGCAGAGGCCGTACTCAGAGATCTTGCCCTCAGGGGAAAAGAGGTCCTGGCCCGGGATGGCGCATGGTATGCCATGAGAATTGTCCCTTACCGGACCATTCAAAACGTGATCGACGGCGTGGTCATGACCTTCAAAGAGAGCGTCAAAAAGGAACGCCGGCTGGCGACGGTGATCCGGGATTCAAACGACGCCATAATGATCCATGACTTTGAGGGTCGTATCCTTGCCTGGAACCGGGGCGCGGAGAGCATGTACGGTTACAGCGAGAGCGAGGCCCTGAAGATGAACATCCTCGAAATAGTCCCGGAAGAGAATCGAAAAGAGGGCCTGGATATGATCAGAAGGATAAAGGAGGGGAAAGACGTCAAGTCGTTCAAGACCCGGCGGATGGCCAAGGACGGGAGGATCGTGGAGGTGTGGCTTACCGCGACAAAACTCGCTGATGAGCAAGGAGAGCCCGGTGAGATTGCCACCACAGAGAGGGACCTTGCGTGGCTTTCGGCGTGAGGATTGAGAATTGAATATTGAGAATTGAGAATTGAATATTGAGGGAATTTGGCTGAAATGACATGGCGAAGCGATTCAAATATTCAATTGTATAGTTGGAGGGATGATGGAGAGTGTGGAATTGAAACAGCGAACAAAGGAGTTCGCTCATCGGTGCGTTAAATTGGCGTTGGCGTTGCCCAAGACACAATTGGGGAAACATATTGCCGGGCAGTTGATCCGGTGCGCCACCTCGGTAGCGGCGAATTATCGTGCCTCATGCCTGGCTCAATCAAGAGCCGGTTTTGTTGCGAAGCTGAGCATCGTGCTTGAAGAAACGGACGAATCGGCTTTTTGGCTGGAATTCATTATTGATGAAGGGTTGCTTGAGGCACACAGAGTCAAACCTCTTTTGACTGAAGGTGAAGAACTCACGGCTATCTTTTTTGTCAGCCGCAAGACGGCTAAATCAAAATAATTTCTCAATATTCAATCCTCAATATTCAATTCCGGGTGAGGTAAGCAACATGCCAGAAAATGAAGAGAAATGGAGCGGTCTGCGCCAGAAGGCCGAGGCGTTCATAAATAAGTCCCCTTCGGCTGTCAAGGAAGTGCCGCCGCAGGACGTCAGGACCCTGGTCGAAGAACTGCAGATCCACCAGGTTGAGCTGGAGATGCAGAACGAGGAATTGCGCCGGGCCCAACTGGAACTCCAGGAGGAGCGGGACAGGTATTCCGATCTCTACGACTTCGCTCCAATAGGTTATCTTACAATCAGCGATAAAGGGATGATCCAGGAGGCGAACCTCACCGCCGCCACCATGTTAGGGGTGGAAAGAGGAAACCTGGTCGGTCGGCCCCTCTCCAATTTCATCCACAGGAGTGACCAGGACACGTTCTACCTGTATCTCCGGAAACTTTCTGAAACAAGGACCCGGCAGGATTGTGAGCTGAGGTTGATCAAAAAGGACGGTTCCCGGTTTTATGCCCGGCTGGAATGCATTGTCATCTCGAATACTGAAGGCGCTGTAACGTCCCTTCGAGCGGCCATAAGCAATATCGACGACCGCAAGCAGGCCGAAGAGGCCCTCACACTTGAACGGGATCAACTCCTTTCCATCTTTGACAGTATGGATCTCCTTATCGACGTGGTGGATCCTTTGAGGTACGAGATCCTTTTCATGAACAGGTACGGCCAACGCCTTTTCCGCTGCGATCCCACTGGTGAACCCTGCTACCGGGTCTTCCACGGGATGGATGCGCCCTGTGCCGCCTGCAACAACCAGGCACTCCTCAGAGACCCGAACCGGATTTTGCAATGGGAGTACCATAATAACCTCCTGGACAGGCAATTTCTGGCAACCAACCGGCTCATCATATGGCCGGACGGCCGTATCGTGAAGCTGACAATCGACCTGGATGTCACGGAGCGTCATCTGGCAGAAGAACAGAGGAGAACCCTGGAGATTCAGCTACAGAAAGCCCAAAGGCTTGAGGCCCTGGGCACCCTGGCGGGCGGCATTGCCCATGATCTCAATAATCTCCTTGCCGTCATCCTGGGCAAGATTGAGCTCTGCTCCCTGGATACGGAACCCGGGAGCGGAATTGAAGCCAATCTCTCTGGAGCGACACAGGCCTGTTCACGGGCACAGGAACTGGCAAGGCGCTTTCTGACATTCTCAAAAGGCGGAGATCCGGTCAAGGCGATCGGCGACCTTGCAAAGGTGATTCAAGACGCTACGGACCTGAGCCTGTCAGGCGCTAATGTGAAACCTCAATTTTCCATGCCGGATGACCTCTGGTCGGCCAAGTTTGATGAAGGACAGATGAAGCAGGTCATCAGCAACCTGGTGATCAACGCCACGGAGGCCATGCCCCAGGGAGGAACCATCGATGTGAGGGCTGAAAATGTCAGTCTGTGTGAAGGAGACATTCTTAACCTTGAAGAAGGAAAATACATAAAGATCTCTGTAAGAGATGAGGGCGCCGGGATCCCTCAAGAAGACCTGGAAAAGATTTTTGACCCCTATTTTTCAACCAAAGAGATGGGGGCCCAGAAGGGAATGGGGTTGGGCCTTTCCATCTGCCACTCGATCATCAAGAGACATGGCGGTCATATCGGGGTGGCATCCGACGAAGGGATCGGAACGATGTTCTCGTTGTATTTTCCCGCTGCAATCGCAGAAAGCCCTGATGAAAGAGACTCTTCATTGCACGGAGCGGACCAAACGCCAGACGCCGAGCGTGATGTGATCGAAGCCCAATCAACAATCGACAATCAACAATCATCAATCCAATGACCCATCGACTCCCCGAATTCTTGCAAAACAAAGACCTCCGGCTGATCCTTTTTGGCGGAAAGGGCGGCGTGGGCAAGACGACCATGGCAGCTGCATCCGCTCTCCACCTGGCCAGATCGCGTGGGGAGGACAAAAAGGTATTGGTGATATCGACCGATCCGGCCCATTCTCTGTCAGACAGCTTCGGGGTTGAGATAGGGGACCGGGTGACGGGGATAGAATATAGTCCAAAGTCCGAAGTCCAATGTCCAATGTCGAAGGTCGAAGGTAAAGGGTCCAGTGGTCAGAGCTCACTCGATGGTGAGCAGCGGTCAGCGAGCGGGAGCGAGACGCCAGCAGACTGGGCTTGTGAAATCCAAAATCCAAAATCCAAAATCCAAAATCTCTTTGCCCGTGAACTGGATGCGAGCCGGTTGTTGGATGAATTCAAGCGAAAAAACCATGGGGTGATCAAAGAGCTGGCGGCGCGGGGGACCTTTTTTGATGAGGAGGATATCGCCTCGTTCCTTGACCTGTCACTGCCAGGGATGGATGAGGTCATGGCCATCATTGAAATCGCCGACCTGTTGAAGGAGGGCGCCTATGATGTGATAATCGTGGACACGGCCCCTGCCGGGCACACGGTGCGAATGCTGAATCTGCCCGAACAGATGCTGAAATGGATCGAGACTATGGATTTGATGCAGCACAAGCACCGCTACCTGTCTGAGGTTTTCAGCGGGAAGAAATACAGAAAGGATGCGTGCGACAGGTTTCTCGAAGATCTCTCCTCAGATATTGACCGCGTAAGGAAGATGCTTTCGGACAGAGAAACCACCCGGTTTGTGCCGGTCATGATTCCCGAACCCATGAGTATTTACGAAACAGAACGATTGATCGGTTCCCTTGAGAAGAATGGGATCCCGGTGAAGGAGATTATCGTAAACCATGTGGCGGAATCCGAGGGATGTGCCTTCTGCCGGTCAAGAAGAGAGGATCAGGAAATGCCGATGAAGGAGATCGAAAACCGGTTTTCCGCTTATGAGCGGATCAGAATACCCGTGTTCCCCCATGAGATTCGCGGGATCGGCGGTCTGAGCACGATAGCGGAGTGTCTCTCAGGAAGGTCTGTACCATCACGCCCGGTGAAACGGGGGCCGGTGATGGAGGCTCCCAGCGGCTGTCTGGCCATCGATCCCGGCCTTGAATTTGTCCTGTTCGGGGGCAAGGGAGGGGTCGGAAAGACGACCCTGGCATCGGCAGCAGCCATTCATCTGGCGCGGCGCCATCCCGAAAAAAAGGTCCTCCTCTTTTCCACGGACCCCGCCCATTCCCTTTCAGATTCCCTGAATCAGCCCATCGGAGATGAGATTACGCAAATTCGGTGCTGTCCGACGTCCAAAGTCCAAGGTCCAAAGTCGAATGACGTGTCAGTCGGAAGTCCAACGTCCAAGGTCCAAAGTCAAATGACGTGTCAGTCGGAAGTTCAACGTCCAATGTCCAATGTCCAATGTCCAATGACCAATTTGTTCGCCCTCGAAATCGATGCAGAGAGGCTGTGGGGGGATTTCAAAGCGGCGTTCAAGAGCGACATCAAAGCGCTGTTTGACAGGTTCCTGGCCCGTGGCGCCGATATCAGGTTTGACCGTGAGGCGATGACCGAGATGCTCGAATTCGCTCCTCCAGGCGTAGACGAGATCATGTCATTGAACAGAATTGTGGATTTGAGGAATGAGGGGGCGTTTGATATCTTTGTGCTCGACACATCGCCTACCGGCCACCTCCTCCGCTTTCTGGAACTGCCTGATCTAGTCAGAGAATGGTTGCGGGCCTTTTTCAGATTGCTGCTGAAATATAAGGGGGTCGTAAGGCTGACCGGGGCCGCGGAAAAGGCCCTGGCCCTGTCCAGAAATGTGAGGGGGATCCAAGAGACCCTGACAGACCCTGAAAGGGTCGATTTTGTGGCGGTGACCATCGCCGAGGCCATGGGTGTCCTTGAACTGGAACGCCTGGTGGGCGCATTGGAGACCGGAAAGATTCCCTGTGGACATATCATCGTTAACAAGGTGGTTCCGGAGACGGATTGCGGGTTTTGCTCCATCAAGAGGGCCGAGCAACAGGAATATATCAAGGAGATTCATTCACGATTCCACGACCGGACCATTGTGCAGGCCCCCCTGTTGAGCCATCAGGTGCAGGGGATATCGGGTTTGAACAAGTTGGGCGCCATGGTGTTTTGCGGGGCATAACCAATGAATGACGCGGTAGTCCAAAGTTCAACGTCCAAAGTCCAAGGTCCAAAGTCGAGTGACCCCGGTGAAATACGCCCGCCCCGTTGAATCCCCGACAGGGGTGCGCACAGCGCAATTCAACAGGGCAAGCTGTCCCTATCGGGAATTTCACGGGGCAGGCCAATGACTAATGACCGCCATCAGGCGAAAAGCAGCAGGCACAAAAAATGACCCCATCAAAACGAAACATATTGTTAGTGGATGATGATCCCGACTTTCTATGGTTGACCGGAAATATGCTCGAACAGACCGGGTATCGTGTCATGGAGGCCCGTGACGGTGAATCGGCGCTGGCGCTCTTTGAGAAGGACAAGCCCGGAGTGGTCCTTTTGGACTACCGGATGCCGGGAAGGGATGGGCTCCATATCGCCGTGGAAATGAAGGAGCGGGATTCCTCCGTACCGATTATCATGATTACCGGTTACGGGGAGGTCAGGATCGCGGTCGACGCCTTAAAGGCTGGCGTGTACGATTATGTCATCAAGCCGGTTGACAAGGATGATCTCCTTTTCACCATTGCCCGGGCAATGGAAAAGCAGGCACTCATGGAAGAGTTGGAGCGATTGAGAAATGTCCTGAGCGACCGGGCCCCGCTCCACGAGCTGATGGGGAAGAGCAGCCAGGTCAAAAACCTTATCCATCGTGTGAAAAAGGTTGCGCCCACGTCATTTACGGTTCTGATAGAGGGGGAGAGCGGTACGGGCAAGGAGCTTGTGGCGAATGCCATTCATGATTTGAGCCAGGCAAAGAAGGGGCCTTTTGTGGCCGTGGACTGCGGGGCCATCCCCGAGACTCTCATTGAAAGTGAGCTGTTCGGCTATATGAAGGGCGCCTTCACAGGGGCCTGTGGCGACAAGCCGGGACAGTTCGAATTGGCCGACGGTGGGACCCTGTTCCTTGACGAGGTAGGCAATCTCTCCTATACTGTGCAGCAGAAGCTGCTTCGGGTCCTGCAGGAACGGACGGTCCAGAGAATCGGGGAAAAGGCGCCTGTGGGCATCGATGTCCGCATTGTTGCCGCCACAAACCAGTCGCTGGAAAAAGATGTAGAGGCCGGACACTTCCGGTCGGACCTCTATTTCCGACTCAACGAGTTTACCATTCGAATGCCTCCGCTGAGGGACCGGAGGGAGGATATTCCCTACCTGGCCAAGAGATTCATGAATGAGGTGGGGGAAGAGCTGGACAAGGGATGCGGGGGGGTCTCTGAAGAGGCCTTGATTTCCCTCGCCTCGTATCATTGGCCCGGCAATGTTCGTGAACTGCGGAATGTGATCCGCCAGGCCGTGCTCCTCTCCGAGGCAGATGGACTGGTACTGCCTTACCATCTAACATTCAGTTCCCATTTGGCGTCTGAAACAAGAAAGGGAGATGGTGCTTCAGCCCTGCTTTATGACGGCAAAAAATCGCTCAAAGAGATCGTCGCGGGTCTGAAAGAGGTCTTTGAAAAGAAGGTCATTGAGGAGGTCATGGCCCAGACAGGCGGGAACAAGAGCGAGGCGGCCAGGAGACTCAAGGTCGACTACACGACCTTGCTCAGAAAAATCAGGCTCCATCAAATGGAGGCGATCTCTGAGACGGCGCAGTAATTGACCAATCTTCCCTTACCTGGGCTCCTCGACCCGCTTTATGTTCCGGGTGCATTCTGCTCACCGTGCCTAAGTTCTGAGAAGTCGCCCTCATACTGCTTCAGATCAAAATCATCACGTTCCATTTTCAGTTAACGAGACACGAAGCTTATGGATAAAGTCCCTTGTCTTTTCATTCATCGATGTTGGACGTTCGATGTTCGATGTCCATCCCTTCGTCCAGGAATCCCTCTTTCTGAAGCCTGTTCGGTCAATCTCCCGATGTAATTTTGTAACTTTTATTCAACCTGATGGTATTTCAGGGCCGGGGTCCGGGCGGCGAGAAGCGCCGCATTTTTTGCGCCGCCGCTCCCTGCCGCCGCAGCGGCCACCGGGATCCCCTGACGCATGTGAACGGTTATTTTTGATTAGATGCGAGGTTGAAATTGACTTAAAGAACGAAATCTGATAAATTAACAAATTATCCCAATTTCCGGAGGCACATTTCATGGACTACAAGCAAACTCTCAATCTGCCCAATACCCCATTCCCGATGAAGGCGAACCTGGTGAAGCGGGAACCGGAGATACTCGGGAAATGGGAGAGTATGGATCTTTACAGGATCATCCGAGAGTCTTCAACCGGTCGGAAACGCTATATGCTGCATGACGGCCCCCCCTATGCCAACGGCAATATCCATATGGGCACCGCCTTTAACAAGGTGTTGAAGGATATCATCGTCAAATCCAAGCAGATGGCCGGGTTTGACGCTCCCTATGTCCCTGGCTGGGACTGCCACGGCCTTCCGATCGAGCACCGGGTCGATGGTGAACTCGGGCCCAGGAAGCTGGAGATGTCCCAGGTGGAAATTCGGAGGTTCTGTCGCCAATACGCCGAGAAATATATCGATATCCAGCGCAATGAATTCAAGCGGCTGGGGGTTTTAGGCGAATGGGACAATCCTTATCTGACCATGAATTATCCCTATGAGGCCACCATCGTCAGAGAGTTCGGCAAATTTGCACTGAACGGGAGCCTGGTGAGGTCCAAGAAACCGATATACTGGTGCATCTCGTGCAAGACGGCCCTGGCTGAGGCGGAGGTGGAATATGCCGAACATCACTCCCCTTCCATTTTTGTCAAATTCCCGATGGCATCCGAACTGGATCACTTGGACCCGAAGCTGAAGGGAAAACGGGTTTCCATAGTGATCTGGACAACTACGCCCTGGACACTCCCTGCCAACCTGGCCGTCGCTCTTCACCCGGATCTGAAATACGCGGCCGTTGAAACAGAGAAAGATGAGGTCCTGATTTTAGCGGAAGGGCTTGTGGACGTTTGCATGAACACCTTCGGTATTGATTCCCATGAGGTAATCAATCTGTATAAGGCTGCTGATCTGGAAGGCCTTGAGGCGAGACACCCTTTGTATGACCGACGGTCCGTGATTGTCCTGGCGCCTTATGTGACATTGGAGGCCGGAACCGGGTGCGTTCATACCGCCCCCGGACATGGGCGGGAAGACTATGAGACGGGACTTCAATATAACTTAGAGGCCTATTCGCCTGTGGATGACGCAGGCCGCTTTACCCCGGACGTCGAATACTTCGCCGGTATGGAGGTATTTGAGGCGAACCGGGCGGTCAACGATAAGCTCAGAGAGGTGGGCGCGCTCCTCAAAGAGCAGGGGATCTCCCATGAGTATCCGCATTGCTGGCGGTGCAAGAAGCCTGTAATCTTCCGCTCGACCGAACAATGGTTTATCTCCATGGAGAAAAACAACCTCAGAAAAAACGCCCTGGATGCAATCAGGAAGGTCTCCTGGATCCCTTCATGGGGCGAGGATCGGATCTACAAAATGATCGCCAACCGGCCCGACTGGTGTGTTTCCCGCCAGAGGGCATGGGGCGTGCCGATTACCGTGCTTTTCTGCGAGGCCTGCGGCGAACCGGTTGTATCGCAGGAGATCATTGACCATGTGTCCGCCATGGTTGAAAAATCAGGGGCGGATATATGGTTTATGATGTCGGAACAGGAGCTGATGCCGCCGGGCACACGCTGCCCCGAATGCGGATCGGACCGGTTCAGTAAAGAGACCGATATCCTGGATGTCTGGTTCGACTCCGGCGTCAGTTATGCGGCGGTCATGGAGAGCCGGGACTATCTGGACAGCCCTGCAGATCTCTATCTTGAAGGAAGCGATCAGCACAGAGGATGGTTTCACAGTTCGCTACTTTGTTCGGTCGGTACCCGCAACGAGGCCCCGTACAGAAGAGTCCTGACCCATGGCTTTGTGGTGGACGGAGCGGGAAAGGCCATGCACAAATCTGCCGGGAATGTCATCTCCCCCGGGGAGCTGATCAAGAGCTATGGCGCCGAAATTCTGAGGCTCTGGGTGGCCGGAGAAGATTACCGGGACAATATCCGCCTCTCAACAGAGATCCTCCAACGCTTGACAGAGGCCTATCGCCGAATCCGGAATACCTGCCGCTACCTTTTAGGCAATTTGAACGATTTTGACCGAGAGACCGACCAGGTCCCTTACCAGCGGATGGAAGAATTGGACCGCTGGGCCCTCAGCCGATTGCAGGGATTGAGCCAACGGATACTGAAGGCATATGACGATTTCAATTTTCATCTGGTCTATCATAATCTCCACAATTTCTGTGTTCTGGATCTCTCATCCTTTTATTTGGACATCATCAAAGACCGGCTGTACACATCGCCTAAGACGTCCCCGGCAAGACGTTCAGCCCAGTCTGCCATGAATGAAATCCTGGAGGTCCTGGTCCGGTTGATGGCCCCCGTCCTCTCTTTTACGGCCGATGAAATCTGGCAGTACATGGACATGAAAGGCCGCTCCCTGAGCGTTCATGCCGATTGTTTTCGTCCCGTAAACGACGCATACAGAGATCCGGAATTGGAAAAGGTGTGGGAACAGATCATCGCTGTTCGAAAAGAGGTCACCAGGATTCTGGAAATAGCACGGAAAGAAAAGAAGATCGGACACTCTCTGGATGCATCTGTGCGATTAGGCGTTTCTAAGCAATTACATGAATTATTAAATGGTTATATCGATAAGTTACAGTTTATTCTTATTGTTTCATCAGTGGCGGTGGTAGACATCGACCAGATCGATGGGGGACATGAGAGTGAGATGGTCCCCGGATTGAAGGTGGAGGTGTCTTCTTCAACCGACCCCAAGTGCGAACGGTGCTGGGTTCACGATCCTTCTATCGGGGAGGACAGCAATCACCCCACGATCTGCAAGCGATGCCGAGACGTCTTAGAAAAAATTATGCCTTGATGATTGGTCCCGCCCTGGGTGTTGTCATCCTGGACCAGGTATCAAAGGCAATGGTAACCTGCGCCCTGAGGGTTCACGAGTCGGTGCCTCTTATACAGGGCTTCTTCAATCTGGTTCACGTCAGAAACCGGGGCATGGCCTTCGGGCTTATGAACAGGTCCCATGCGGATGCGGCCTTCTGGTTCCTTGTGGGGGCCAGTTGCATAGCCATCGGGCTATTGCTCTTCTGGTTTTTCCGACTCAAGGACGACAATACACGGATGACTCTGGGGCTTTCATTGATCCTGGGCGGGGCCATCGGCAACCTGATGGATCGGATTCGGTTTCGAGAGGTCGTGGACTTTCTCGATGTTTTCTGGGGGTCTTATCACTGGCCCGCATTCAACGTGGCGGACGCAGCCATCACCGTGGGCACGTTCTGGGTGGCCATCAGCCTTATTTTCCGACCGTCTTCAGCCGATTGAATCGACTGAAAAACCACGCCGCCCCGCTCAATATGCGGTTAATAAAAGGCTGACGCCTGAATTCCTTCAAGCAAATAAAGGGCTAAAGAAGTATATGTTCCCAGATCTTTTTTCCATCGGCCCGGTTACACTTCATACATACGGTCTTTTTGTGGCCACCGGCTTTCTGGTGGGCCTCATGGTAACCATCAAGATCGGCAAGGCCGCGGGGATAACGCCCCAGCAGACCATGGATATCGGTTTTTTGATGATCGTCGCCGCCATCGTCGGCTCCAGGCTCATGTATGTCCTCATGAATATCTCTTATTATGCGGAACGGCCCATGGATGTCTTCAAGATGTGGCACGGAGGGCTCGTCTTTTCAGGGGGGATTGTCTGCGTAGTTTTGGCCGTCATGTGGTATACGAGGAGGCATCAGTTTTCATTCTGGAAGATGGCCGACATGTGGGCGCCCGGAATGGCCGTCGGCCAAGGCATCGGCCGGATCGGGTGTTTCATGGCCGGGTGCTGCTACGGAAGACCTACAGGGTCCAAATGGGGAGTGGTGTTCACAGACGCCCATTCCCTGGCGCCCTTGAACATCCCCCTCCACCCGACGCAGCTCTACTCATCTATCGGTAATTTCATCATCTTTTTTGTCCTACTGTTGCTTCACCGGAAAAAGACATTCGACGGGCAGGTCTTTCTGTGGCTCCTGGTGCTGCACAGCACGGCCCGCCTCTTTGTGGAGCGTTTCAGGGGGGATGACCGGGGCATGGTGTTGGAAAGCGGCATGACGATCACCCAGCTTGTCACCCTGGTGATCCTCATTGCCGCCATTGTGACACTTTTCATCTTCAAGCGACGGGGGGCCAGAAATTAGCAAACTCTGGTTTAGCTGGGGATGAGCCCATAATCGCCCATGCCGCCGGGGCTTTACCCATCTGCCTTAGCCCTGATATGGACGATGGCCTTTCTGATCCTTTTAATCACTGTTCCCTTACCCAGCACTTCCATGACCTCAAAGACCCCGGGGCTGGCCGTTTTGCCCGTCAGCGCGACCCTGAGCGGCTGAGCCAGCTTCCTGAGCGTAATCTGTTCCGCTTCCATGAATTCTGCAAACAGTTTTTCGATGCCTTCCTGGTCAAAATCAGAGAGGGCGTCAGCCCGGTGACACAGCTTCTCGAAAAGGTCCACGACATCCTGGTTAAGAAACTTGTCGTCGCCCCTTTTCTCATAGTCGATGTCGTCTGACAAGCAGAAACGGGCGCCTTCAACCATGTCGACCAGGGTTTTGCTCCGAACCTTGAGGATAGAAGCGACAGCGGCTATTTTCTCAGTATCGAGATCCTGGAACCCCTCTTTCTCCAGGAAGGGACTCAGGCGTTCTGCCAAAGACTCATCGGAAGACTCCCGGATATGCCAGGCATTGAGGTCTAAAAGTTTTTCTGCATTGAACACCCCCGCAGCCTTTCCTACGTGGTCCAGTGAAAATTTTCCTATCAATTCTTCCATGGAAAATTTTTCCTGATCTCCATAGGACCATCCAAGCCTGGCCAGGCCATTCAGCAAGGCATGGGGCAGGTATCCCATATCCCGGTAGGCCAGTACCGACATGGCCCCATGCCGTTTGCTGAGTCTCGTACGGTCAGGGCCGAGGATCATCGGCAGGTGTGCGTATTGGGGAATCGTTTCTCCCAGTGCCTTGTAGATCAATATCTGGCGTGGGGTATTGTTGACATGATCGTCTCCCCTGATGATGTGCGTCATCCCGAGGCTGATGTCATCGGCCACGACGGCAAGGTGATAGGTGGGGCTGCCGTTTGATCTGCGGATGATGAGGTCATCCAGTTCCTCGTTATTAAAACGAATCGGGCCCTTTACCAGGTCGTTAAACTGCGTGGTCCCCGAGAGCGGGGTTTTGAGCCTGACGACCGACCCCGTGGCCGGGCCGAGGCCCAGGTCCCGGCACGTGCCGTCATATTTCGGCTTGAGACCCTCCCTTTTTGCCTCCTCCCGTTGCCGCTCCAGGGTTTCAGGCGAACAATGGCAGTGGTAGGCCTGGCCTTTCTCAAGAAGGCGATCAATGACCTCATTGTATATGTCGTATCTCCGGGACTGGAAATACGGCCCTTCGTCCCAATCAAGGCCGAGCCACTCCATGGATTTCAAAATAGCGGTTGTGGCTTCGTCTGTTGATCTCTGTTCATCGGTGTCTTCAATCCGCAGGATGAATTTTCCACCCCTCTGTCGAGCGAAAAGCCAGTTGAATAGGGCCGTCCGTGCCCCACCGATGTGAAGATAGCCGGTAGGGCTGGGTGGAAATCGGGTTACCACGTTTTCGTTTGACATAACGGCTGAGGTATCCTCCGCTTTATAAAAACCGTAATTTTGTAACTTCTCAATAAATGGGGGCAAGTCTGCTGGATTCCCGCTGAAAAAAGGCCCTTACGTGTGCGACCTGTGTGAGCATCTCCCCTGGCCGGCAAAAAGGCCGTTTTTATCGGTGTTGGAACTCGGGGTTGAGGCCTTCTGAACCGCACTGCGTTGGGTTTCGCTTTGCTCTACCCCGACCTCCTACACAATCTCCAAACCGACACCTGACTCCTGACCATTGAAATTTTACCCGAGGTTATGCGATGCTTCGATAAAAGGATCAATCATCGGTCGAATAAACCCAGTTGCAGCGGAGCGGGGTTGCGTGAGGGTCATCCAGCTTGGGATGGAGAAGTTCGTCTCGAAGCGTGAGCCAGTTGTATGCCGGCCGGATCTTTCTCAGTTTGCCGTCCTTTGGCGGTCTCGAATGGGTCGTATAGGAATAGGATGCCTCCAAGATGCCCAAGCTGGAACTGTTTCCCTCATGGAGATAGTTGGACTGAAGGGACTCCACCGTGATATTTTGCGCCTTGGCCAATGCTGCGATCTGGTTTTCGTTAAACTGTATCAGAAAAAATTTTGACACGCCCCTTTCAGAGTACCTGTACATGATCCGTGACTCTGCACTCGATACAAAAACGGTCGAGACGGAATTCTGTTTCCTTAAAAGCTGGGCCGCGATGAGACCGGCCGTTCGTCTTCCCCCGACGCTATGGTGGCAGCCGTAATATTCGAAGAGCTTGTTCTGGAGAATCCGGGCCTCTTTCTCTCCATTTTCATATAGATTATTCTGAATATACCTGAGCGATTTGGCCAGCTCTTCCGAAGCATCGGCAATGGGCCAGTCAATCTTGACATGAAAATGGGTGAAAGCATACCGGTTCTTTTTTTTGATCGTGGGATCCTGCTGTATGAGCAAAGCATAATCGATATCCAACAATTGTTCGATAAAATCAAAAAATCCGGGGCTGTCAAAATAGCGGAGGTTCTGATGGAAGCGTTTGTAAAATGAAAATTCGGCCAGGTATTGCAGATTTTTTTTGACAACACTGTTCTCCGGAAAAAACCGGATATAGTTTTTCAATTCCGTACTGAGCACGCCCTCGCAGAGGATGACGAGAAAGGTATTGAAAAACTCCGACTCCTTTTCCATCTTTTTTGATTTTGGTTTAAGTTCGCTTTTTTCAACAAAACTGTATTGAGCTCCATTTTTCTGGTAATTGTAAAAAGAGTCTATCATTGAGATCTTCATGAGACGGCGTTCAAGTGCGTCTCTCAACAGCTCGTAGATGGAGCGTCTCAGTTTTTCATAGTAGCTTAGTTGTTCTCTGAATTTCCACATGGATAATTAGTCCTTGCACCCGCTCCGCAAGAATGCCTTTGAAAAATCATGGATTCCATCAAGGTCAGGTGATAATGTTAGCCACAGGAATGTATGGGCTATTTTGATGCCCCATCCCGGCCTTCGGCGGGATAGGTCCTGTCGCAGAGATTGGGCCTCTGGTTCGTAGCTCCGAGCCTACGCCCCGGAGGGCAAAAGGGGCCTTGTTCAGAGGTTCTTCCTATAGACATTGCGATTTTGACATAACGGATCAAAATCCATTCATTATGTAGTTTTAAATTAGCAGAAGATGTGATAAGTGTCAATAAAAAAACAAAATTTTTGAATGCGGCCATTACAACCAGATCGTTTTCGTCCAGGTGTTGCCGCCAGGTGCGCGCATAAATATATTGACAAAACGGGAATTTTTTATATATTCACTTACTTTTGCTTTCAAACGTCTCGAATGCGCCCCGTTCTTACACAGGGTCACCGCCCAATGATCATTCGCTTAAAAGAGATGCAAGGTCCCCGTCAGTTCGATCTCAGATTCGAATCGAACTGGTGGAGGGGCGGGGATTCGATTGATCAGGTCCTGGGTCTTGACGGGCCCCTGGATGTTCATCTGACTATTTTCAAGGAAGGAATTCATCACGTTGTCGATGGCCGCCTCTCAGGGGGAATTCGAGTCAGGTGCGACAGATGTCTGGACGCCTATTCCCATGAAGTGCAGTCTGAATTCAGGCTGCTTCTGGCGTCTCCGCTTCCTGAACCGCTCGGCAGCGAAATTGCGCTCTCGGAAGAAGATATGTCGGTCGAGTTTTTGGCTGATGATGAAATCGACATAGACCACCTTGTGAGAGAGCAAATCTACCTGACCTTGCCGATTAAATTCCTGTGTCGTGAACGGTGTCAGGGGCTTTGCCCCGTGTGTGGGATAAACCTTAATCGGGAAAAATGCACATGCCAGGAGAAAAGGGGGCATCCGGCATTTTTGAAGTTAAAAGAACTGGGATTCAACAGGGACTAAAACAGGGGTTAAATCTGAACTTAAGGGCTTCGCCCCAATCGGAATACTGGAATAATGGGGTAACGGGAATACTGAAAAACCGATACCAAAAGGTTTATGATTACAATGAATTGTTGAATTTTTGAGACGTAATATTAACCACATATATCTTGAGCCACCCGTCGGGAATATCCATTTCTCTCGGGGGCGAAGCGGAGTGAATCTGAAGTTATGGCTGTACCCAAAAAAAAGAAATCAAAGTCTAAGCGGGATACGAGACGTGCCCACGATGCTATCCAACTGCCTAATACCGGCACTTGCCCACAGTGTCACGAACCTGTTTTGCCTCATCATGTGTGCCTCGAGTGCGGGACCTATAGGGGCAGGACGATCATAAAAATTAAAGAGAGCTGATATGAACGTGGCCGTGGACGCCATGGGGGGTGACCATGCCCCTGAATTGGTGGTTCAGGGTGCATTGGATGCTGTTGCTGAACTCGGCATCAACATCATTCTTGTCGGTCATGAGAAACGGGTGACCGAGGCGCTCAATGGTCATCCGGTGGGTAGCCATATCTCCTTCCATCACTGCGAAGATGTCGTGGGAATGGAAGAGTCACCGCTTAAGGCCTTACGCAAAAAGAAGGATGCCTCGATCCGGGTGGCCTTTGATCTCGTTAAAAGCGGCCGTGCGGATGCCGTGATCAGCGCCGGCAATTCAGGGGCGACACTGGCTGCCGCCGTCATGACATTGGGCCGCATGCAAGGGGTAGATCGACCCGCAATTGCGGGCATTCTTCCTACGGAGAGGGGCCCCATTGTTCTTATTGATGTCGGCGCCAACGTCGATTGCAGGCCGTCTCACCTGTTTCAATTCGGGGTGATGGCCAATGCCTTCGCCTCTTCTTGTCTCGGGATAAACGACCCCACGGTGGGGCTTTTGAGCATCGGCGAGGAAGAGAGCAAGGGGAATGAACAGGTCCGTCAGGCGCGCGAACTGTTTATCAAAAGCGACCTCAACTTTGTAGGAAATGTGGAGGGTCGTGATATCCTTTTAGGCAAGGTGAAGATCGTTGTGTGCGACGGTTTTGTCGGAAACGTGGTGCTGAAATTGACCGAGGGGATAGTGGCAGCCATGGGACAGGTCATCGAAAGAGAATTGATGGGTTCTTTCTTGGGGCGGGCTGCCTTGATGCTGGGCCGCAACGCCATCTACAAATGCATGCGGAGGCTGGATTATGAGGAGCATGGCGGAGCTCCCCTGTTAGGCATCAATGGCGTCGGGATGATTTGCCATGGAGGATCTTCGGCCAAAGCGATCAAGAATGCCATCAACATCGCGGTCCAGTATGTGAACAACCGGGTCCTCGAAAAAATGACGCTTCAATTGAAGACATCCAAATCCTGCTAATCAGATACACCGGGGGAAACCATGGAGCGTTCACGTTCAAGAGTCGTTGCTATTACAGGAGGTTCCAGGGGAATCGGGCGTTCTGTCGCCCTCAAGTTTGCGGAAGAAGGCGCCCGGATTATTCTGGCGCACTATGATGCAGACGAGTCTGCAGCCCGGGAGACCCTGGACACACTCGACAGCAAAGGGGTAACGGCAGAGGCCCACAAGCTAAATGTATCTTCCTTTGAGTCGGTAGACCGTTGGTTCGGGGATGTTTTCACGCGATTTGAACGGGTTGACGTCCTTATAAACAATGCAGGCATCACCAGAGACACCCTTTTGATGCGAATGACTGAAGCGGAGTGGGACGCCGTCTTGGGCGTAAATCTGAAGGGTGTATTCAACTGCACCCGAGCCGTCGTGCGGCCCATGATAAAACAGAGAAGCGGGCGGATTGTAAATATTACATCTGTCGTGGGACAGATCGGAAATGCAGGGCAAGCCAATTATGCCGCCTCCAAGGCGGGCGTCATGGGCTTGACCAAGACGACAGCCCGCGAGTTGGCCGGAAGGGGCATTACCGTCAACGGGGTGGCCCCCGGGTTCATTGACACCGAAATGACGGCCGCGCTCCCAGACAAAGTCAAGGAAAGCTTCCTGAGCCAGGTTCCGCTGGGAAGGATGGGGACCCCCGACGAGGTAGCCGAGGTTGTGTACTGGCTCTGTTCAGATGCCGCCAGCTATATCACCGGACAGATTATTCATGTAAACGGCGGAATGTATATGTAGCGGGCGCTGCCTGGCAGGGAAAAGGGCGCTGTAGGTTTATGCCATCGGTTGTGAGTAATCTGCTCCAATCTCAAGTAAACGGCACGGTCTATTTTTGCAGGTATGCGTACGCAATTTAACTTATGGAGGTAACGTTTTATGTCAGCGGTTGAGGACAAAATTCGGAAGATCATTTGTGAACAGTTGGATGTTCCTGAAAAGGATGTGGTTCCCGGGGCGTCATTCGTAGATGACTTAGGCGCCGATTCATTGGATCAGGTAGAGCTGATCATGGCGATGGAAGAGGAGTTTGATGTCTCTATCCCGGACGAAGATGCGGAAAAGATAGGGACCGTCCAGGATGCTATTGATTATATTACAAAAGCGATTGAAAAATAATTTCGGGGCCAGCCCTATGGGGGCCTCATCGGAACAGCAGGGCCCCGACATTCACACAGTGCCGTCACAGAGACATGCAAACCTCGAACAATAGCATCTGAAGGAGCAGGAAGATGGCCAGAAGGGTTGTGGTCACAGGGTTGGGGATGGTTACTCCCCTGGGAACCGGTGTCGATAAAAGCTGGGAAGCGGTATGCTCTGGCACATCAGGGATTGCACCGATCACCAAGTTTGATGCGACGGGCTTTTCATCACAGATTGCAGGCGAGGTCAAGGATTTTAGATCGCAGGACTTCATGGATAAGCAGGAGATCCGGCGCTTTGATATATTCATCCACTATGCCATTGCATCAGCAAGGATGGCCATGGAGGATGCAAGGCTGAAAATCGACGCCAACAACTGCTATCGGGTCGGGGCGGTGACCGGAACGGGTCTGGGCGGGCTTGCCACGCTGGAGCATTATCACTCCGTCCTTTTGGAAAAGGGGCCGAAACGGATCAGCCCCTTTTTTATTCCCGGGATTATTGCCAATATGGTCCCCGGACAGATCGCCATCGAATTTGGCGTCAAAGGTCCCAATCTTTCCATCGAAACGGCATGCGCAGCCAGTTCACATGCCGTGGGAGAGTCCTTCCGGATGATACGGGACGGCATTTCAGATGCCATGATCACCGGCGGCGCCGAGGCAGTCATTACCCCCCTGGCCCTCGGCGGCTTCTGCTCCATGCGTGCCCTTTCCACCAGAAATGATGCGCCGGAAAAGGCTTCCAGGCCTTTTGACCTGGATCGAGATGGGTTCATCATGGGTGAAGGCTCCGGGATCCTCATCCTGGAGGAGCTGGAGGCCGCACGGGAAAGAGGCGTAACGATCTACGCTGAGGTCGTCGGTTACGGGCTGACAGGCGACGCCTATCACGTGTCAGCTCCCGATCCCGAGGGGGACGGGGCAATTCAATGCATGAGAATGGCCCTTGATTTTGCAGGGCTCCAGCCTGAAGAGATCGATTACATCAATGCCCATGGCACCTCCACCAAGCTGAACGACCTGTCGGAAAACAAGGCCATAAAGGCTGTATTCGGAGAGCATGCCTACAAACTCTGCATCAGTTCTACAAAGTCGGTCACCGGTCATCTCCTCGGCGGGGCAGGGGGGGTCGAGGCCATTTTCACGGTCTTGACATTAAAAAATGGGATCATCCCCCCAACTATGAATTATGAGACCCCTGATCCAGAATGCGATCTGGATTACGTCCCCAACGTTGCAAGGAAAGCGGGCGTCAAACTGGCCATGTCCAATTCATTCGGATTCGGCGGCACCAATGCCAGCCTTATCTTCAAGGCGTATGAAGATGACTAAGGAGGTATAGCCTCGATCAAAAAGGTCTTGCGCAAAGACGCCGGGTTTTCAGAAAGCAGTTTTTCTATATTCCTTTGCGAGTCAAAACCGTTGTCAGGAGATCCCTCCTCGAATGAACCGAAACCCATCAACCGTTGAACCTCTGCGCCTGAACTTCCTACGATCGGGGCCTCTGGCCGTGGCCAGTCAGATCACGCAGAAACTATTCATAAGGACGAGCGTCCAACCCCGCTTACGGCGGGAAACATCCAATCACGCAAGGTGTGAAATGAACCAGCAATCCCGCTGACAGGATCTTCGACCAGCAACAAGCAGCTTCTCATTAAAGCAGATTTCACTTGTCTCAATCGTCAAATTGTCAATCCAAAATTTCATATGAGGTCTTGTCTTAAAAGAGATGCTAAACCAACCGAATCTTAGAGATCTGGACCCGGAAGTCTACAATGCTATCAGGGCAGAGCTGGAAAGAGAACAGCGAAGCCTTGTCATGATTGCCTCCGAAAACTATGCCAGCCGCGCCGTGATAGATGCCCAGGCCAACGTGATGACCAATAAATATGCGGAAGGCTATCCCGGGGCCCGCTATTATGGCGGGTGTGAATCTGTTGACAGGGTTGAAATACTGGCCGTTGATCGGGTGAAACGGCTGTTTGGAGCTGAGTACGCAAATGTTCAGCCGCATTCTGGCTCTCAGGCGAATATGGCCGTTTATCTGGCCTTGCTCACGCCTGGCGACACCATCATGGGTATGGATCTCTCCCATGGCGGGCATTTGACCCACGGAAGTCCTGTGAATTTTTCAGGTAAATTTTTCAATCCTGTTTTTTATGGGTTAGATCTAAAAACTCAAGTAATAGATTATGATAATGTGAGAAAACTGGCCAGGGAGTTCAGGCCCCGGATGATTGTGGCCGGCGCGAGCGCCTACCCCAGGCGCATCGATTTTGCGGAATTCGCCGATATTGCCCGTGAGTGCGGGGCATATCTCATGGTTGACATGGCGCATATCGCTGGATTGGTTGCGGCCGGTCTTCATCCCTCGCCTGTGGGAAATGCACATGTCATCACCTCGACCACCCACAAGACCCTGAGAGGCCCCAGGGGGGGATTTATCCTCTCTTCTGAAAAGTATGGCGATAAATTGGATAAGGGCGTTTTCCCCGGCACGCAGGGGGGGCCGTTGATGCATGTGATTGCGGCCAAGGCGGTTGCTTTCGGAGAAGCCCTCGATCAGACCTTTGTCGACTACCAGAAACAGGTCGTCATAAACGCAGGCGTTCTTGCAGAGGAGCTTATCGAATACGGTTTTGATCTGGTATCAGGAGGCACCGACATCCACTTGGTCTTGATTGACCTGACAGCAAACGGGATCACCGGACTGGAGGCAGAGCGGCTTCTGGGAAATGCGGGCATTGTTGCAAACAAAAACTGCGTCCCCTTTGACAAGCGGGGCCCCAAGGTAACGAGCGGTCTGAGATTGGGTACACCGGCCCTCACGACACGGGGCATGAAAGGACCTGAGGTGAAGCAGATCTCGCGCTTGATCAAGGACCTGTTGAAAAACCCGGGGGACGCTCAGATACTGGAGCGGACTCAGGGGATTATCTCCGATCTATGCAACAGCTTTCCGATATATGATTAGGGGTTGAGGAATTCAGGAGTTGAGGGATTCGGAAATTCAGGGATTGAAGAATTAGGGAGAAACTATCATTTTCAATTCCTAAATCCTTAAATCCATAATTCCGTAACACTTTAGGCATGTGAAAAAGGCCGTGGGGGTTTCTTTCCCAAAGGACGCAAGACCTTGGCTCATTGCATGGAGACGGCAGTGTATCCCTGAAATTCACTCAAGGACAGCCCTCTCCGAGCTGTAGGCTCTACGAGCCGGAAGCCAGGAGTTGATCTCGGTTGAAGCCTCTGTCGCCCCTGCCTGTTCCGAAGCGTATTTAAGACCACGGGGGCGTTCCCCGGTCTGTGGAATCCTTTGTTGCGTCCTTTGGGAAAGAAACCCCCACGGCCTGGTCATGTTGCGGCGCCTTCTATCAAGAGGCTAAAGAGTTACATAATTCCTAAATTACTTTTACTATATATCACGTTACACATTTTAACTCATTTTAGGCACTGCTTATGCCCAGACCTTCCTGGGACGAATATTTCATGTCCATAACCGAGATGGTAGCCACTCGATCGACCTGTCTCAGACGTCATGTGGGCGCTATCCTGGTCAAGGATAAGAGGATACTGGCGACCGGCTACAATGGCGCGCCGGCCGGTCTCAAACATTGTGAGGAGACCGGCTGTCTCAGAGCGAATGCGTCTGTACCCTCGGGCATGAGGCATGAACTCTGCCGGGGATTGCACGCCGAACAGAACGCCATCATTCAGGCGGCCTGCTACGGGATTCCCATTAGCGGCTCTACGCTCTACTGTACAAATAAACCCTGTATTATCTGCTCCAAGATGATTATTAATGCGGGCATCAGAACGGTGTTCTATAAGGAGGGATATGATGATCCGCTGGCCGACAAGATGCTGGCTGAGGCCGGCGTCCAGATTGTGAGGTTTCCCCCGTGATTTGTCCCTACTGCACAAAAATCGACAACAAGGTCATTGATTCTCGACTCAGCAAGGATGCCAGGACCATTCGACGGAGACGGGAGTGTATTGCCTGCGGTCGCAGGTTTACCACCTTTGAAAGGCTGGAAGATATCCTCCCGATGGTGGTCAAAAAGGACGGCAGGCGTGAACCGTTCAGCCGTGAGAAGATCATATCCGGCATTCGGAAGGCATGCCAGAAACTGCCGATCAGCGTGGCCCGGATCGAGGAGTTTGCAGACTCCCTCGAAACCCATTTCCAGGACCTGGGCAAAAAGGAGATTGACAGCTCAGAGGTCGGGGAACGGGTCATCAATAAGCTGAAGGAATGGGACGAAGTCGCCTATGTCCGGTTTGCCTCTGTATATAGACAATTCAAGGATATCAATGAGTTCATGTCAGAATTGGAAGAGATACTTAAGGCCAAGCAGGAGAAGGGAAATCCTTGAACCGGGCAAGCAGGAAAAGTGCCTTAATAGAGCCAAGGCCTAGAATGCCTTAAACGGCCGACTACCTATGTGTCTTCTGGAATAAACCCCTTCTGTCAGATCTATCCATTATTGATGAGAAAAAAGTTAAATGACATGGATGTCGGATTCATGAGGCTGGCCCTTAGGGAGGCGCGAAAGGGTTCGGGTCGCACCTCGCCCAATCCTGCGGTGGGGGCGGTCATTGTCAGAAACGGAATAGCTGCCGCAAAAGGATATCACAGGCAGGCAGGTCTCCCCCACGCAGAGGTGGAGGCCTTGAGCCGGTTGGGAAACCACTGTCCGGGAGACACCCTTTATGTCACCCTGGAGCCCTGCAATCATGTGGGTAAGACGCCGCCCTGCACCCATGCAATTCTCAAAAGCGGCATTCGAAGAGTGGTCGTCGGGATGAAAGATCCGAATCCACGGGTGACCGGCGGAGGGTGTGCGTTCCTGGAGGCCCATGGCATCGATGTGACGGTCGGTGTTCTGGAGGCCGATTGTCTGCGGCTCAATGAAGACTTTCTGAAATCCGTTGCAGATGGACGACCCTTTGTGATTGCAAAGTCGGCCATGACCCTGGACGGATGGATCGCAACGTCCACCGGTCATTCAAAATGGATCACCAACGAGGAATCGAGGGCCTTTGTCCACCGCCTGAGAGACAGGGTGGATGCCGTGATGGTGGGAATCGGAACAATCCTTGCGGATGACCCCTCTCTGACCACGCGACTGAAAAAGGGGAGAGGGAGAGATCCTCTCCGGATTGTCGTGGACACGCACCTCAGGACCCCGCGCAACGCAAAGGTCGTGACGCAGCAGCACTCATCTGCCGATACCCTGATCGTAACCGGTGAAGGTGCGGAGTGCCCGGATCTCCGGCCTTTTCAGGGAAACGGGGTCTCCACTATCGCATGCCCAGTCCGTGACGGGAAGATTGATCTCAAGGCATTGATGAGACGGTTAGGGGAGATGTCTGTCATGAGTGTCCTGGTGGAAGGGGGCGCCGCCATCACCGGATCCATGATCAGGGAGAAATTGATCGACAAATTCTACCTCTTCAAGGCGCCCAGGCTCTTGGGCGGAGACGACGGCGTTTCCATGGCAGCCGGGCCGGGACCTGAAAAGATGAATGACTCTCTGACCCTGAAAGAGATCCGGGTGAGACGATTTGTAGATGACATCCTGATAAGGGGGTATCCCTCGTATAAAACGTAGCTCTGGTTGCTGGTCACTTGTTGCTGGACGAAGGTCCCGTCAGCGGGATTGCTGGTTTGGTACTGGATACTCCCCTCGTTCCCATGCTCTGCGTGGGAACTCGTTTGCGGGACGATCCGCTTCCTGTTCCAAACCCAACACCATGTGCCTGCCGAGGCGTCAAGCCCGTCGTGTGGGGCGATTACCTGGCCGGAAGTCTGCCGATAATCCGTTCCCAGAGACCCGATAGGACCGGACCGGCCTTTCGGGATGCCTCAATAACATCTTCCACCGAGGTTTGCTCCATGCAATCGGGAAGATTCACGTTGGTAATGACAGCGATAGTGAGGACCATTAGGCCGCAGTGGACCGCGACAATGGTTTGTGAAACCGTGGACATGCCCACGGCATCCGCGCCGATCATCCTTAAAAATCGTGTTTCTGCGGGTGTTTCAAGGGACGGTCCCAAGACGCCCGCGTAGACGCCCTGACGGATCATAATCCCCGACTGAACAGCCTCCTGCCGGGCGATCCTGATTAGATCCAGGGAATAGGCCCGGCTCATATCAGGAAAACGGGGGCCAAACCGATCGAGGTTGGTTCCTGTCAATGGGTTCGACCCTTTCAGATTGATGTGGTCGGTAACGATCATAAGGTCCCCTTTATCAAACTGTGGGTTGAGCCCGCCGGCCGCGCTTGACATGAGCAGATAGTGCGCGCCGAGACTGGCCATGACCCTGACAGGAAAAGTGACTTCCTGAGGTGAATAGCCCTCGTAGAGATGAACACGGCCTTCCATGGCAATGATCGATCTGCCAGCGATTCTGCCGGTTACCAGCATCCCCTTGTGACCTTCAACCGTTGACCTGGGAAAATGGGGGATCTCTTCATAGGGAAGATGCACGTCAGCCGTGATCCTTTCTGTGAGTGCCCCCAATCCTGTTCCCGTAATCATCCCGATCTCAGGCGTTTCATCCAGCCTGGCTTTCAAGAACGCCACGGTTTCTGATATCTTATCTTCCATTTAGGACCTCCTTTTGTAACTTCTCAATAAGTTCGGGTATGAACAATATCCATATTCTTAATATGGTGTAATCGAGATTAATTTGAATTATTGGAGTTTAGGCGTAAGCCTTTTATGAAATCCTTACGGATGAATTCCACCCGAACTTATTGAGAAGTTACCTCCTTTTTATATTCAAGCGTGCAGCAGCCTGATAGTTTCCTCTCCAAGTAGGCCAGCAGAAGCAAAAAGTCAATATATTGCAGCAGGCTTTGGTATGCCATGTTGAAAATGAGCGTGGCCTCTGGCCAGTGGCCAGTCAGATCAGGCAGAAACCTTAACCCATAATCCTGAGGTTGGTGGTCGTGTTGAATGAGGCGTCAACGCCACACTTGCCAAGCGTGATCTTCCTCTTTTGCCGCCCTGTATGCTACAAAATGTACATAAAATCAATAAGATATATTCAAACCTGACTTCATGGCACAAAATTTGCTTACTTATGACATTTTAGGCTTTTGATAGAAGGCGCCGCAACATATCCGGGCCGGTGGGGGTCTCTTTTTCAAAGGACGCAAGACCTTGGCTCATTGCATGGAGACGGC
>CAYPDL010000061.1:14582-25219 GCA_964409475.1 uncultured Desulfobacteraceae bacterium | reverse complement strand
AAATTATCCAAAATATAGAAGAGATGGCCGCTCACTCCGACATGAGCAGAGGCAGACTGGTCCAGTTCAGGATCTGCCTCGGGGTCGAGACGGAAAAAAGGGGGAATAAAAATCTCGCCCTCGAGCAGTATAAGGCCGCTTTGGAAAGCGATCCGGATAACCTTCACCTCAGAGAAAAAATCGATCAGTTAAACCCGAAATCTGTTCTCACGTCAAAATACGCCTACCTCCTTCAGAACGCCTTGGTGACTGCAGACCAGTTGCAGAAGGCCCTGTCTTTATCGAAAAATTCAAACAGGAGTGTCGAGTCGGTCCTCATACAGGAGTTCAAGATACGCAAAAAGGAGGTCGGGAAATCCCTTTCTCTATTCTATGGATGCCCCTTCAGGACCTTTGATCCCAATGTCCCCGTTCCTGTAGAACTCATCGGCAGCCTGAAAAAGCCCTTTCTGTTGCACGACATGTGGGTGCCGCTCGGCTGGAGCCAAAAGGGGGTGGAGATACTTATCGACGACCCTGGAGATCTCAGAAAGACAGGGCTGATCAGAGGGCTGACAAAGACAAAACGAATCCATTTTTCCGTGGCGATCAAAGAGGATATCGAAGCGTTCATCCGACATTTCTTTAATAGAAAGACCGAAGATTCCGTAAAGGAGATGATCGACGACCTCGAACTGATCCCGGATATCTCTTTTGAAGAAGACGACGACCAAAAAGAGATGGACATGGAGGAAAAAGTCGATGAATCCTCAAGCCAGGTGGTAAGGCTTGTAGACCAGGTCATTGTGAATGCCCTTCGAAGAAATGCCTCGGATATTCATATTGAACCCTCCCCGGTCACCAATAAGACCGGGATCCGTCTTCGTTTAGACGGGGTCTGCCAGGAGTATCTCCAGGTTCCCAACAGCTTGGCAAGAGGGATTCTCTCCAGGTTGAAAATCATGGCCAGCCTCGACATCGCCGAAAGACGTCTTCCCCAGGACGGCAAGATCAAGTTCAGGCGCAAGGGGATCCCTCCCCTTGACCTTCGCCTGGCGACACTCCCCACAGCCGGCGGACACGAGGATGCGGTATTGAGGCTCCTGCCGGCCTCCGGGGCCTTGAAATTGGAAGATATGGGGCTGAGTGAACGGAACATGAGCATTATGAAGAAGATCCTTGTGCAGCCCTACGGACTCATCCTGGTGGTGGGACCCACAGGATCCGGCAAGACAACGACCCTCCACTCAGCCCTGGACTACATCAACAATCCCGGCGTCAAAATATGGACGGCCGAAGACCCGGTGGAAATCACACAGCCTGGGCTGCGGCAGGTGGAAGTCAAACCCAGGATCGGGCTTGACTTTGCGAGGGTCATGCGGGCGTTTCTGCGGGCAGACCCCGATATCATCATGATCGGCGAGATGCGGGATAATGAAACGGCCTCCATCGGAATCGAAGCATCGCTGACCGGCCACCTCGTTCTCTCCACGCTCCACACCAACAGCGCGCCTGAGACCGTTACCAGGCTCCTCGACATGGGATTGAATCCCCTCAATTTCTCAGACGCCCTTTTGGGAGTACTGGCTCAGAGACTTGTCAGAAAACTGTGTCCCAATTGCCGCAAGACATACCATCCCTCTCCGGAAGAATTCGAAGAAATCGAGGTGCAATATGGCAAAACCGATTTTCCAAAACTCAACATGGAATACACGCCCGATCTTATCCTCTATCGTAGATCCAAATGTGATGCATGTTCAGGAACCGGCTACAAGGGGAGGATGGGTATTCATGAGCTGTTAGAGGGCACCCCGACCATCAAGAGACTGGTAAAAAAGGAGGCCCCCACAGATCAAATATTTGCGCAGGCGGTAAAGGAAGGGATGACAACCTTAAAACAGGACGGCATCTACAAGGTCCTGTCAGGGCTCACTGACATGGCCGAGGTGCGCAGGGTGTGTATTGGTTGATGATCCTGTTATGAATTCCGGGTTGCATATTGCGGGCGACTCCGCATATTGGACCCTGAACAGTGCGCTCACTCGTCTTTTGAACGTCGATCGTCAATCATCAATAGCCAATCCAGCAGGGAGATAGAGATGCCGAAACGGGCCCTGGTTGTGGACGATGATTTTTTCTTTGTCGAATTTCTTGGAGAACTCCTTGAAAAAAGGGGATACCGGGTCACAAAGGCCTATGACGGCAAGGAGGGGCTGTTAAAACTCGAAGACGGTCCCTTCGATATCCTCTTCGCCGATCTGATCATGCCCAAGATAGACGGCATCCAATTCATCAAGATCGCCCGCAAAAAATTCCAGGACGTTCCCTTTCAAATTATCGCTGTATCAGGGAGCCTTGTGGAGCAAATGGATCAGCTTACGGATGCAGAGGCCGACTGTTTTGTGGCAAAAGGCCCCCTCGATCAAATGGAAGCCCAGATCAACGAACTTCTGGACCAGGTGGAACAGGGGGGCCTCTCCCTTAAGGATCGTAACAGGTTCGTTGAACCGGGCACCCTGTATCCGCGGCAGGTTACAGGTGAACTGATCGATACCCTCAACTTCCAGAAGGCTGTCATTGAAAGCATCGGCTTCGGCATTCTAGTCGTTGACAGAGACGCACGGGTCATCAACGCCACGTCGCAGGCGCTTGAGATCCTGAATACGTCTCCCGGGGATATCCTGAACAAACATATTACCTCCCTGTTCCCCCAGCAGGAGCGGACTTATTTGATTGACGCCCTCAAGGCTGTCGCCCAGAATCTGGGGCTTAAGAAGGTCCGTCTCAGCGTCATTCTCGATTCCAAGAGATCCCGCCTGACGGTCTCGCTCCTGAGATTAGGAGAACATATCGCCGGGTGGATCGTTGCCATGGAGGAAACAGACCAGTGAATCGAACCAGCATAAAAAACAAGATGATCCTGAGCTTTCTTGCCCTGCTCTTGATTGTCATGGTGGTCGTTGGTGCTGCCCAGCAGATTACAGATAACGTTATCGCGGCCCTGGGTGTCTCCGCTGCATTGGCCTTAGCCGCTGGAATTATCTTCGGCGGCATTTTTTCAAAATCCATCGTAAGGCGGTTGAACAGTCTGAGCAGCGTTGCCAAGGAGATCAGCCATGGGGATCTTTCAAAGGAGATCCCCTTTCTATCCCGGGACGAAATCCGCGATCTCGAAGAGGTCTTTGCCGCGATGGTCGCTGATCTGAGGGATATCATTTCGGAGATAAAGGACGTCTCCACCCGGATAGATGAAACCGGCAGGAATCTCGGCGTGCAGATAGAAAAAGTCTTGTCCAACAGCCGGGAAATCGACGAATCCGCCCTGGCAATTGCCAAAGGATCGGAAGCGCAGAGTCTCATTATTCAGAAGACATCTTTCATTATCGACAAGAGCCTGGAGCAGATGGATGAGGCGGCCACGCAGTCCGCCCAAACCGCATCCAAGGCCAATGACGCAGTGCAGAAGACCGAGGCCGGCGAGGCCAATGCCCGTGAGACCCTCCACTATCTGGAAGATGTACTCAAACAGATGGAGGATAACGCAGAACCGATATACCGATTGTCCGGCAAGGTGGAAGAAATCAAGATTGTTATGAGCGTCATAGAACAACTCTCCCAGAAAACTGATCTGCTTTCCCTGAACGCCTCCATCGAGGCCACAAGGGCCGGAGAAATGGGAAAGGGATTTGCCCTTGTGGCCAATGAGATACGGAGCATGGCTGAGAACTCCAAAAACTCATCCCATGAGATCCGGGCAATTGTAGACGACATCTTCAAGGACAACAAGGCCGTCCTCGCAGCCCTCAAGAAGAGCGAAGAGGATATCAACAAGGGCCGCGGAATCATTCATGGCATCGTGGGCACCTTCGGTGAGATGCTTTCCGGGGTCAAGGAGATATCCACCGAGGTAAGAGAAGTAGGGGACGTTGCCCGAAAACAGGTAAAAGAAATAAGGGGATTGTTCAACCAGTTCCATGAGCTTTCTCGGCTCGCCCAGGAAAACTTTGTATCGACCCAGAAGACAACCATCGGCACGAAAAGCCAGAAAGAGGAGATTCAGGAAATCGTCCGAGCGGCCAATGCCTTGAATGTGCTTTCGCAGAAAATGATGGAGACCCAACAACGATTCAGGCTCCGTGGAGCATAGGCATGGACTGTTTCGTATTTGCGGCGGCAGGAAAATACCTGGGGATTGAGGCCAGATACATCTATCGTGTTGCGGACGATGCAAGACCGACCCCTGTCCCGCTCGTCCCCTCCTGTCATGTAGGGATCGTCTATGACAGGGGCGACCTGTTTGATATCATCGATGTGGGGCGGCTCCTGGAAAAGGAAAGTTGCCCCCCGCCCGACAAGAGGCCTTACGTGATCCTCTTGAAATGGGATCAGCGGAAACTGGGCCTGATCCCGGATCGAATTGTCGGGATAAAATGGATCGAGGATACAAACACCTCCCAGACCGTCTTCACCAGGGAAGGACACGCCATACAAATGATCACCCCGGGGGAAATCTGGAAGATATTGTCGGACCTGCCCTATGGACATTGACAAGTACAAAACAATCTTCATACAGGAATCAGGCAAATATCTACAGGAACTGAATACGACCCTCGTCAGGGTGGAGAACGATCTCCTTAATCGGGACCTCTGGAGCGACATCCACGGCAAGATCCACTCCATCAAGGGAATGGCCCGGGCACTCAGCCTGGACACGGTATCCGGCCTGTGCCATTCAATGGAGGCGTGGTGCAAGGAATTCCAAGGCGGGAACATCACGCCTACGGCCGATGCCGTTCAGGTGCTGATGGACGGCGCAGAGCTGCTGAAGGGGCTGGTGGCGGCAACGGCAGAGGGTGACGCTCCGGAGGCCGGACCACACCTCAAAAGGATCAGCGCACTGCTGACACAACGCCCGGACGAACTGGTATACGAGGCACAGCATGACACACGTTCCATTTCCGCTCCATCAAAAATCGACCGTATCTGTGTCGAATATTCGTTAATCGAAGAACTCCTTGCCCGATCTCAGGAAATCATCTTGTTGGAAAAAACCCTCCCTCCCCTTTCTCAACACCAGATATCATCCGGCCTGAGAAGCTGGATTGACAACTACATCTCCATGTTGAGAGGCCTTCACTTTCAGTTGTCCCGGCTGAGGCTGATGCCTGTCCAGGATTTCGTTTCCCTGTTTGACAAAACCATTCGGGACCTGGCCAGAAAATGCGACAGGGAGGTAAGGCTTGAGGTTGCGGGGGGCGAGCTTCAGGTGGATATCGGACTCATGGAGCGACTGAGAGAGCCATTCCTGCACCTCCTGAGAAACGCCATCGCCCACGGCATCGAGCCACCCGACGAACGGGAAAGGAACGGGAAAGGCCGTGAGGGAAAGATCGTTTTTGAGGCGGACAAGCGTGGAGACAGCCTGGTGCTTACGGTAAGCGACGACGGCAGAGGCATCGATCAAACAGCAGTTGAACGCTACCTCAGGGATACCATCGGCATGTCCAATCAGGAGATATCCGCCATGCCACGGGAGGAACTCCTCCAGACCATCCTTCGCGTGGATTACTCCTCTGCAGATAAGACGACCCAGCTCGCAGGGAGAGGGATCGGGATGGCCGTGATCGCCAGGGCTATCGAATATCTGAGCGGGTCCATGACCATTCATTCAGAACCCTCCAAGGGAACGCAGTTTGTCATCAAGCTCCCCCTCGCTCTTTCCATCCTGTACGCGATCGTCTTTAGGATAGGCCCGTACACCCTGTCTGTGCCGACCTCCCATATTGCGTCGATTGAAAGGACAGAAGCCGCCTCATCAAAACCAGGCAGGCCACTTTATGACCTGGGCGACAGACTCGGTATCGATCCCCACACGAGACATCCGAGCCATATCCTGAATATCAGACGCCCCCCTTCCAGAGACGGCGAAACTGCCGGGGAAACCCCGGATCGGTTTATCGTTGACGGGGTCATCGGCAATATGCCCCTGATGGTCATGCCCTCAGGGGAACTCTTAGCCAGGACCAGATCCTTTGCTGGCGTCGGCATCATGGAAAACGGCGACATATCAATCCTTCTGGATATCGAAAAGCTTTAGCCGGTTACCCGTTGCCGGGCACTGGTTTCTGGTCAAACATCCCGGCTTTGGCAGGAACCATGACGAGCCACCTATGTCGAGACGTGGACCCTGTGTACCCTTAAAGAAGGTCTTGGGATCAGACGCCCGCTTTCGGTTCCACCCCGTGTTTTTCACAGGAAATGTTCATGACAAAGTCCTTGTCGCTCCCGTGTATGAAAATGGTTTCGGATACTTATGGGCTGACGGTATCTGGGCGGCAGTGGTCAACCTTGAACCTCTGAACCTTTGAACCCTGAACCTGTTTTCATGGTAGAAATGGAGTGAAAGATGCAGCGATATTTAAAGGCAGCTATACGGCTATCCCTTTTCCTTTCCATCCTGATGCCTTCCATAGGCTCTGCTCAGCGGCTCCAACCCGAAGATCTCATCTACCAGGGGGCCTTTCGCCTGCCTGACTCGTTCAACTGGGGCGCGCGCGGTCTCTCCTTTTACCCCGGGGGCAATGCCGGGGCTGGGACCCTCCTTGTCACCGCCTTTGAACTTCTTTTCGATCAGAATCACCCCGGAGAAAGCTGTTGGGACCCCTCTTGGAATTGCAATGCCTATTACGGCGAGGTCGCCATCCCTGCTCCGGCCGTCGAGGCAAACTGGGAAAGCCTGCCCGAGGCCGCTCTCCTGAGCGGCATGATCAACTTCGATGGCGGTCTGGCGTCCACAGTTCATCGGGAGTATCTTTTTGTCAGCGACATCGCATATGTTCCACGTCGAGGCACGCAAACAGCCGACAAGGTTTACGGTTCCATCGAACTCTGGTATGCGGAGGGGGTTGCCGGCGAAGAGAGCTTCCCCACCGTCTGGATGGCCAACCAGGACGGCTCCAACCCCCAGGGAATGTTCCACGTGGGTCCATGGGCGACCCCCTACCATGGCCGGAAAATGGGTTCCTATCTGTTTCCCGTACCCCAGTGGTATGCAGACCAGTACCTGGGAGGTCGCATTCTCATGACCGGCCGCTCCCGGGGAACGCCGGTCGGTTTGGATCCGGTCACCACCCAGGGCGGCTCCCAGGGGCCGACCCTGTTCGCCTTTCACCCCTTCAACAGCGACGCCCCCACCGGGAATCTCGATGCCCTGCCTGTGCTGTATTACAGGGTCAAGTTCCCGGGGTGTGCCGGACCCAATGTGGGCGATCCCAATGTCTGCGATTACCCCCAGTTCACCATGTGCGATTCATGGACCGGCGGCGCCTTTGTGGACAATGGCAGCCGCAGGGCCATCCTGTTGCTCGGCTACAAGGGGCTGGGGACCAACTGCTATGATGAACCCCCTGTGGAGTGTAACGATCCATGCAGCGATGCCCATGGGTATCATTGCCATCCTTACGAACGGCAGGTCATTTTTTACGACGTCCATGCCTTGGGCCAAAACGTATCGAGTTCGGAACCCTGGAATGTCCTGCCGTACACCATCTGGCGGCCCGAGGTCTTCTACCTGAAGGGTGACGCTCAGGGAAACGTGTGTGGAGATGTGGGCGGTATGGCAGTGGACCAGACCGGCCGACGGGTCTTTATCATTGAAAGAGGACTTGGTGGAACTGACACCAATGCCGCGGTGGTCCATGTCTGGACGGTTGGCGCTTCCTCATGCCCGTCCTGTTCCGGTAGTGCCGTACCCCTGCAAAACGTAACGTTCCCTGCGGGCCAAACCTGCGAATGCGTCGCTACCACATCCATCACCATCGGCCCCGGCGTGATTATCCCGAACGGCGCCGCGGTCACTTTCAGGGCGCCGCTCGTGACGATTCAGCCTGGCGTCACCATTGAAAATGGCGCTGTGGTCCATATCAGGCAATAGAACCTCGGTTTTTGCTGGCAACCCCCCCTCCCCCGAGCGACAAGGGAGTTTGGTATGAGAAGCACAAGACTCAGCGTCCTCTTAGGCATCCTATTTCTCTTTTGGCCGGTGTCTGGGTACGCTGCCACCTACTATGTGTCGCCTACAGGAAATGATGCCTCTGTGGGATCCTCATCGGCCCCCTGGAGAACGTTGCAGCATGCAGCCGACGCCGTGGGTGCAGGGGACACGGTCATGATCAGAAACGGTGCCTATGCGGGGTTCAGGGCAAAGTCGGGCGGTTCGTCCGGACTCCCCATCACGTTCAAGTCCGAGAACGGGGCCTCCGTGGTTGTCAACGGATTAGGTCCCGAGGCCTGGCACAACAGTCTGATCAACATTGAAGGATATGACTGGTGGGTCGTTGACGGTCTTGAGGTAACCGGCGCACCCGACAATGCGGGCATCGACATCCGCATGGCGGATCACATTACCGTGCGCAACTGCTACTGCCACCACAACCAGAAGTGGGGCATCTTTACCGGCTTTGCCGAATACTTCATTGCCGAATACAATGAGTGTAGTTATTCCACCGAAGAGCACGGCATCTATCACAGCAACAGCGGCGACAACGCCATCATCCGTTACAACACCTGCCATCACAACAACGCGTGCGGCATCCAGATCAACGCGGATCATCTCATGGGAGGCGACGGCATCAGCAGCAACTGCACGGTCAGCCACAATGTCCTGTACGAAAACGGTTCCGCCGGAGGAGCAGCCATTAATCTGGCCTCGGTTCGTGACAGCCTGATCGCGAACAACCTGATTTACCATAACCACGCCGGCGGTATTGCCGCGTGGGACGACGATCAGGGGAACCAGTGGGGCAGCAAAGACAACAAATACTACAACAATACGATTCACATGCCCTCAGACGGCCGGTGGGCCATCAACCTGAAGAACGGCAGCACCGGGTCAAAGGTGTATAACAACATCCTGATCCACGAAAACGCTGCAAGGGGCGGCCTTGAAATAGACACATCCAGCCTAACGGGGTTTTTGAGCGACTACAACGTCCTCACACGGGTCAGTGTGGATGAAACCACTATGAGTCTTCCGGATTGGCAGTCTACCTATTCCCGGGACGCCCACTCATTCAGTCAAACAGCAGGCCAGACCTTTCTTTCGCCGGGGACCGATTATCACTTGTTGGTTACAGCCCTGGCCATCGATGCGGGATCCACCCTTCCCGAGATCACAGACGACCTGGATGGGAATGCAAGGCCCCAGGGTACAGCTTACGACATCGGAGCCTATGAGTATCTTTCGCCTCCTTGCCCTCCCTGTTCCGGGGATGAGGTCAATCTGACGAACATCACCTTCCCTGCTGGTATCCCATGCGAATGTATTGGAACCATCTCCATCACCATCGGCGCCGGGGTTACGGTCCCGAACGGGGCGATTGTCACCTTCAGAGCCCCAATCGTGTATGTGAACCCTGGGTTTCATGCGGAAGAAGGCTCTACGGTTTCCATAAAGCAGGAGTAGAAAAGGGCTAAGCGTTCACGGGCAATCACAGCTTGAATATATTGGTGCTGGTGCTGATTGCACGCAAATATGGATGCACGTATCCTTAACGCTTCAAGCCCAATTATGGCAAATTTTTTACTCGCTGTTGCAGCCGCTCTCACAAAAACTTAGTGTAGAGACAAAAGTCTCTGCCTGAACTGACTGGTCAGCGACCAGAGTCGTCACTGGTGAGGAGGCACCTGGTTATGAAAAGGGGTCTTTTCAGTTGCGGGATGTGTTGGCCGTTGTTGGCTTTTTCCCTTTTGGTGTGGAGTCCTCCATGCCCGGCTGCGACGACCTATTATGTGCGGACCAACGGGGGAACGGCGACCCAGTGTACGGGTCTCTCCAATGCGCCCTATCCGGGTTCGGGAACAGGTCAGGCATGCGCCTGGTCCCATCCCTTCTGGGCCCTGGATGCATCGGGAAACTGGAAGATCGCCGGCGGCGACACCCTTATCATTTACCCGGGCAGTTATCGATTGGGTTTTGGGGCCCCCAACACGGGCTGGTGCGATTCATCATATACTTACGACTGTCACCTGCCGCCGCTCCCTTCCGGGCCGGACCCTGCTCAACCGACGCGCATCCTGGGCGCGGGCTGGGATCAGGGATGCCCTGATCCACCGGAGTTGTGGGGGGCGGAGAGGCCCTGGCAGATTCTGAGCCTCGACGGGACCTCCAACGCGATCATCGGGTGTCTGGAAATCACGGACCACTCGGCGTGTGTGGAGGACCATCCTGATCCCGCCATTCACTGCGAAAGAGATAACCCTCCTTTCGGGGACTGGGCCGATGCGGGGATATACGCAGCGGACTCATCTAATGTAATCCTTTCGCACCTCAATATACACGGACTGGCCTGGGCCGGGGTACATGCCGGTCGGCTTTCGAACTGGACGGTGGAAAACGTACGGATTGCGGCCAATGGCGGGGTCGGTTGGGATGGCGATATCGGGGAGAGTGCCAATACTGGCACCCTGACCTTTCGCAATCTTACAGTGGAATGGAACGGCTGTGCGGAGAGTTATCCTGAGAAAACACCGTACGGTTGCTGGGCACAGTCGGTCGGCGGTTATGGCGACGGGGTGGGATTAAACACTACAGGGGGAAACTGGCTCATTGAGGATAGTATCTTTCGGTACAACACCTCGGACGGCCTGGATATGCTCTA
>CAYPDL010000061.1:0-14482 GCA_964409475.1 uncultured Desulfobacteraceae bacterium | reverse complement strand
GATGGTCATCTTCAAGCGGGCAGTCCGGCCATAGACAGCGGTCTCCCGGTTGGGAGTTTGGGCGGATTGATTCCAGACCATGATCTTGAGAACGTTAGCCGCCCCACAGGCATTGGTGTGGATCGAGGGGCCTATGAATTTGCAGGCGGGGGCTGTTCCACGGATATAAAGGCGAACGATTCGGATGGACCCATTAGGGTTTCCTGCGCTGAGCCAGTATCCATTAAAGTTAGCCTCGACCCAGGCTCCCGGAATGGTGAATCGGCCGACTGGTGGATCGCCGCAACCACACCCTTTGCCCCGCCTGGAGACTGGTACAGCTATGTCTATCCCACCGGCTGGTCGCCCGGCATCAAGCGATGCATCCAGACAGGGGTGTTTAAACTCACATCCTTTGAGGTGATGAACATGGCACTACCGAAAGGAGACTATACCTTCTATATTGCCCTTGATGATCCGGATGGCGTGGCCACAGGGCCGTGGTGGGGGATCGATTCTATTGTCGTATCGGTGAAATAGAGAGAACTGGCTTGGGATTGCAAGGCCGAAAATGATATACTGCGGCAGGAGATCCAACAAATCAAGGCCACATTGGGGATGTAGGATTCTTCTTATTAAGGCGAATCAATATGAGAATTCGGTTTGTATCACCACCGGTTCTTGGGAAGAGAAAATATCCGCACACCAGGATGAGGAGATATCGGTCCTATCTCACAGCCGTGGCGTATGCAGCGGGTAAGACGCTCCGAATCTACTACTGCTGCATGTTGACCACTGCTCCTGTTTGCGCATGAAAGCCGGGGTTCACCGTTATGGTCGGTGCGGTAAATGTCACGGTAGCTCCGTTTTCAATGGTTACGTTGCCGCCTAAGGTGATGGATGTAGCATTCGAGCATGAGCAGGTGGTGCCTGCGCGATATGTTGCATTGGTAATCACGCCATTGGAAGGGCAATCGGGACATGTGCTGGGCGCAGCAGCAAGCTGGACCACACTCACACCATAGTGCCTCATATAAGAATAGTAGCCCCCCCAGATCATTGAATGGTTGCTGTAGTCCCAGGTATCATGGATATAGATGGTTGATCCTGTATCGTTATATCCATACCCTAACATGGTGTGACCTTCAACCTGTATCAGAACAGGCCGGCCGGCATCGATTTCGGTTTTGAAGTTGGCAAAGGTAAAGCCCTTGGTGTTACCGCCGTAGCCGTAAATGTACTGGGAGTAATTTGTGTCAACCGTGTATCCCCTCGACTCAGCAAAAAGCCGCATACCGTGACAGCCGTCACGTCGGGATGGTTCCGATCCAGTATAATCATAGAGGGGACTGCCACCAGTATAATACCAGAATCTTGTGGAACCATCCTCGTTACTAAACGAAGACTGGTTGGTTCCCATATAATCGCCGGTACATTCGCCCTTGGTATGTTCTGTCCAGTTGCCGATAAACGGGTCGGGCAGGGAACTGCCATATTGCACCCAGTAATCGTCAACATGGCCCCTTATTGCACGACCATCCAGATCCATCCGCGTGGCGCTGAGGGGACATAAGGCCCTTGTTTCACCATTAATGACCACCGTACCCCATATTGCATTGGTCATGGGAAACACGCCGCCGTTTGTGGGGCCGGCGTACATGTTGGGATACCCGGCATTGTCATAGTGACCGAACATCATGGCCGCGGATGTGGCCGAGCATCCAAAACACCAGGTCATTGCAGGGACATTGGAAATAGAATTGGTTCCGGCTGCGGGGTGGGGTTCAGGCACCAGTGCAACCTGGCTGGTAAAGCCCTTTGGAGGACTCGGTCGACTCGGGACGATAACCTCGTCAATGGTTTTTCCATCCCAGATAAATCTGTTTACCACATACGGGTTCGAGGAGCGGATGCCATATTGATTCAGGGGTATTTGTGTGTTGTTTGCTTCATATGCAACAGTGGGCTCACTGAAGATCAAACATGCTAACAAGCACACAGCAAAACACCAAATGCCATTTCTCAATGTCTTGGCCATCATTCACCTCCCATCTCTTAGTTCCCAGTATAGGGGTAGCATGCTTCTGTATTAGGCCCAGTGGTTTCCCAGTATTGAGGGGCATTGGAAGAGCCTCCGGAGCAACTATATCCCCAGGCATTACAATCGAGAAGCTGTTGCTCTGACAGATCGTACGGACCCATGGCATACTTCTTCAGCAGGTGGGACTCGAAGGCCCCGGCACTCGCAAATGCCCAGCACGACCCGCAACCGCCTTGATTCTTTGGCGACGTAACAATGCTTGCAGTTCTTGCATCGTAACTTGAAGGATGCGCCGCCTCCAAACGCTCCAGCGGAAGCTTCTTGATGTATTTTTCATACGTTTCCTTGTCCAGGGGGATATCGCCCAGTCCGAAACCCTCAGCCGCAGCCATCGTAGCCATCCCGGATATGGTCATTGCCGATATCAGTAAAAAGGCCATCACTGCTGCCATGCGAATTTTCAGCCGAAATTTTGCTCTGAACCTGTTCATATCATCCTCCTGCAAAAGACATAAAAAGCAACCTTCGTTGGCTATGATATTGCGACGTTGCCCAGCAGCTGGTTCAGCGTGAATTGAATAGATCCGGTTTGAAAGTAAAGTATTGTTGGAAAAAATGCAATAAAAAGGCCGCGATCAGAAGAATGACGGGTCGCATCAGGGCGGGCCGTCCCGGAAAAAACCGCAATATGCGGGGCCGGGACCCACGAAAGAAGTCTGTGCGCCCTATTTTTTTTGGCCGACAACAGTATCTGAAGTGAAAAAGCGCATGATCTCTTCAACGAGGGATTCAATTGTGTATTCAGGGGGAATGATACTCACCTTAAAATTGTTTTTTTGGGCGGTCTTTGCAGTGATGGGGCCGATACAGGCGACGGCTGCCTGTTTCATCCATTCCTGCAGCAGATTGCCATCCGCCTCGAACATCTTTACAAAATTGCTGACAGTAGACGAGCTGGTAAAGGTCACCATGTCGATGGCCCCTTTCATGAGCAGTTCCCTGACCCGGCCCGTATCATGATCGGGGCAGATGGTCTGGTAGGCATGGACCACGTCCACCTGGGCCCCCGCCTTCCGCAACTCGTCCGGCAGGACCTCTCTTGCCCTGGCGGCCCTGGGAATAAGGATCTTTGCTCCCCTGATCCCTGCCTGTTTGAAGGCGTCCACGACCGCTTCGGCCCGATACTCGCCCGGCATCAGGTCCGGCCGGATCCCCATGCGTTCCCACACCTCGGCTGTTTTGGGTCCGATGACCCCGATCCTGTTACCCTTCAGATCGCGGATATCCTTCCCTGAAAATTGGAGCCGATCGAGAAAAAAAATGACCCCGTTGACAGAGGTAAAGATGAGCCAGTCATATCCAGCCAGATTCTCGATCGCCCGGTCCAGGGGTCTCCAGCTTTCGGGCGGTCTCACCTCGATGGTAGGGAATTCAATAGCCTCCGCCCCCAGCGTCTCCAGCATGCGGAGAAACTCGCTCGCCTGTTCCCTGGCCCTGGTGACCACGATCCGTTTGCCGAAAAGGGGTTTTGTTTCAAACCAGTTGAGTTCCTCTCTCAGACGAACCACATCGCCGACAACGATAATGGCAGGCGGTCGAATGCGGTTTTCCTCTGCTATACGGCCGATATTCTCGAGATTTCCCACCCAGGTGGCCTGTTCGGCAGAGGCGCCCCTGCGGATCACCGCCACCGGCGTATCCGGGGACCGGCCATGTTTCATGAGGCTATCGGCGATCTGAGGGAGATTTCCCACGCCCATGAGGAACACCAGGGTCCCTGCCCCTGTTGCCAGCTTGTCCCAGGCGATAGTGGATTTCTCTTTGAGCGGGTCTTCATGACCGGTAACAAAGGCCACGGTGGCGGTATAGTCCCGATGGGTCAGGGGGATGCCTGCATAGGCCGGCACGGAGATGGCCGACGTAACCCCTGGAACAATCTCGAAATCCACGCCCGCCCTGGCCAGTTCCTGGGCCTCTTCCCCGCCCCTGCCAAAGATAAAGGGATCGCCGCCCTTGAGCCGGACCACCGTCTTTCCGGTCGCGGCCCTGTCCACGATCAGGGCATTGATCTCCTCCTGGCCCATGGTATGGGAGCCGCCCTTCTTCCCCACATAGATCAATTCCACTCCCTCTCCGGCATAATCGAGGAAGGAGGGATTTGCCAGGTAGTCATAAATGATCACATCCGCCCCGGAAAGGCATTCCTTTCCCTTGATCGTAAGGAGCCCTGGATCGCCGGGCCCGGCGCCGACCAGATAGACGGTTCCCGTTTGGATTGACGATTGACGATTGACGATTGACGATTTTTTCATGGAAGGCCTCGACGCCTGCTTTCGAATTTCGACTTTTCAGTTTTCAGGAGATGACGACCACGCCAAAACATATCCAGTATCCAGTTTCCAGTTTCAATCATAGACTGCTATGGATCAAATAAGCAGCACCCCATTCGTCAATTGTCAATTTTCAATCGTCAATTCCCAGCCCATACACCTTTTCCAGCACCTTGTCCGCACCGGAAGCGAGCAGGTTCCTGGCACAGGCAATTGCGATGGCTTCGGCCTGATCCGAGGGTCCGGCCGTCTCTTCCTTGAAGAGCCTCGATCCGTCCAACTCCCCCACCAACCCCTTGAAACGGAGGCGTTTCCCATCCAGCCTGGCCAAACCGGCAATGGGGACCTGGCACCCCCCCTCCAACGTCTTTAAAAAGGCCCTTTCAGCACTGACGGTTATCTCTGTAGGTCTATGGTTAAGAAACTCAAGGAGGGTTGCGGTCTGCTCATCGTCTCGTCTCGTTTCCAGCCCAAGGGCGCCCTGTCCGACCGCGGGCAGCACCTGGTCAAAAGAAATGGTCTGGGTAATCCGTGCTGAAAGGCCCAACCGCTTGAGCCCGGCTGTCGCCAAAACAATCGCTTGAAGATCCCCTGACTCAACTTTCCGCAGCCGGGTGTCCACATTCCCCCTAAGGGGCACCAGCTCCAGATCCGGACGGATATGGAGCAATTGCGCCCCCCGCCTGAGACTGCTTGTCCCCACCTTTGCCGCCCGGGGAAGCTGGTCAAGTGAAAGGCCATCTGCAGAGATGAGCGCATCGGAAGGATCTTCGCGTTCCGGAAAAACCGAAAGATAGAGACGTTCAGGAAGCTCCGCCGGCACATCTTTCATGCTGTGGACGGCCAAATCAACCCTGTTTTCCAGGAGGGCATCTTCGATCTCTTTGACAAAAAGGCCTTTCCCCCCGATCTTGCTCAGGGGCGAATCAAGGATTTTATCTCCGGTAGTCTTGATCCTGACAAGCTCCACACCGATATCGGGATATCTGGCCTCAATTTTGGCCTTCACCCATTCACTCTGTTTGAGCGCCAATTTGCTTCCCCGTGTTCCTATCCTGACCATCATATCCGATCCGTACGTTGTATAGCCGCAAAAAGGCACAAAAAACGCAAACAAACCCTTAACATCAGGACGCGGAGCGTCCCGGAAATGCGTTCCCACGCAGAGCATGGGAACGAAGGGAAGCCATACTGGTTTAGAAAGAGAATTTGGACGCCGATAAACGCAGATGACCTCTCATTTTCAATTTTTTGAAATTATCTGCGCATATCTGCGGAAATCTGCGGCCCCAGAACGATTGTCCTTAAACATATATCACGATCGCAACAGGAATCGCGCCAGTTCCAGGTCATATGGGGTCGTGACCTTAATATTTTTTTCTGAACCTTCCACTACCGTGACCGGAATTCCTGACCTTTCAACCAGGAATGCGTCGTCTGTGGCCTCCTCCCATCCTTCGGCCAGTGCCATATGATGGGCATTCAGGATGTCGTGGTAGCGGAAGGCCTGGGGGGTCTGGACCATCCAGATCCGATGCCGATCGTAGGTCCGCACCACCTCGCCGCGCTCGTCCACCTCTTTGATCGTCTCCTTGGCAGGAAGCGCCGCAGTCACGGCCCGGTGAATCCTGGCGGCTTCCATTACCCTCGTCAGAAGCCCTTCTTCAATGACAGGCCGGACCCCGTCGTGGATCAGGACGAGATCGTACCTCCCTTCTGTGGCCTGGAGGCCAAGTCTTACGGAATCCTGGCGACGCTTACCGCCCGGAACGATCGTTTCAACCTTTGTTAGGCCGAACTCCTCCACGATATGCTCCCGGCAATAGTCCACATCTCCGGGGGGCGCCACCAGGACAATCCCATCCACCTCGCTGCATTCCTGAAAATGGATCAGGGTCACGGCCAGGATGGGCCTTCCATCCAGGCTGAGAAACTGCTTGGCCCGCTTGCTCTTCATCCGGATGCCGAATCCAGCGGCGGGGATGACGGCCACGGTCTTGAGAGACGCCTGCTTCATCATGGGGGTTCCAGATCAAATACTTTCGGGAGACCTTGAAAAAACGTAACACCTTAGGCATGTGAAAAAGGCCGGTCATGTTGCGATACTTTATATCAAAAAGCTGAAAAGTTAAGAAAAAACAAAAGCAGGCCCGGGGCCAGGCACGTTCCCCGACACCTGCTCACGATGAGGAGTCGTTTCAGCCCTGGACAGCCTTCCGGGTCTGTTTTTTCAGGCGGTTGATCCGCCGTCTGAGGATATCGGCCTGCTTCCGGTCTCTGCCCGACCGGACCGTTTTTCTTTTTTCCCTGAGCTGGACCATTTTGGCCTTCAGCTCCTGGACGCTCGCCGCCTTCTTTTGCACCTTCTTTTTCTTGCCCTTTTCAGTGCCCCCCTCTTCTTCAATGCCATAATATTTCTTGATAATGGACAGCACTTCTGCCTTTTTCATGGCATGGACCCCCGCGACTCCAGGGATCTCCATGGCCACCTCTTTCAGTTCGATGGCCGTCATCTTGTCTAAGGGCTTCTTGAACTCGGGTACCTTTACTGGGGGTTTTTCCTTGATCTCTTCCTTAGTCTCTTCAGTGACCGCTTCTGTCATTTCTTCCACCATGCTTGTATCTCCTTATATGATGTAGGCCTTAGGCGCCTCTTTTTACCACACCTGGGCTCCCGACTCAACAGGAACCTTAACGGTTTCGTAGATTTTAACTGCCTGCAATAATTCGCAATCCCTCAATCCCTCAATCCCTCAATTCCCGCATTCCTGAATCTATTGTTTCTATCCCTTTTTCAGAAAGGGCGTCACCAGGTCGATCGGCAAAGGGAAAAACGTGGTTGAATTGCTCTCCGACGATATCTCCCGCATGGTCTGCAGGTATCTCAACTGGAGGGCCTCCGGATATTTCTGGATAATGGCTGCGGCGTCGGCCAGGCGGGTGGCGGCCTGGTATTCGCCTTCGGCATTGATGACCTTGGCCCGCCTCTCCCTCTCGGCCTCGGCCTGTTTGGCCATGGCCCGCTGCATCTCCTGGGGCAGATCGATGTGCTTTACCTCAACCGTGGTCACCTTGATCCCCCAGGGATCCGTATGTTTATCCAGGATGTTCTGGAGCCGCGTATTGATCTTCTCCCTCTCGGCCAGTAGTTCGTCAAGCTCCACCTGACCGCAGACGCTCCGCAATGTGGTCTGGGCCAACTGCGAGGTGGCGAAGAGAAAATTCTCCACCTCGATGGTGGCATTGGTCGGATCCATCACCCGGAAATAGATCACGGCATTGACCTTGACCGAGACATTGTCCCGGGTGATCACATCCTGGGGCGGCACATCCATGGCAACGAGACGGAGGCTTACTTTGACCATCTTATCGATGATCGGGATCAGGATAATCAGGCCGGGCCCCTTTGTCTTGATCACCCGGCCAAGACGAAAGATCACACCCCGCTCATACTCCTTCAGGATCTTGATGGCGGAAAAAAGGAACAGGAAAATGAGCACGATCGCCAATATGTAAAACATATTATCCTCCTTTACTGAGAATTGCGTGGTTTCCGGGCAATGGATTCAGGGCCTTCCTGACCGTCAGGATCAGGCCCTTGACCCCTGTCACCTCTGCCTTGTCTCCGGGTTCAAGACGCTCTTCTGAAACCGCCCGCCAGTATTCACCATGGACAAAGACCAGGCCCTCCGGCGCGATCAGCTCCCTGACCTCCCCGATTTCCCCTAACAGGCCGTCGGTTCCCCCCCGCGGCCTCGTGTGATAAGCCCGAAACGCCAGGCCCGCCACAACCACAAAAAACCCGCCAATCAGTAGGATAGTGGGCAACATCAGCCTCAGGGAAACCCCGACATCCTCAAACAACATGATAGACCCCAAGGTCAGGGAAATCAATCCCCCGATGGAAAGAATGCCGTAGCTCGCCACCTTGACTTCTGCAATGAACAATATGATGGCCAGGAGAATCAGGAGAAGCCCCGCGTAGTTTACCGGAAGGGTCTGAAAAGAGAAAAATGCCAGGATCAGCGATATGGCGCCGATGACCCCGGGAAAGATGGCCCCGGGGTGGGAGAGCTCGAAATATAGCCCGGCCAGACCGATCATCATGAGGATATAGGCGATATTGGGATCGCTGATGGTCTTGAGGACCTTATCCCGGAATCCGGGCTTGTAGTGCACCTGTTTAAGCCCGATTGTTTTGAGGATCACCTTGCCCTGCGGCATCTGGATCTCTCTGCCGTCCAGGTCCCTGATCAGGTGGTCCATATCCTTGACCACCAGGTCGACGACCTTTTTCTCACGCGCCTCATCCGCCGTGATGGAGACGCTCTCCCGAATCGCCTTTTCCACCCACTCGCCGTTTCTCCCCTTGTCTTCGGCAATCCCCCGTGCATAGGCGGCCATATCGTTGACCACCTTTTCGGACATGGTCTTTTCAATGTCTTTGCCGCCCGCAGTCACCGGATGGGCCGCCCCGATATTGGTCCCCTCTGCCATGGCCGCCACATGACCCGCCACCGTGATCATCACGCCGGCCGAGGCGGCGCCGGCCCCCCTGGGCCCCACATAGACCACCACCGGGATCGGGGAATTCAAGATGGCCTTGATAATGGACCGCATGGATGAGGCCAGCCCTCCGGGGGTGTCCAGACGGATAATGGCGATGGCCGCCGACTGCTCTTTTGCCATTTCAAGCCCCCTGACCACGTACATGGCGGTCCCCGGATTGATCGGGCCTTCCAGTTCGAGGATCATGATCTCGCCCCCGGACTCAGCAGTGCCGCACACCCCCTGACCCGGCTGGCAGGCCCACAAGAGGGAAATCAGGAAGATGAGAGTCAAGAAAGCCAGTCGCAATTTACCCATGGATTTTTACCTCTAAACCGATCCGTTTCATGACCTGCTTGATATCCTCCCAGACCTGCCGCTTGGCAGATGCATTCCGCAACAAATAGGCCGGATGAAAGGTCGGCATCAAGGGGATACCCTGGTATGACCGCCATTGTCCTCTTTCCTCGGTGATCTTAAAGGTCTTGCCCAAAAGGGCCTGGCCGGCCACCCGGCCCAGGGTGCAGATGACCTCCGGGCCGATGATTTGAAGCTGCTCTATCAGAAAGGGGATGCATGCCTCGATTTCATCCTTTTCCGGGTCCCGATTCTTGGGAGGATGACATTTGACCACATTGCAGATGTACACATCCTGCCGGGTCAGGCCCATGCCGTTTTCGATAATCCGCGTCAACAGTTTTCCGGATTCGCCCACAAAGGGCCTTCCGACTTTGTCCTCATCATATCCCGGGCCTTCACCCACAAAGACCAGCCTGGCCTCGGGAGAGCCCTCCCCGAATACCAGATGGGTCCGTCCCTGGTAGAGTTTGCATCGCTGACAGTCGCCGATGCGGGACCTCAGGCCCTTGAGCAAAGCGGAACGATCCGCCACAACGGCCCTCTCTTCCGTCTCCACGGCACGGGGGGCTGATGCCCGGACCGGCTTCGGTTCAGGCGCCCGTGAAAAGCTCAGGACATCGGCCGAGACCGGCGGGGGATCCAGGCCCATCTCCTGGTAAGACTTGAGGAGACCCCTCATGTGGGAAAAGATCCCTCTAATTTCCGCTTCTGTTCCCAATGTCAACCTCTCTGAGGGCCATGGCCCGGTCCAGTACCCGGTCGGCCACCTCATCTTTTGTCATCAGGGGCGCATCTTCCACCCGTCCATCCCTGTAGATGAATTTGACCCGGTTGGTATCTGTTTCAAACCCCGCATCGTTACTGGAGACATCATTGGCCACAATCATATCCAGGTTTTTTGCCTTCAGCTTCTTTTCAGCATTGGCCAGCAGATTTTCTGTCTCTGCAGCAAACCCCACCAGGATGCAGGGAGATGCGGCCTTTGTCTCGCCCAGACAGGCCAGGATATCCGGGTTCCTGATGAGTTCCAGAGAGAGGGATTCGGCCCCCTTCTTGATCTTCTGCCCCGCACACTCCCGGGGCCTGTAGTCGGAGACCGCCGCGGCCTTGATGACTATATCACATCCCCCACGATTTTCAAAAACCAAACGATGCATCTCGTCTGCCGTCTTGACGGAACAGAAGGTAACGCCCACGGGCGCCTTGAGGGAAGTGGGGCCGCTCACGAGGATGACCTCGGCCCCCCTCCGCGCAGCCGCCCTGGCCAGGGCATAGCCCATCTTTCCTGAAGAGCGGTTGCTGATGTACCTGACCGGATCGATCGGCTCCACGGTCGGACCGGCCGAGACCAGGATCTTGCGTCCGGAGAGGTCCTGATCGGAGAGGAGGGACTTCGCCTGTTCAAGGATCTCAACCGGCTCCGGAAGCCGACCGGGGCCATTGGTCCCGCAGGCCAGTTCTCCCTGACCCGGCTCCAAGACAATGAACCCCCGCTTCCGGAGCACACCGAGATTTTCCTGGACCGCAGGGTTCATGAACATCCGGTCGTTCATTGAGGGACAGACGAGGATTTTGGCCGTAGCGGCAATCACGCAGGTGGACAGGAAATCATCTCCGATGCCATGGGCCATCTTGCCGATAAAATCGGCCGTGGCCGGCGCAATGATGATCAAGTCCGAATCCTGGCCCCATCGGATGTGGTCCATGACCGTCCCTTCCTGATCAAACATCTCATAGACCACCCGGTTGCCCGAGAGGGCCTCGAAGGTGAGGGGCGTCACGAACCGAGTGGCGCTGCGTGTCATGGCGACCCTGACCACTATCTTCTCATTGACCAGGAGCCGCACCAGTTCTGCTGCCTTATAGGCTGCAATCCCGCCGGTAACGCCGACAATAACCATTTTTCTCTTCACATGCGCTCCTTAAAAAGTCTCTCACAGAGTCCGCAGAGGACTCAGAGTTCATAATTATAGTCTTCAAGAAATATTTTTTGGGGTTGCGGGTATGCATCTTCTTATTTTCACGCCGTTGTTCAATCAACAATCACAAATCGACAATCATAAATCCATAGGTATCCATTTTTAAAGAACTCTGTGGGCTCTGTGCGCCCTGTGAGATAATCCGTTCTTGGCGTTCACATTATTCCCTCCGAGCCCCTCGGATTAATTGAACCGGACAACATCCGGTAATTTCAAGAGCTTTCCTGGAATCGATGGGATTGTAGAATAATGGGGGCCCTATGTCAAGAATTGCCGCCTCCTGAACCATGCCTTGACAAAATCGCATCATTCTGCCATCTTCACTGGAATTTCTGGGATTTTGGGACCCTTGTCGCCCACACGGGAGAGGTTTCGCACCGTTACCCCCTTACCGGATACTTTCCACATGGTGTCAATTGAAAGGCCCTGAGGCGCAATGGGATACCTTGCTCAAGTTTCGCACCCTTCATTAGGCTATCATTTCAATAAATTTGGCATGATACGTCTATACGGGACGACTAAAACTCAATTTGGAAATAGCCAGCCCCGTCCGTGGGGATCTCTTTGTAAAAGGCTGCAAATACGGATGTCATTCCATGGGAACGGCAGTGAGATCGTCAAATTCGTTCCCCAACAGCCCCGTGGCCTCTGCCCGCTTCATGAGCAAGGCCACCTGGGCTATTACCGCAGCCGCGGAACTCCTTCCCAACTATATAGAGGAGCGCCTGAGCCTGAAACATCTGGAAACCGACGTCCTGAACCACCGGCTGGCCGGAGCCCGGGCCGAACAGGAAATGGCGGTCCGGAGATTGAAACGCGCCACCATAAAGAGCCCTGTGGACGGAATCGTGCTCCGTCGCCTGGTCAAAAACGAGGAATACCTCGCGGCCGGAACCCTCCTCATGGAGATCGGCGACATGAGAGAGCTGGATGTAACCGCCGACATCCTTTCCCAGGACGTGGTCACGGTCCGTCCGGGAAACGCCGTGGACATCTATGGTCCTTCCATCGGGGATTCGCCCATCCGAGGGACCGTAACGCAGATCAAGCCGGCCGGCTTCACCAAGGTATCATCCCTGGGCGTGGATCAGCAGCGGGTGCCGGTGGATATTGCCTTTGACCCGGATGCGCTGAAGCACTTGAAAGAGGGGGGCCGGACCCTCGGTCTGGCCTACCGGGTCCGCGTGCGGATCTACACGGAAGAAAAAAAGGATGTGCTCAAGGTCCCCCGGACCGCCCTGTTCAGGGGGGCCGGCAATCAATGGCAGGTCTTTTCCATAAAGAACGGCAAGGCCGCTCTCATGTCGGTAACCCTGGGAATCATGAACGACGACGAAGCGGAAATCAAGGAAGGCCTCAGTAAAGGAGATGCCGTTATCGTGGCCCCGCCCAAGGCCCTGCGCAGCGGCGACCGGGTCAAACCTTCGTGACAGTCTTCCTGACCAGACAATGGAGCGGGCCGCACAAATCCCCTGCGAAAACGAAGCACTCCTTGGGGTTCAGGAAGACCCTCATGGCCCGGTCCTTGTTGATTAAGAATTCGTAGCCCCTGTACGCCCTCCCCACAGGCCATGAATTCAACGGCATGTGCATTGATGTCGTGGCCATCGGATGGGGATAAGTAAGGCATATCTCAGCTTTTTGGGGTGACAAAATGTTTGAGATTACTAAAACATATCTTGCTATTTCAGATAGTTGATAGACGGGGTCTATCTCAACGTTCGGTCAAGCCACCGGGGTCATGGATATCACAAGTCTTTTGAGCTTGACGATATTTTGGGTTTTAGCATATAGAATGAGATAGAATGAGTGCCGATTTTTTTGAATTCGATGCAATGTTCTCAGCAAGGAACCGTACGCGCTGGAGAACTACTTCAAGGCGATCCTTATACATCGCAACATGGATTCACTCCGCAACTGGCTTCAGTCCGACCTCCCTTCCTACATTAAGAGTCACAATCTTGTGCGCTTGGCACGCGAGAGCAATATCCACCTCAACACGAATGAAGAGGAATTGCTCTGTCGCCTATCGAGGTACTCAACGTGGGCTGCTCGCTATCCTGTTCCCACGGGTCCGGATTCGCTCACGGCAGCAAAAGAACTCTCTGACGGCAGAACGTATTTTATGGCATACTACGCCCCGACCGATTTGGATCGCATCCTTCTCTTTGCAGGTCGACTCCGAAAGGCAGCTTTGAATGAGACGGGAAGCACGCACAACAACCGGGTCGAGGCGACGCGGTGATCCGCTCGCCTCACCCGTAGCGTTACACGGCGATTTTTCATTGATTTGGTTTTGTCTTTGGATTCATTGGAATCTTGATAGTAAGAATTGCGGAAAACGAAGGAAACATGACAATCATAAACCATATTAAACGAGAACTGACGGATGACGAGATTTCACTAATTAATTCCTCGTCCGTGAAAGACCGCAGTCATCCTGCAAAAGCAATAATAACCTATTTCAATAGTCACGCTTCGCTGTTCGATAATACGAACAATGCTGCAAATGCTGTGCTTCAACACGACAGATCATGGTTCTGTTCCAACAAGGATCGGCTATTGGATGTTGATGACTACTCATCTCCATCAAGTTTCTTAGCCGAAGTGAGGACTTATGGATATTTGCTTCTTGCAGGTTTTGATGTTAACGGGATCACCGAAACCAGCAAGCCGACACCAGACTTCTGTATTATATTCAAAGATGATTCGGTTAGGGTAGAGGTGAATGCGAAGCAGTATTCAAAGGATGAATCGGATGCACTCGATGAGTTCAATAATGGATCTGACGAACCACTGCAGTCTGGAGTCAACATACGGGAACATGTCATAACGCCTTTCGGAAAGCCCACCCCTGATGAGAATGTTACCGAGAATGCGATTTCCCGGTTAGCTCAGATCAAGCAACAGGAATATCAGTTCTCTGAAACTGAGCCCTCAGTTCTTTGGATCGATTTTCAGGATGAGCTGTGGGATATAGTTCTGAAGCCAGATTCAATACATCCCCTAAGGTCATGGCAGAACGGATTGTACGCAGGGGAAATCTGGTTCTCTTTGTTCGGATTTAACGGTGCTCCGATTTTCGCTGGAGAGACTTCGAAACTACGCAGACGGAAGGAAGTCGTAACAATGCGACACGATGGTCGTTTTATCAACCGATCAACGAAAATCGATGCAGTGTTTTAAACCTTTTGGATGAGTTTACATTTCGCTTCAACCGTCGCACCTCAAAATCCCGTGGAAAA
>CAYPDL010000060.1:0-25475 GCA_964409475.1 uncultured Desulfobacteraceae bacterium | reverse complement strand
CTGATAGAAAAGGGCCGGATAGAAATCGCCCATGGGACCGTCTCATCTCTTCCGTTTTCCGACAATGCCTTCAATCTTGTGACTGCTTTTGAGGCTTACTATTTCTGGCCTGACCTGATTCATGACTTGCAAGAGATCAGACGTGTATTGAGGCCCGGAGGGACCCTTCTGATCGTCAACGAGGTCTATGAGCATGAAAGATTCCACAACCGGAACAAAAGGTGGGCCGCTTGGGCTGACATGCACCTCCACTCTCCCCAAGGCTACCGGGACTTTTTCAGCGCCTCGGGCTACGTTGCCGTCGAGATCGATGAAATGCCACTGAGGAATTGGATTGCCGCTATGGGCAAGAAAGGAGATCTGCCATCATAACGACATCAGGAAACAAAGGATCTGGATGGGTGATGCATCTGAGGGGGCAGGTTCCCCATCGGTGCCATAAGAAGGAATTCCGTCTCAAGTTCGCCAGAGATCGCAACAGGAGGCTTCAGCGGCTCTTTGAGGCCAGGAAGCGCTACAGTCTGAGCGTACTCAACGATACGGTGACCTCCAGTCACATCCATCTCCTTTTTTCAATCACCAAGGCAGGGAAAAATAGATGCAAATCGTAAAAAGGATTATTCAACTTATTGGCATTATTATAGGGATAATTGTCTTTTTTTTGCGATGGATTCTCCCCCCAACCTTCATATCCTGGCGGGATCAGGGTCTCAAGTCGCTGAGGAGATGCGAGCAGCAGATTGAAAAGCGCCGATTCCAGAAGGTCCAGGTAGAGGCTGTCTTTGAACACGCTCCGGACCCAGGTGGATTTGCCGGTTCCCCGGGGACCGAAAAGAAAGAAGCTCTTTTGTTGTGGAGGTCTGATCGTTCTGGCATACATAACGCCATATTCCATGGCAATCTGGAGTTGTCAACTCAAAAAAACACCCTCCCTCTCGTTCCCAAGCTCCTGCCTCCTCTCGCTCCTGTCGTTCCCAGGAAGAACGACGTTGACAGCCTGAGCTCCCTTCCATATGATGGCACCATGATTTAGAACCCAAAACAAGGAGACGGACGGTTATGGCAAATCTGATTTTAGATGAACGGGATCAGCGGTTTCTGTTGTACGAGATGTTGGACGTGGAGACACTTTTTGAGGCGCCGAGATTTGCGGAATTTTCAAGAGAGATGCTGGATATGATACTGGAGGAGGCCCGTAAATTCGCCGTCAATGAGATCTTCCCGACCCTCAAGGAGGGGGACAGGGAGGGGTGCAGGCTCGAAAACGGGCAGGTGTATGTCCCGGAGGCCTTTCACCGCTGTTACAAACTCTACTGCGAGGGTGGCTGGGGCGCCATGGGCTTTCTGCCGGAGTCGGGAGGACAGGGACTCCCCCACATCGCCTCTTTGGCCGTCAAAGACTGGTTTGTCCATAACTTCGCCTTCTTCGCCTATCCGGGTCTCTCCGAAGGGGCGGCCCGTCTCATCGAGTCCTATGGGACACAAGAACAGAAGAAACGGTATCTGGAAAAAATGGTCGCCGGCGAATGGGGGGGCACCATGTGCCTGACCGAGCCCAACGCGGGGACCGATGTGGGCAACTCGGCGACCCGGGCCGTTCGCCAGCCGGACGGAACGTACCGGATACAGGGGACCAAGATATTTATCTCCTCGGGCGACCATGATCTCACCGAAAATATTGTCCACCCGCTTCTGGCGCGGATCGAGGGGGACGAACCGGGCACAAAGGGGCTGTCCATCTTCTTGGTGCCCAAATACCTGGCCAACGATGACGGCAGCCTGGGCCCACGCAACGACTACGAAGTGGCCAAGATCGAGGAAAAGATGGGCATCCATGGGAGCGCCACCTGTCTCTTGAACTTCGGCGATCACGGTGACTGCTATGCAGAGTTGCTGGGGGAAGAGCGCCAGGGCATGAAGATCATGTTCCAGATGATGAATGAGGCCCGGATCGGCGTGGGCATGCAGGGGGTGACCAGCGCATCCATCGCCTATTTGCATGCGCTCCAGTATGCCAAGGAGCGGATTCAGGGGTCTTCTATTCGCAATTTCAAGGACCCGCAGGCCCCGAGGGTGCCGATCATCCAGCACCCGGATGTGAGACGGATGCTCCTCTGGATGAAGTCCAATGTGGAGAGCATGCGGGCACTCCTCTATTACACGGCCCTCTGCGGGGACCGGGCCGAGATCGAGACGGACGAGGCCCGAAAGGACAAATGGCGGGGCATGGTGGAGGTGTTGACCCCCATCTGCAAGGCCTATAACTCCGACGTCGGCTTCAGGGTCACCGAGACGGCGATCCAGGTCTACGGCGGCTATGGATACTGTTCGGAATATCCGGTGGAGCAGTTTCTGCGGGACGAAAAGATCGCCTCCATCTATGAAGGGGCCAACGGCATCCAGGCCCTGGACCTGGTGGGCCGGAAGCTGGGCCAGAAGAACGGCGCCTACTTCATGGGCCTGATCGCAGAGATGAACGAAACCATTGCCAGATACAGGGATGTCCCTGATCTGAAAGACCTTGCAGAGGATGTGCAGCAGGCGGTCGGCGCCCTGGGCGAAACCGGGTTCTTCTTTGCCCAGTGCGCGGGGCAGAAGGACTTCCTGACCCCCATCAACAATGCCTATCCGTTCCTCATGATGATGGGGAAGGTGATCTCGGGGTGGTTCCTGTTGTGGGAGGCGGGGGTGGCAAAAGAAAAGCTGGATGCATTGAGTCAGGAAAAGGGAGTCGCGTCAACGGACAGGACTGCATGGAAGGCGTTTGTCAAGGGAAGTAAAGATGCGGCATTTTATTCGGGCAAGATCTTCAGTGCGCGATACTTTATCAAGAACGTTCTTCCTGAGGCAGAGGCGGCGGCCAGGGGAATCAAGAGTAAAGACATGTCGGTTATGGATATCCCTGAGGAGGGCTTTGCATCGTAACTGCATATGCGTTGTAACACAGCATAGCCGCAACCAAAAGTTGTCTCACACAGCGCCACAGAGCCACAGAGGGTTTTCTCTTTTTGGTTCTTCCTGTACCCATCTGTTTTTCTTTGTGTCTTCGTGCCTCCGTGTGATACCTGGTTTTTTCATTCTCACACAAAGCCAAAGGCGTAGAGATGTTTTTTACGGGGTGTTAGCCAATATGGGAGGCCGGAGAGGATGATGGATACGCCCACGAATAATGGATTGGATCACATCGTGTTTCCCGTGATGGAAGATCCTGCCCGGACCTGTCCGGGACAGTTGGAGATCCCCACACCCAGGGAGCAGAAGGCCCTGGCCGCCATGAGGGCGATCAAGGAGCAGGTCAAGCCGCTCAAAGAGCGTCTGGCCTCGCTCGAAGTCTCAGGCCAGGACGAAGGGGGCGAGGTCATCGCTGTGAAAACAGAGCTGGGACGTCTGAAGAAGGACTGGGACCTCTGGGAAGCAGAGCGAAAGGCGGCGGCCAAAGAAAGGATGATTATCCTGGGGCATGAGGAGCCGGATTGAGGTCCCACCGTGTCAATTCAACTCTATTTCAGCAATCAGCTTGAGACACTGGCCGACAAGTTCGACGAGGTTGTTGATCTCGAAAATCGGACAAAAGAGAACATCCTCGAAGGCCCCCTCACCATTGTCCCCAACCAGAACCTGATGAAGTGGCTGCAACTGACCCTTGCTGCGAGACGGTCGGTCTTCATGAATGTGGACTTCCGGTATCTGGAATCCGGGCTGTGGGACCTCCTGGCGCGGATAGATCCCCGGAAGGACCGACCGGAAATGATGACCAGTTCTCATGTGAGGATGTTCCTTTTGAGAGAACTGATGGGACTGAAGGGGAATGATCCATCCCTGACGCCCCTGAACAAATACCTCCTTGATCCGGAGGGCAGAAAAGGACCCGACTATGCGGTGAAGCTCTGGCAGCTCACCGAGAGGATGGTACGGCTTTTTGAGGCCTATCAGTTCCACCGGTCCGACATGATAGAGCAGTGGCTTGACAGCCGGTATCGGCCTGAAGGAATGGAGCAATGCCAGCAGAGGCTTTACCTGAGGATGAGAGATTCAAGGGAGCGGTATGTTCAGGTAGCTAAAAAACGTCTCCTTTCACTGGGCGAATATGCCGACGAGGTCCTGCCTGAAGTACGCGGCGATTTGGGGGCGTCCCCACCCAAAAAATTCGTACATCTGTTCGGCCTCTCCCAGGTGTCTCCGTTCCATCTGGGACTGATCGGCCGATTGAAAGATTGCTACTCGATTTGTATTTACAGCCTCAACCCGTGCCGGGAGTTTTGGGAAGACATCCGGACGCCTCAGGAACGAAAGTGGATACAGAGGCGTGCGATCAAAAAGCTTGAGATTACCCAGGAGGAGCGTGGCCAAGGGGAGCTTCTGGAAACCGAGGACAACGAACTTCTATCGGCTTGGGGCAGACCTGGCCGGGAACATATCCGCCTCTTATGTGGGCTCACCGATTATGACTTCGACGCCTCCTTCAGCAGACCGGAAAACCCTGGCAGGGTTCTCGAATCGATTCAACGCCACATCCTCACCCTTTCTACTGAAAAGGACGCTGCGGAGAGGCGCCCACAGGACCGGTCCCTCCAGATCGTGGCCTGCCCGGGGATCTACCGGGCAGTGGAGACCGTCTACAACAGCATCCTCTACAACCTTGAGGCCGACGCCCAGCTTCAACTGACCGATATCGCCATCTTTGTGCCCGATATGTCCGCCTACAAACCGGCCATCGATTCGGTCTTCAACCGGAGGCCCAGGCGGCTGTCGTACAATCTGGTAGACTCGCGGGCGGATATCGAGAGCATCTATGGGCAGGCCGTGGCAGGGATCCTTGACCTGGCCGCAGGACGTTTCTCGCGGAAAGAGGTCTTTGACCTTTTATTGAATCCCTGCTTCATGAACCGGTGGGAGATCCGCTTTGAAGACGTCTCCATATGGGCCGACTGGGCCGAAGATCTGAATATCTTTCACAGCTTTGATCCATCGCATAAGGCGAAAAGAGGATATCCGGACAATGACTGCTACACCTGGAAACAGGGGCTTCAGAGGCTGCGTCTGTCGAAGATCCTGTCTGCCCCTCAAGAGGGATCACCCCACGAGGGGCTGGACCCCCGCTTCAGGTCATTTTACGGGCGTGTGCCCTTTCAGGATGTTCATACCGGAGACACGGACCTGGTGGGGAAATTCTCCCTGGTGATCGAACGGCTGTACCGTTGTGTGACGGAGCTGGCTGGGTTGCGTGCGTCGGGAGGGGAATGGGCCGACCGGTTTCTGAAGGTCTGCGATGAACTCCTGACTGTCCCACCGAACCTCAGGGGGGAGTCTGCGGTGCAAAAGGCGTTGACAGAGGCATTGGGGGGCCTGATGATATATGATCAGCTCCAGGAAGGCAGTTCAGAGGAAGAGTGGGCGGGCCTCAAACTGAACATTGAGATGATTCGGGAATTCGTCACATCGAGCCTTGGATCCATTTCGGGCGGTTATGGAGATTATCTGACCGATGGCGTCACCATATCGGCCCTCCAGCCCATGCGGCCGATCCCCTTCAGGGTGGTCTATGTACTGGGGATGGAAGAAGGGGCGTTTCCCGGACGGTCGGACTCCTCGTCTCTGGACCTGCGTCTCCGGAAAAGACGGATCGGGGATGTCAGCCTGCCCGAGCGCAACCGCTATCTGTTTCTGGAGATGCTCCTCTCTGTACGCGACAAGCTCTATATCGGCTATGTGGCCAGAGACCTGCAAAAGGATCGCGTGATGCAGCCCTGTTCAGTGGTGAATCAGTTGCGCAGGTATGTGGAGGAGGAGATCCTCCCCCCGGGGGAGCGGTTTTGCGTGGCCGAGGTCCCGCTCAAGGGGACCAGCCAAAGGTATCTTTCAACGGACGCCGTCAACGCTGTCTCCGATGTCCTGGTCAACTATTCCCTTGCCGACAGAATCGCCTGTTATCAGGAAAATGATCTGTGGGAGAGAGCCGCAGGGGCCGTGCCCGATGGCCTGAGGGAGCGTCTTCAGGCCTGCTTCCCTGATTTTAGCCTTGAGGGCGAACAGTCTCCACGGGACGATCGATCCGTTGAAAAGATTACCGTCAGGCAGCTGAGAATGTTCCTGGAAGACCCGGTGTCTCAGGGCCTGAAACGGCATCTGGGGATATACGAGGAAGAGGAGTCTATTCGGGAGACGACTTTGAGGGAGGATGAACCTTTTTACTCTGAGTTCCCGGTGGATTACCATCTCAAGATGACCCCTCTCAGGCTCTGGCTTGACAGGTTTGCGGCCTCCGGGGTCCCGGTGATGGATCCCAAACCCCTGATGGAGCTCTACGATGGCGTGTATGAAGACCTGCGCAGAAAGAGCGCGACCCCCGAGGGGGCCTTTGCCGAACTGGACAAGAAGGCCCTCAGGGAGGATATCACCAAGAGGGCCGGGACCCTGAGCCGGATCATTGCAGAAATGGCATCAGGGGAACGAACATACCGGGCCCTCTTTGTGGGTGAGCAGACCGGCGAAAGCATATCCCCCGGCAACCGGCTACCTGTGGAGCATTTTGAGCCGTTGAGTCTCATGGCCAGTGTTGCGGATGCTCCGGGGGTAGCCATGGAGACACGCGTGGAGGTCCACGGGCAACTGCCCTGGGTCTGGAAAGATCATGAAAAGGGGTGGCATGCCCTGGTGCTGACCGGTTCCGGAAGGAAACCGGGGGCCGCGCCGGACAGATACATCCTGGAGCCGCTCCTCTTCTGGCTCTGTTGTCTGTCGACCCAGAGCGGCCGTCTGTTGCTGGGGGGCGCGGACATCACGTTTCACGTGGTTTACAAGGAAAATGTGGGGACCTGGACCTATTGCATGGAACCGGATGCAGCCAGTGCTTATGTGACTCTGCTGGTCTCAGACCATCTGGGCCGGAAAAGGCCGGAGTGGCTTCCCTTTAAGGCGGCGACCTCCCAATCCGTCAAACCTCATCTGTTGTCGGACGATGAGATGGAGGAGGGGGACCGGGAGTCCTTTTATGCCCAGCTCCGGGAGGATTACCCGGAGGAAACATCCTTGCTGGTGAGACTCGCCGATCCCCACATCCCCGAGGATGCCTTTGACAGGGTAAGGGAGCGGTTCAGGATCTTTTTCCAACACAAGGTCAGGGGATGAGGAAAAGTGACGGAAGTGACTAAAGTGGCTGAAGTGAACTGAAGTTACAAAAATGAGATAGTGCTTCGGACCCTTCTCCGGTCTACTCGATTCAGGAATAGCGATGGAATACCGACCCGTTCATGACATAAACCAGATCGATCTCCGGCAGCACGGGCTTATCGAGGCCTCTGCAGGGACCGGCAAGACCTATACCATCGAGAACCTGGTGGTGCGCCTCCTCAGGGAACAGGAGGATGCGGAGCTGGAAAACATCCTCATGGTCACCTTTACGGAAAAGGCGGCCTCTGAACTCAAGGTCCGCATACGGGAAAAGCTTGAAGGAGCGCTCAACGATCCCGGCCTTGACCCGGCCACGCTCAAGAAACTTCGGCTTTGCGTAGATGAATTCGACAGGGCCGCCATTCATACCATTCACGGATTCTGCCAGAGCGTTCTCAGGGACTTTGCCTTTGAGAACAGCACCCCCTTTCAGAGCGAGGTGATCCAGGACGGCCCCCTTTATGAAACCCTGCTGAAAGAGCAGATGCGAAGGAGTTGGCCTGAAATATATGGGGAGGACCTGCAGGAATTACTTGAACTGTCCCAGTTCAATGAAAAAAAGGGTGGTTTCCTGAAAGCTGTCATCAGCCTGGCAAAATCCCTGCACGAACAGGCCGGAGACAGTCTCCTCCCAGACCTGGGGGGAAGGGATTTCAAGGGGATCAAAGAGGAGATCGCCTCGGCCTGGATGTGCGTGAGATCCCTGATCGAGCCGGGGTTTTCCGACAGATATGGACAACTGAATTTCAATGCGGCCGCAAAAAAGAACATCCTTGGTAAGATTGTTGTCCCGCTTGAAGCGCATTTTTGCGCAGGCAAAGAAAAGGGTTTCGATTTTTGTTCTTTTTCCGCATTAATGGTGCAGATACAGGACTCTGGCTCCAGCGGCAGGAAAGGCCTGGACTGTCTCATCCCTGAAAAATGGAACAAGGGCGGGGCCAACCTGCACGTATGTCCTGAACTCGCATCCGTGAAGGAGGTCCTGGAAGGGCTGAATCGGCGGTTGAAAGACCTTCACTACTGCCTGACCGTGGATGCCGTTCATCGGCTTCAGGCCGACGTGGCCCTGACAAAGCAGATCCACGGCTGGATCAGCTATTCTGATATGCTGAGCCTTGTAGAAACAGCCCTGTATGACGAGGCCGCGGCCGATCTGCTGACCAAACTTCGGGACCGGTTCAGGGTGGCCTTTATTGATGAATTCCAGGACACGGACCCTGTTCAGTGGCGGATATTCAAAAGGATATTCATAGACGGCCCGGATGAATCCGGGAACCGGCTTTTCGTGATCGGCGACCCCAAACAGGCCATCTATGCCTTTCGCGGCGCTGACGTTTACGCCTATCTGACTGCAAAAATGGAGATGGAAGGGCTTGCGAGGGGAAAGGGTGGACCCTATTCTCTTGCTGTCAACTGGCGTTCCCAGCCCCGATTGATAACGGCATTCAACAGGTTGTTTGGTCGAGAGACCTGGTTCAAGCCCCAGGCGGCGGCCGGTCCTTTTGAGATCGGCTATCAGGAGACAAGGTCCCCGGACCCGGCAGATGCACGCGCGGAGATGATCGCGGATTACTCGGGTCGGGCCGCGTTGACTATCGTCGATCTCCGCCTCTCGCCTTCTCCAAAAGCGGCCAAACTGAGATTTGCACGATTCGTTGCCCGGGAGATTCAACATCTCACAGGCTCTGACATCCGGATCGTGGAGAAGGGGAGGGGGGAGCGATCCATCGGGTTCGGGGATATGGCCATCCTGGTGCGGGGAAAATCGGACGTGCCTTTCTTAGAAGATGAGCTTAAAAGAGAGAAGATCCCCTATGCCTTCTACAAAAAGCCCGGCCTCTTCGCCTCAGATGAAGCGGTGTATACCAGCCTCATCTTTCACGCCATCCTGGACCCTGGGGACGGTTCGGCCGTCAAAAAGGGATTGCTGACCCCGTTTTTCGGACGACAGGTCCAGGATCTGTATGCCTACGAGGAGATGCCGCCCACTCACCCGGTCAAGCAGATCCTCTTCAAATGGAACGGATACGCCATGACGCGCAGATGGGGCTACCTGTTCCAGTCGCTCATGGAAGACTCCGGTCTCCTTGCCCGTGGCGCAGGGGGGAGCGGATGGGACCGGAAGTATACCAATTATCGGCAGATATTCGAGTACCTGAAAGAGATCGCCTACAGAAAGAATCTCGATTTCAGGGGATTGTCCGCCATGCTGGACCTCCATGGAAATGCATCCTGGGAGGCGGATGAGGGGGTTGACGTCCACCAGATAGAGACCGAGACAGGGAAGGTCCAGATCATGACCATGCACGTGAGCAAGGGGCTTCAGTTTCCGGTGGTCTTTGTTGCCGGCGGGTTGACCCGGCCGCCATCTCACCAGGAAGCGTATCATACCTATCACCATTTGGAGGAGGGCGAACCCTCCTGGGAGATCACGCGGATCATGGACCTGGGGAAATCCGGGGGCGGCGGAAGGCACAAGGCGGAAAAGGAGGACGAGGATAAGCGGCTTTATTATGTGGCCGCCACCCGTGCACAGTTCAAGCTCTACCTGCCGTTCTACATCTACAGAAACAATGCCTCCTGGCTCGGTCCGGTATGCACGCTCCTTTCTCCGGCCCTGGCGGAGGCGTTTCCCAGAGACGTTGAAGACGAGAATGTCCTCTGGTTGACGGCCGGTCATTCTGCCGGCGGTGTGACCGCGCCGGACCGGGCCGAGACAGCCGGACAACGGGAACGGGCCCCTGTGGTCGTGGGGTTCGAAGATCTTGTCATCCCGGAGAGCTATGCGGAGAGACGGGCCCGGGTGGATTCCTTTTCATGCCTGCATCAGGAAAAGGGCGTAGCAGACGATGTCCCGGCCGGAGAAATAGAGTTCCAGCCGGATCAACCGGGAAAAGAGGATGACGAACCCTTCGGGGCCCGGGACATGGGGGCGCTATTTGAGGAGGAAGGGTTGGATGAGATCCCCGGCGGGACCGATGTGGGCCTTATGTTTCACGGGGTACTGGAACGGATGGATTATGGCGTGGCGTTGAGATCGGGGGCTGGGGACAAGGATTCTTGCACTTGTCTGTTGGAGGACCCCGGCACACGAGAGATCATTTTCAGGCAGATGGCGGCCTACCAGGTGGATGAGCGATGGCAGGACGCGGTTTGCAGGATCCTGTGGAATACACTGACGACGCCTATTCCTCCATTTTGCGACGGGTTTACCCTTGCCCGCTTGAAGGGCGAAGACCGCCTCCACGAGGCGGCGTTTTACTACGCCTTTCCTCCCTTTTCCGACAGACCCGGGCCGGTTATGGGGAGGAAAGGACCGGATCGATTGATCCGGGGCTTTGTGGATCTGATCTTCAGAAAAGGCGGAAAGTACTATGTGGCGGACTGGAAATCCAACTATCTTGAGACCGGTTACGACCAGGCGTCCATGGCAAGGAGCATGGCCGAGTCAGACTATAACCTCCAGTACAAGCTCTATGCCATTGCTGCACTCCGCTGGTTGAAACAGTCCCTTGGGGAGCGTTTTATTCCGGAAGGCCACTGGGGGGGCGTGTTCTATTTCTACCTGCGGGGCATGGGCGGGGCTGGGGGAGACGGCATCTATCATGTCCCGGCGGATCAACTGGGGCCCCTGGAGCAGATTGAGGAGGAAATCGGGTTGATGCTGGATTCTTGATACGGGTTGCTGGTTACTCGTTGCTCGTTGTAGCGAAGCGGAAATCCCGTCTTCAGCGGGAATGAATGCCGGGTAACCGTTGAAATTTGTGCACCTAACACCTTGCGCCTGGTGCCTTGTGCCTTGCGCCTCAATAAAACATACCATGACAGAACCCGGACGAGAAAAAACTCAGTTGCTGGAATGGCTCTCGGACCTCGGCATACCGGCGGAGGACGCGGGAGCGGATATGCAGGGCATCTATGCCGCATCCTGGAAGCTGGAACTCCCTCTGATCGACTATCTGACCATCCGCGATCTGCTGGAGTCGGGCGGGTGCCGGGATGACGGCCCCCTTGTGGCCGTGCTCATGACCCTGTTCGGGGCCCTGCAGGAGGGGAGCCTTTGTGTCGATCTCGAAGAAAAGAGCCTGTGCGCCAGGCTGATGAGATTTCTGGATGCCGGACAGGCAGGGAAAATGACAACATCCTTTCTCTCCGCCCTGTCGGGGGATACGTACAAAGCGCTCCTCACAAGAAATGGCGACGACTATCTGCCGCTGATTCTCTCTACGACCGGCGGCAGAAACCTCCTCTATTTTCAGAAGTTTTATGTCCATGAGACCCTCCTGAGAGGCAGGATGGAGGCCTTGCTGCAGGCGGAACCGTCAGTCAGGGTTTTGGACAGCGACATGGACACTTTCATTGACGGGATTTACTCCCCTGAGCACTGCATCCGTGTCCGGAAGGGAGGAATCCCGATCGAGCGCGACGCGCACCAGGTGGAGGCCCTCCGGATGTCGCTCCGATCGCAGTTCACTATCATCTCAGGCGGCCCGGGCACCGGCAAGACCTCCCTGATGGTCAACATGCTCCGCTGTCTCATACGGTCAGGCATCAGGGCTGAGGAGATCCTCTTAGGCGCCCCCACCGGCCGGGCCGCACAGCGGATGACCGAAGCGGTGCAACGCAATATCAACACCATCGCATCGCCCCAAGCGTGCGACAGGGAGCTTCTAAATCTGAAAGGAAGCACTCTTCATAAGTTGCTGCGATACCGCGGCTCGCACCATGACTTCTATTATCGCGAGGCAAATCCCCTTCCTGCATCCGTCATTATCCTCGACGAGGTATCCATGGTGGATGTGATCATGATGGAGCGGTTTCTGCGGGCCGTGGATGCGTCCAAGACCAAGCTCATCTTCCTGGGGGACAAGGACCAGCTCCCGTCCGTAGAGGTTGGGGCCGTCTTTGCCGAGATGATTCCCGATGGCACGCGGGCCGAGAGATTCAAGGACCGCCTGATTGTCCTTAAAACCGTTTACCGTTCCGGGAAAAATCTACTGAAGCTGGCCGGGCAGATCAATGAGGGGACGTTTCCGGTATATGCGCCCGTTTCCTTTGATTCGGCCCTTCAACTGGATGCGGACCAATGGGCGGTTGTTCCGGATGAGGGGTTGAGGGCGTGGAGACATCACATACGGCTCTGGATAGAGCATCATTACCTGAGTCCGGGCAATGACGACGAGAGAAATTTCAGAGGCCTGGCATCAGAGGCCGGTCGCATGGACGTCGGCAGCCTCCTTCACTCCGAACCCGGGAAGGAGATTCTGGGTCGGATCTTCGAACGGGTGGAACAGGCAAGGATCCTGTCGTTGGTGCGAAACGGCATCTATGGGTGCAACGGCATCAACCGGGAGATCGCCGGGTGCCTCGGGGCTGCGGCCGGGCATCCGACCTGGATGGAAAAAGGCTATTTTGCAGGGGCGGTGATCATGATCACTCAAAACGACTATGCAAAGGAGCTTTTTAATGGAGATGTGGGCGTTGTTGTCAGGGACAGGGGCGGGGCATACCGGGCTTTTTTTCCCCGTTTCGGGTCGTACATCGCCTTTTCCATGGATATGTTGCCCCCCTGGGAGCTGGCCTTTGCCATGACCGTTCATAAGAGTCAGGGCTCGGAGTTTGATGATGTCCTTTTAGTGCTCCCCCAAGACGAGGCCCACCGACTCCTGACCCGGGAGATCGTCTATACAGGGATCACCCGCGCCAGGAAGCGGATCATCATCCATGGGGCGGAATCGGTCCTGAAAAGCGCCCTCAAACAAAAGATCGAGCGGCAGTCCGGACTTGGATGGTAGCCCCTTGTTTAGGATGTTCCACTGGCGCCCTCAACGGTCATATCGCAGAGCTGCACGCGCGGGGTGCAATGGAAGAATTGGAGGGCCTGAGCCGAGAAGTCTATAATGCAGCGGCAGCGCGTTTTTCACCCCTTTCGCGTCCGTCTATCCTCCTGACCCTGACAACTTACTCATGTTCTTATGCCCGTCCTCCAGCCCCTCACAGGCCCATAGAGGCGAAGGAAAATAAAAGCAATAGGGTCAGGCCTAACGGAATCAAGTTGTTCGAAGTCAGTGAGGCTGAGGAGTTACTGAAAATAGTGCAACACTTTAGGCATGTGAAAAAGGCCGGTCATGTTGCGGCGCCTTCTATCAAAAGCCTAAAGAGTTACAAAATAGTAAATTCATAGACATGCATTGGATGAGGACATCCCGCGCAGCCTGATGGTCTGCTTTTACTGTAATTACTTGATCTCAAACAGGTTCCCGTCAAAATCCTTTACAAAGCAGAGCTTCGAGTCTCCCCTGGGTATGAGATTGACGGTCAAGCCGGCCGACCGGCACGCTGCTATGAATGCCTCCCGATCTTCCACCTGCAGGCAGATGTGGGCGACAGGCGAACTGTTCGGTGGAATGTGCTTTGTGACAAAGACCTCTACAGCGAATGCCTCATTCCCGTAAAGGATCAGCGGACACTCCAAATCTAATCCAAATATTTTCACGGCCAGATCGCCTTTCAGCATGGTCGTTTTGATCTTCGTCAGTCCCAGTATTCCCTCGTAGAACCTGTCCGCACTTTCCTGTGAACGGGCAACCAGGGCCACATGATTCAGTTTCATGATCCCTCCTCATGGCATGATATTGAACTCCTGCTCAGCGCTACAGCGTTTCTATTTTGACTGCAATGGCATAAAGAGCGTGCTTAGATCACCGGGAAACAATACCACGAAAAAATCGAACTGCAAGGCAAAAGACGATGGGTCGCTTTCAGATAGGTCCTCCATTATCCGAATTTCCTTTGCGGAGGGGGCTGGCCGAGCTTTTCACCGCCCGCGCAGATGCGAGATTCGTCAGTGTGATGCCGGTCAGGACCAGGATGGCACCGACGAGAAGCGAAGGGGTGAGGGGTTCGTCCAGGATCAGGCTGGCGAGCAGGATGGCGCTTACCGGGACCAGATTAATGAACTGGCTCGCCCGGGCCGGCCCGATCTCCCGAATGCCCCGGTAGTACCACACAACTCCCGCCACAGTGCCGAGAACGCCCAGATAGAGGATGCCGATCCAGGTCGGGAACGAAATCGCCCCGATTTTCGAGGGAAGTCCCTCGATGCAGGCCGGCACGGCCAACGCCCCCATGCCGATAAGGGATGACCATGTGACCGAAGTCAGCGGGGTGAGACAGATAAGGACGCTCTTGCCGATCAGAGAGTAGGCTACCCAGCTCAGGACGCAGCAAAACATGAAGAGTTCGCCGAGCCCAACGTGCCCTTTAAGGGCATCGACAATGTCTCCTCGAGTGATGACGATGGCGGCCCCGCTCAGAGAGAGCAGGATGCCCACCACGGCAAGGGGATGAAGCCGGTCCCGAAAAATCAAAGCGGCGAACAGGGTTATCAATACCGGGTTGCTTGCAATAATGAGCGAGGCCCGGCCCGCCTCGATCCTCTCAAGGCCCATGAAGAAGAAGAAGTTGTAAGAAAAGACCCCGGTGAGCCCAAGCAGTATCAAGGAAATGATGAGGCGCCTGTCCGGTAAGTACAGCTGTCCCTCATGGGACCTCCAGCTGATCACCAGCAGGCAGACCGAGGCGATGACGAAGCGAAGAAAGGAGGCGGAGAATGGTCCGATCTCGAGGGCGACAATCCGGCCGGCCACAAACGTCCCGCCCCAGAAAATGGCGGTAAATATGAGTTTGAGGTAAACCAGAATAGGCCCTTTCCGCACTGATTCCAGCCGTTGGACATGGAAGAGACGCTTATCTCGCAAATACCGAAATGCTCCTTAATAAAAGATGTCAGGTTCAGCGAAACATGGTGACCAGGGTCAAATCATACACAAGGGCTGTGGCGGCCAGACGGGCACTGCCCATGGCCCAGAGGAAGGTCCTTTGAGATGGAGACATAGAAGACGCTCCCCCCTTCCGCGCCCGGCTCCACCCAGGCCCGGCCCCCGTGCCGTTCGGCTATCTCCTTTACGATGGGAAGGCCCAAACCGGTCCCCTGGACTCCTTTGGAATCTTTTCTGCGCATAAACACGCCAAAGATCTTCTGTGCGTCCTCCCCCTTTATCCCGACGCCGTTGTCCTCGACAAAGAATAGGTGATGGTCTTCCTCCTCGCGGTAGCCGATGCGAATCTGACTCAGGGCCGTTCCACCGTACTTGAGTGCATTGTCCACTAGATTTCGGAGTATCCTGGAAATGGAAAGCCGGTCCGCGTTGAGGGGAGGTATCTGGTCTGGTTCCTGCCAGTCTATTTGACGGACCTGGAGCTGGGGAGAGAAATCCTCCCGGATCCTGTCGACGATCTCCTTGACATCTACCGTTTCGACGTCAAGAGGGAGTTCTTTGGCTGCGATAAAAAGGTTAATCTTGTCCACCAGAGCGGCAATCTGCTCCGAGGCGGCCGCGATCCTATCACAGTAATGCCTGCCCTTTTCGTCCAGGGAATCCCGGTATCGTCCCGACAACCGCTTTGCAAATCCATAGGCCCCAATGGCCGGGCCCTTGAGATCGTGGGAAATGGAGTAGGCAAAGAACTTCAGGTTTTCCGTGCTCTCCTGCAAGGCCTTTTCCGCCTTCTTCTGTTCGGTCACATCCCGGATGATTCCCTGATACCCCTGGACCGTCCCATCCTCTGACCGTCGTACGGAAGAGGTCAGGAGGCAATTGATCTTTGTGCCGCCTTTTCTGTGAAAGGTAACTGGATAGTTCCGGAGAAATCCTCTACCCTCCACCTGTTCCTGGAATATCTGCCGATCCTTTGGGTCGCAGTACAACTGGCGGACGTTGAAACCACCGAGCAACTCCTCTTGGGTGTAGCCAAAAAGCGCCATCAAGGCCGGATTCGCATCCACAAAGGTTCCTTCCCTGCTTGTCATGTAGACTGCATCCGCGGATTGCTCAAAGAGGCTTCGGTATTTTTTTTCGCTCTCTTTCAGGGCCAGTTCCGCCTGTTTTGAGAGGGTGATGTCTTTGGCTACACCTTGAATAGCATAGGGCTTCCCCTCTTGGTAGATGAGCGAAACATCCACCTCGACCCACACGGTATCACCGTCTTTCGTCCTGAGACTGTATTCCTTTGCTTCTCTTGACGCGCCTTCCTTCAGGATCTCCGGGAGCCTTGCATAGGCCTCCCTGGCCTGGGTCTCACCCAGCACCGATCGCAGATCCTGGGATAGGATTTCATCCCTCGTGTACCCGAGCAAACGGAGGGCCGCCTCATTGGCATCCAGGAATCTCCCTTCCGGATCATGGAGATAAATGCAGTAAATGGAGCGCTCGAAGAGCGCCCTGTACCTGGCTTCCATCTCCTGAAAACGCTCCTTCATGCGCTCATGCTCCCATTGCAGCTTCTCCAACCGGGCTGCTTTGGAGCGAAGTTCTTCTTGCTCGTGGATCATTTCGGCTACTCCTTTCCCTGCGGAAGGGGCTTTGCGTCTCACCGTTTTTAGGAGCGCGTCGCCGACGGGTCCTTTTTGACGGTAAGAGATGGGGTGAATTTGGCGTGTTGTGGGGGAAGTATAGAGGAAACGGCCTTGCTGGTCGAGCAAAATCCGATCGTGCAGCGTGATAGGGAGGAAAAAAGGCCGCGATCGTCATGGAGCGAGATCAGATCATAGGCGGCGACGCGTCCATCCGTGGCAAAAGCGCAGATCGAATCCACCTGCCGGCTGGCCATTGCCTGGTTCATACAGGGCATCACCCCATTATTTTGTTGCCGGAGAGCCTGGTTATATGATAACAGACAGGCAAATCCATTTTTCATGGGCAGGTGATCATGTCTCAAGAGAAGAAAACCATATCTCCCGAGATGTCCGAAGATATTCACACCATACGGACCAAGGAGATCATCTATGCCATCCGCAGACTGATACAGGCAGGCGAGCATTATACCAAGGAGCTGAACAAAATTTACAACGTCAGCGCGGCCCAGATCAACTGCCTGATTGCCCTTTACGAAAACGGCCCCCTTTCCCCCTCCCAGATCGCCAGGCATGTCATGGTCAATTCCAGCACGGTTACCGGCATTATCGATCGCCTGGAGAAGAAAGGTCTTGTGCAGCGCTTGAGGGTGTCGCACGATCGCCGGGTGATTACGGTGGAGTTGACCAAGAACGGAACGATACTGGCTGAAAATGCACCGCCGCCCATACAACATAAGATTATTGACGGGCTCAACAGGCTTTCCCATTACGAAATCGACGACATCGCACTGACCCTCAAACGGCTCATCGACATGCTGGATGTGCAGGATCTGGATGTCGGCTAAACCGGATAAACCGGAATTGCGAATTAAAGAATTGAGGAATTTCCCTCGTTCCCATGCTCTTCGTGGGAACGCATTTATGGGACGCTCTGCGTCCTATTTTTAAACGCGTAGAAGGTTGGATTGAGCGTTGCAAAACCCAGCACCATGCGCCTCCCGACAGTTCAAGCCCAAAATATCTGCTTTGATGTGTCTCGCCTTTTAGGTAGCCAGAGACGGCGTTCGTGATAAATCTTCGAATTATTTAAATGAGTTGAAAAAAATCGAGGATTTTCTTGACACGCTTTGTTGTTTATTGTATGAAGATTTCAACTCAAATAATATGACATCATATCATATGTTGTCACATGATATCAGACCAAAACAGATAGAACCCGAAAAATTCTTAGGTGTATGACTCATGGCGCCGTCCAGGAGCGGGCGGGTTGATCGGGCGCCCCGGCTCAAGATCGGGTTCCAATAAGCATTCGTAAGGAGAGAACAATGAATACGGAACAAGTGGAAGCATCAAAGGCGGTTTTAGGCCAGGAGACCGTGGACATGCTGCTCAAATCGCATCAGGATGCCTTGTGGATATTGGAGAACCTGGGCGTCGGGTGCAGGCAGCCGGAAATCCAACAGGTGTTTGAAGCCTTTGCGGCCGATGGTCAGGCCGTTGTTTATGATAACCGGATTTATGTGACATCCGGGCTGGTTGAAAAATGCCTTGAGACCGTCCCTGGAGTAACTGACTTTTTTGTGCCCTTGAACAGCTTCTTCATCGGGGGCACGGCCCCCTATGTCTACGACGACGAGAAAGGAATAGGTGGTATTTTTCCCACCCCTGAACATGCCGAGCGCATTGCACAGATCGCCGATGCCCATGAGGCTGTATCCGGAATGGGCAGGGGCATTAAACTGAAAGACGAGGTCATGCAGATGAATATCATGACAGAGAATTGCAGCAAACCGCTTTATTTTGCAGTGACCTCGGATGCGTCGCTGGAGCGGGCCAAAGAGATCTACGCGGAACGACAGGATGTCATGGTCGTCTTCTGCCTCACGCGGCCCCCGTTAGAAGTAAATGAAAACTTCTCCGATCATTTCGTCAAGGTGGTTCAGGCGGGCCTCCCGGTCTTTATCTCGGCCATGCCCATGGCCGGCATCAGTGCACCCTATTGTTACAATGGGGTGCTTTCCATGACCCATGCGGAGGTCCTCTTCGGCATCTGTGCGGCCCAGTTGCTCAATCCCGGCGCAACCTGCGTCCATGCAGGCTATCCCACCATTGCGGACCCCAGCATCGAATACAATCCCAATTACGGGCTGGTCAGCCACAATTTTTTGAACATCCTCATGGCCCATCTCAACCTCATGCTGGATATCCCCACATTTCAGAGCGCCGGGACCACCCATGAGGAGGACCCCACGGAAAGGGCCTATGCCGATGCGCGGATGGGTCAGGCCCTCTGTAAGAAGTACGGGGTCCACATGATCCGGCATCCCTTTGCCTTTCTCAGATACCTGATTGATTTCTCGTTTGAGAAGCTGGAAAGGTCCATCCAGATCGCCCAGGAGGTGTCCCCTGAGGATGCACCCGAGATAGAGATGCCGGTGTATGACGAACGGGGCATGGATTCGATCAGAAATATCGGTCTGGGGATGTATATGGAAGACCCGCTGACCACGGCCAATCTGGGTAGGATTTTTGTTTCATAGGATTATCTAAAAAAACGCATCAGAAAGAGACCGCAAGGAGATTTACCATGTGTGGTATTGCAGGATGTATTGGAAAGAGAGATGAAAAGACGGTGAACCGTATGCTGGATGCCCTCCCGCACCGGGGGCCGGATGACAGAGGCGTCCATGTGAATGGAAGGTCTGTCTTCGGGCATACCCGACTGTCCATTGTGGACGTGGCCCTGGGTCATCAACCGATTCTGGCCAATGGCGGGAGCCAGGGGATCATCTGCAACGGCGAGATCTATAACTTCCGTAGACTTCGAACCCATTTGTCGCCTCAGCACCGCTTCAAGACCAAGTCTGATTCCGAGGTGATTCTCCATCTCTACCAGGAGAAGGGCCCGGAATGCGTCAAGGAACTGGACGGCATGTTCGCTTTTGCCATTTTTGACGGCGACAATTTCATGATGGCGAGAGACCCGATCGGGATCAAACCCTTGTACTACGGATATAAAGGGGAGAAACTCTATTTTTCGTCAGAGCTGGGCGCCATGAGCCTGGCCGGTGTGGACGTGGTGCATGAATTTCCCGCGGGTCACTATTATACGCCGGAGGAAGGATTTGTTCAGTACTATCAGACCCCGGAGATTGAGGACCATCTCCTGACGGATATTGACGAGACGGCTGATCTCATTCGGGAAACATTCATCGAGGCTGTCAAAAAGAGACTGCTGGCCGACTCCGAGGTCCCTGTCGGATCGTTTTGCAGCGGCGGCCTGGACAGCAGTCTGGTGGCTGCCATAGCCGCGGATGAAATTCCCCACCTTCACACCTTTGTGGTGGGCATGGAGGATGATTTCGGCGATGTGAGCGATGATGTGAAGGCGGCCCGCATTGCGGCCAAGCACATCGGGTCCACGCACCACGAACTCCTTTTTACCGAAGAAGAGTACTACGAGGCCCTCCCCATCGTTATCAAGAAACTGGAGAGCTACGATCCGTCGCTGGTGCGGTGTGCCGTACCCTGCTATTTCACCTGCAAACTGGCCGCGGATTACGTCACCGTGGTCCTGACCGGCGAGGGCGCGGACGAGATATTTACGGGCTACCATTACATGAAGCATTTCCCTTTTGACAAACTTAACCTGGAGGCCAGACGGTGCATCGGCAACCTGCACAACATCAACCTTCAGAGGGCAGACCGGATGGGCATGTATTTCAGCCTCGAGTTGCGGGTGCCGTTTCTGGACGAGGCCATGGTGGATCTTTCCATGAAGATTCCACCTGAATTGAAGATCCGGGAGCATAACGGGGCCAAGATCGAAAAGTGGATTTTGCGCAAGGCCTTTGAAGACACGAATTATCTCCCTGATGACATCCTTTGGCGATACAAGGTGCAGTACACCCAGGGGGCCGGATGCGAAAGCCTTGGCGAACAACTGGCCCACAAGGAGATGAGTCAGGAGGAATTTGAGCGCGTCAAGGCGGAAAATCCCAAGGCCACCATCAACAGCAGGGAGGCGGCTTATTATTTCAAGATATTTCGACAGTACCACCCTCAGGACTCCATCCTGGGCTCTATAGGCATCTGGACGGGTTTTGATTTTGAAGAGGAGAGAGAGCGGGTGCGGGGAACTGTGGATGGCGACCTGAAGCACGACCACAGCGAGGAAGACGAAGCGGAGAAGAAGGCTGCCTGATCGTACAATTCGCGGTCTTCGCGGCTGGAAAGCCGCTCCCACACACGGGGGCGACCAATAGCCGATAACCGATAGCCAATAACTGTTCAAGCATTCATGAAGGAATTTTCAGGAGGTATCATGGCATTTCCTACACAATATAAGTATATTATCATCGGCGCCGGGGTCCACGGCCTGAGCACGGCCTGGCATCTGGCAAAGGAACTGAGATCCAGAAAGCGCGGTTCGGGCAAGGATATCCTGGTCATTGACAAGGCATCCATCGGCGCCGGGGCCTCCGGCATCGCCTGCGGCGTCATCCGCAATAACTATTTTCAGCCGGCCATGCGTGAGCTGATGGCCCACAGCGTTGCCCTCTGGGAAGAGGATGCTGAGGCGTACGGGTACCATCCGGTGGGCTACATGCAGATATCGCCTGAAGCGATGCACGAGGAAGTGGCCGAGATCTACGGACAGCAGAAAGATATCGGGTATGAATCCGTGTTTATCGAAGGTGAGAAGGACTGTCTCAATTATATGAAGGAACATATCTTTCATGACTGGCAGGCCCGGGGGATCACCTCTGTGCTGCACGAGAAAAAGGGCGGTTATGCCAATCAGATGCGATCCCTCTACCGTCTGGCAGACAAGGCCGAGGCCGAAGGGGTCCGCATCCTCACGGGAGTGATGGTCACCGGGTTCAAGACCGACAACGATTCGGTCACCGCTGTCGAGACCTCCGACGGGGATATCCAATGCGACTGGGTGATCGCGGGGCCCGGTCCCTGGGCCAAGGGCTTCTGGGACATGTTGGGGCTTCCCAATGAGATCGACATCATGGGCCCGGACGGCACTATCCATTCCGGGAATCAGATGTGGATCTACTGGTGCCTAGTTGAAGGCACCCTGGGGGTAGAGCCGTCGTATGCCATGAACAACGAGGGAAAGATGCCCCCGGTCATCCATGTGGATTCGGAGGCGCCCCTCTATTCCAGCGAGGACGGCTCCCTGATAACGGATCAGATGTGGGGCATCTACTACAAGCCCGACTTCAACTTCGGAGGCGTCCAGGGGGGGGCCGCCCCCTACATCGTAGAGGGTAAGGTGAAGGTGGATCCCTATGGCATCGATTCTCCTGATTTTACCGTGACCCCTGAGTTCGTGCACATGTGGACCTCGGCCCTGGCCCATTGCCAGAAACGGTATGAGGGCACCTATCAGAAGTACAAGGATGAGCCTTCCGGGGGCCTGGGCTGTTTTACGCCCGACAACTTTCCTGTTTTTGATGCCATGAAGCAGAACTGCTACATGATTCTCGATTCCAATCATGGGTACAAAATGATCGGCGTAGGGAAGCTGGTGGCCAAGGAGGTGCTGGGAGAGAAGCAGTCTCTCCTTGCGCCTTTCCGCTTTGATCGGTACGAAAAGGGACGGCTGCACCCGGTTTCTCACAGTCCGTTTCCCTGGAGCTGATGGGAGGGTTGTGGAAACCGAATGGATCTCACGATTCTCGGTTCAGGGGGATGCATGGTCATCCCGAAACCTCTCTGCCAATGCCGGGTGTGCGAAGAGGCGCGATCCAGGGGACGGCCCTATGAGAGGGCAGGCCCTTCTCTCTTTTTGCACGACGCGCATCTTCTGATCGATACGCCGGCTGAGATCGCCCTTCAGTTGAACAGGACCGGGATCGGTCGTATCGAATATCTTATGTTCACCCACCTGGACCCGGACCATGTGGAGGGGTTTCGGGTGGTGGAGCAGATCGCCCTCGATTTTCGCACCTGGACGGGCTACCCCGAAAAGAAGATCCGGCTCATCCTGCCCCGGGCATTGATGGATCGAATATCCGAGATCCGTTCCATATACGGGCCTCTCATCGATTTCTACGTGGCCCAGGGGTTTGTGGAATGCAGGGCCTTTGACGAGACAACCCGCATCGGAGATGTCGAGGCGACGGCTATTCCTGTGGACCGCGGTTCTCAAACAGCCTTTGTCTATGTGTTTAAAAAAGAAGGCGTGAGCGTCATCTATGCCCCATGCGACATCAAGCCGTTTCCCGAAGGGCATAAAGCGGTTGCGGGGGCCGATCTCTTAGTGATTCAACCCGGCATATTTGAGGACCATCTCAAACACGGTTTTGAATATCCGCCGGATCATATATCGAGAAAGACCCTTTACACCTTTGAGGAGACGGTGGCCCTGGCCCGGAGAATCCGGGCAAAAAAGGTCCTTTTTGTCCATATGGAGGAGTACTGGAACAGGGGCTATGACGACTACCGGGCCTTAGAGAGTGAATTGGACAACATGGAGTTTGCCTATGACGGCATGCGGTTGAGGGTCTGACAGAAAGGAAAGGAAATTCATGAGTTTTAACTCGAATGGCATTCTTGAAAAAATACATGACGACGCCCTGAGGGTTCTGGAGGAGGTGGGCGTCAAATGCGTCTCTGAGGAAGTGCGTCGAATCTTTGAGGAGACGGGTCTTGCGGCCTTTGATGAAGACGCGGGGCATATTCACGTCCTGCGGCCTTTGATTGAGCAGATCCTTTCTACGGCGCCTAAGAGAGACCAGTACTGGATACCGGAGAATTCCTTTGGAGTGGGGGGCACCGCACCCTTTGTTTATGACGATGAGACCGGAGAACTGGTGGAGCCGACCTTTGACCACCTGGCCCGTATTGCCGCCATTGTGAATGAGGCGGACGTGATCCAGTTCATGGCGAGGGGGGTCTTAATCAAAAAGGAGGAGGTAAGGGTTATCGATACGATTGTGGAGAATTGCAGCAAGCCGATATACGTGGCCGCTGTGACCGATGAGGGGATCCAACGGGCCCTGGAGGTGCATGAGGGCCGGGGGCGAATCACGGTCCAGTTCTCCATTATCAACAGCCCGCTCAATGTCATTGAGAGCATGATCGACCCGTTTCTCTCATGTGTTCGGAAAGGGATTCCCATCTATGTCTCTACCATGCCGATGGCAGGGCTCTCCGGCCCCTATTCCATGTCCGGGCTCGTCACCCTGACCCATGCCGAGGCCCTCTTCGGCATGGCCCTGGCCCAACTGGTCAACCCCGGGATTATGGTGGTCCACGCCGGGCTCCCTTCCATCGCCAATATCCAGAAGAATTATGCGGTGGACCTGGGTCTCGAGTCTCATAATATCGCCAACCTGCTCCAGGAAAAAGTCAACCAGCGGCTGAATATCCCTTCGATTCAGACGGCCTGCACCACCAGCCAGGATCGACCGAATGAGAAGGCCGAAAAAGAGGCGGCCTACGGCTTCGGCCTGATGAAAAGATACGGGTTTCACCAGATGCGGCATGCCTTCGGGTTTTTAAAGGAGCTGATCTCGTTTTCCATTGCCAAGCTGGAGCGACATGTGGCACTCTGTCGGGAAACCGGCCCTGACGATGCCCCGGATCTTGAGGATGTGCCCTACGATCCTGAAGGTTTCGAGGTCATTATGCGAAACGGGAGCCAGACCAATTACATGCGGGACGATCATACCCTCAAGAATACCGGAAAATACTTCCTGTCGTAAGGATGCGGGGGATTGAAAAATGAAGACGGTGATCTATCAGACCGATCCGATCCTGTTTGAGCTGAAGCACAATCTGGAAGATGTGATCCAGAAGATCCATCAGGGGAAGGATCAGGGCGCGCAGTTGATCGTTTTTCCCGAGCTTGCCCTGACCGGTTATTTTGTGGGACAACGATACCATGAACTGGCCCTGAGAATGGATTCAACGGAGATTCAGGAACTGGCATCGGCCACAAAGGGGACTGCTGCCGTAGTGGGCTTTATCGAAGAATCGCCTTCCATGAATTTCTATAACTCCGCCCTGGTGGCAATGGACGGCGAGATCCTATTTGCCTATCGCAAGCTCAACCTTCCCAATTACGGCGTGTTTGAGGAACGCAAATTCTTTTCTCATGGAAAGCAGGTCCCCGTGTTCAAACTCCATGGGTTCACTATTGCAGTCTTTATCTGCAATGACCTCTGGCACCCGTCCCTCCCCTATCTGGGGGTGGTGCAGAAGGCCGATATATTTGTAACCATTTTTAATTCCTCACAGGGTTCCATGGGAACGGAGTTTTCCAATATCGAGAGCTGGGGCGTGATCAACAAGTTCTACTCCCGCATCTTCGGGATCTATAACATCTGCGCGAATCGCGTGGGGGAAGAGGCTTGGAGAGAAAACGTGTCCATGCTGGCGGTGGAGACGGCCAACCTGAGTGCTGCTGAAAGGGCCTCCAGACAACCGCAAAAAGAGACCTTCAGCTTCTGGGGGGGAAGCGAAATCGTCAATCCCTTTGGCCTGCAGATCGCCAAGGCTGCCCTCTATGAGCAGGATGTGGTTTCAGGGGAGATCTCGAGAGATCTTCTGCGACAGAAGCGGATCTTACTCCCGTATCTGCGTGGGGATGACCCCTTCTTTACCCATCGGGAGCTGCAGCGCATTCTTTTTGGCAGAGGGGATGACGACCCTGTTTTTTAATGCAGTTTTAATCAGAGTCTAAAGAAGGGTATTTAAAATTGCAATGGTTTACCGGGTTCAGGATGCAACGTTATGGATGGTTATCGTCCACCAATCACGGATCGCGTACCTGGCGGGTGTTCTGAAGAGACCTGGGGCCATCATGAGATGGCCTGTACAACCTTTTATATGATCAATGAGAGATGGACTCTCATACTTCATACAT
>CAYPDL010000059.1:0-25778 GCA_964409475.1 uncultured Desulfobacteraceae bacterium | reverse complement strand
AGCTTCATTTTTTGACCCTTTTTGGCGATTTTCAATTTTTTTGCATTCATTTTTCGGAAACAGGGGGGCGAGCGTGACGGGTAAAAGGAGGATTGCGGTCCTGGCAGGGGGCTGGTCGGGTGAGAGAGATGTCTCTTTAAAGAGCGGGAAGGCTGTCTACGACGCCCTCAACCGGGAGAGATACAGTGTGACCCTATACGATCCACGGGATGACATCGAGATCTTGGTCAGAAAGAGGGGGGAGATAGACCTGGCTTTCATTCTCCTGCACGGGAAGTTTGGAGAAGATGGACGGATCCAGGGGATGCTCGATGTCTTGCAGATACCTTATGTCGGATCAGGGGTGTTGGCCAGCGCCATGGCCCTCAACAAACGGGTTGCCAAAAGCATTTTCAGAGGCGCAGGTCTTCGCGTGGCAAAGGAGATTTTCCTCAGGCGGGGAGAGGCGTTTTCTCCAGAGCAGGTCATGCACACACTCGGGTCTCCCGTGGTGATCAAGCCGGTCTCTGAGGGCTCCAGCCTGGGGATTACCATTGCATATAACCGGGAGGCAATCGTCCAAGGAATAGACAAGGCCTTTAAGTACGACGGGGAGGTCATGGTCGAGGCGTATGTGGGCGGCGCCGAGATTACCTGCTGCATTCTGGGAAACCAGGTGCTCGAGGCGCTCCCTGTTGTGGAGATTGTACCGACGGATGCATACGCCTTTTTTGACTACGAGGCCAAATATACACCGGGCGCAACCCGTGAAATCTGTCCGGCCCCCATCGCGGCGCCCCTGGCCGAAGAGGCCGTCAAGGTTGCAAAAGCGGCGCACAAAGCCCTGGGATGCCGTGTCTGGAGCAGGAGCGACATGATCATTCGGGACGAGACCCTCTATCTGCTGGAGACCAATACCATCCCCGGAATGACCGAGACCAGTCTTTTTCCCCTGGCGGCCCGGGCCGCAGGCATGTCCCTTTCCGATCTCTTAGATAGGATGATCAGCCTTTCCCTTGAGGAGCGGGCCTCATGAATGAGACGGCCTGAATCTTGGTTTATCTGTCTGGCTCACTCGCTCCCTGGTCATGGACGCCAGTAAGGCCCTGGATCGTACAATCAAAAGGGGCCCTGCCGTATCGCCTCAGAGGCCGCCGTCTCAACCGTGATGAGCCACTCCAGGAGACACTGGTTGAGGATCTTCTCTGCGCGCTTCACGTCCAGCCGATACTTCTCGGGAATAAAGGAGAGATCCACCACGTAGATGCCGTGGCGTTTTGTCAAAAAAGGACAGGCATCCAACTGGGCGGACGCCTGCCTGGAGAGGTGGCGACAGACCCGATTCAGTGCCGGCTTGCACGCCTTGATCTTGACGCCCTGGACCGTGTAGTTGTTGGCAAAGATCCGCAGGCCCTTGAAGGTTCCATCCAGAGCGACGGCCTCTGCCGTTATCCCTTCATGTTTCAAAAAGAAATAGGGCGCGATGACGGACACAGACATCTGTGCATCAGAGGTCGCGGCCGATTCCTCCCGGACATCCCGAATGACCCGCCCGAGCCTCTCGCTGGGTCGGTCCAGATTGCGGAAGATGATGCGGCTCTTCAATTGGGGAAATCTGCCCAGGACCGGTCCCTCCATCTTAGCCGGAAAGAGAAAGACGGAAGGATCGTTTTCCGTCAGGAGCCCTTCGATGCCCTCCATCAGCAGTTCCTCGGGATCCTTGAGATACAGAATGCAGAGGCGGGGTCCAGCCTCCTTCCAGCCCGCCTGAAGGTTTCGGGCCACTGAGCCGGCATGGGGAATGAGGGCACTCTGGAGGGAGGTTAACTCGTCCTCATCGATAAAGGCGATATCAGAGGCCTGCACCAGATGGTCTACCGCCACCACCTGGAGCACATGCCGGCGGTAGTCAAAGGGATCATGGGCCCCTTTCCACGCCTCGTAGGTAAGGATCTGAAGCTCCTCCTTCAGGGCCTGGGGGAGGCGCTTGACCCCCTTTTCATCGTCCAGGTTTTCCCGGGGGATGATCATGGTCCTGCACCCCGCGTCACAGGCCGTCTCCAGCTTTACGTCGAGACCGCCTATTGCGGTGATCCGGCCCTGGGTATCGATCTCGCCGGTCATGGCCACGTCCCTCCGTATCATCTGACCGGAGAGGGCTGAGGCCAGGGCCAGGGCTATGGCGCCGCCGGCGGAGGGTCCGTCCTTTCGGGTGGAACTCCCCATGAAATGGAGGTGGATCGGCGCGTCGGCCTGCTTGAGATCGATCCGGAGGGGGTTGGCGCACCGAAAGATGGCGGTGGTGGCCACCTTCCGGCTCTCGTCCATGATCTTCTCGATATTGCCCGTGGCATGGACCATGCTCAGGTAGCCTCCTCGTCCCCGCCCATCCCCTTCCAGCCGGACCGGCGTGGCCTGGATCGGAATGATGGACCCGATGCCCAGCTCCACGTTCACGCCCAGGGCCAGCATCTCGCCCACACGGTCTTCCCCGTTGATCTGCCTGGGTGGGGTCGGCGTTTCCAGATACTGCTTGATCTTCTCCCGCGTGATCCGAACCGATGGGGCCCCCTTGGCAAGGATTTCCTTGCGGAAGATGCGAAGAAAGAGGGTCCGGATAATCCGTTCCAGCTCCCGCACCCCTGCTTCATGGGTGTACGTCTTGATCAGGTAGCGAAGCAGGTCGTCCTCGTGACCCGGGTCAAGGCAGATGGTCTTTCCGCTGATCTTGTGGCGTCTTCGGACCCGCTCGATGAGAAACTCTTTTCCGATGGCGATCTTTTCCTCAATGCTGTAGCGGTCCAGAAAGACCACCTCGCATCGGTTGATCACGGGCGGGGGGACGGTCTCGAGGGTGTTGGCGGTCAGAATGAAGTGGCAGTTGGAGAGATCGATGTCCACTGTGGTCATGGTGAACTTGTCGTGAAAGAGATGGTTCTGTTCCGGATCCAGGATCTCCAGGAGGGTTGAAACCGCGGCCGGTTCGGTCTTATCGGCCTCGTCCATGATGAACATCCCGTTCATGACCCCCATCTTGATCAGGCCTTGGACAATGGCCCCGGGCTTGGAGCCCTCGTAGGTAAACCCGTGACCCCTGAGGCCTGACTCCTCTCGCATCCCTCCTAAGGAGATCTTGTGGTAGGGGGTTCCCAGGTTTTCCGCAATGGAGATGGCCAGGGAGGTCTTGCCCACGCCAGGAGGACCCACAAAGAGGAAGGTGCTCCCGGTACGATGCATGGGCTCGTCCGCCCCGCTGAAGTGCTGGCAGCGCCAGATCAGGTTGGCAAAGAAATCGCAGACGATCTCCTTGGGCCGCTCGAGGCCATAGTGGGTCCGGTTGAGGCCCTCCTCAAAGGCCTTGGGGTCCACCGATATCTTGTGGATATGACCCCACGGGATGGCAAGGAGGATTTCAATCAGCTCGGTGTATTTGGGACCGCTGTGGCCCACCGCGCTCACCTTGTTCTTGTCGATGACATCCAGTGCCTGGCGGGGAAAGGTGGGGTCATTGCGCGCCTCCTCGATGCGGTCCTTGAGGCTCTTTGTGGGGGCCGGAAGCGGGGGCTGGTCAGGGACGGGCCTTTGCGGGGCCTTGGCCGTCAATAAAAAGGGGGCGCCGTCAAGGGAGAATTTTTCCAGATTTTCCTTAAAGTAATCAAAGAGTTCTTCGGGCTCCTTTTCCTCCAGGATGGTTTCCGGAAGGCCCAGCTCGTGAAAGAGATAGACCAGTCCCCAGCGATCCTTGAAGACATCAAAGACTTTTTCGGCCTCCTTGTCATCGTATTCGATGGCGAGAGAAAAGAAGCGAAGCACTTCCTGCAGACAGGAAGCCCGCTGCATCAGGGAATAGGAGACCTCGCGACTCCTTCGGTAGCACTCGACGATGAGCCGTGTCTTGAGATCCCTGTCAAGGAGGGGAAAGACGGATTGAAGGAGGGTTGCGGGAAGACCCACCAGGCTCGATGTCAGGGAGGTCAGGATCCGGGTGATCAGGTATTCGTGAGGCCGGCCCTGCTCTTCCGATTCAAACAGGGCCTGGAAGAGGTCGCCCCTGAGCCCGTTCATCTCGTCGGCCAGGACCTTCCGGAGCATGGCGTAGTAGGTGGGATCGTCCGTGCGCCGCTCCATGGCAAATGCCAGGTCGGAACGGATGACCTCCCGTTCGGATTCTTCCGGATAGAGCATATGCTCCACCTGATGGCGCAGCACGAATTCGGTAAAGGCGAGGATCTTTCCCTCTTCGGCCGAGTGGCCGCCGAGCCGGGCTGCAGGATCGCTCGGGACCACGAAGGCCACATAATCGAAGATGCGTTCATGGATGTCGATGATCCAGGCGTCGTCTTTCCGGGCAGTGAGGCTGATGATCGGGATGCGCCCTTGTTCGTCTTCCAGCCGGTGGATGACCAGGTGCTCCGCCAACCGGGCGACCACCGTGGGATCGGTGCCCCGTTTGTTCTTGAAATAGGCCATGACCCGTCCGATGGCGATGGTCTTGAGGATCTTCACCACCTGCTGGATCCTGTCCGGGTCCGGGACAGGGAGGGTCTCGAGGGTCTTGTGGTCGAATGTCATGGGAAACATGACGGATGCCTCACAATGTTGTCGGTTTCTTCCATATTACACCCTCCAGCGCAAACAGGAAGCTGTTTTTTGGGTCCATCGAAATTTACCGGCCGTCCGAACCCTGCATGCCCAATGCTCCTGCGCTGAATCGTATTTGGTCAACCTATCGATCGGCTTCGGATCGGCGGTTTTCAATAATCATCATGCGACCCTTTCCGATCGCGGCAACGGATCCATCCTGCAGGCTGGCGATGGTCCCGATATCGAGAAGACGCCTCTCCTGCCGCTTCAGTTCGCCTTTCAGAATGAGCCTGGATCCCAAGGGCACCGGCTGACGGTACCGGACCTCCAGTCTGGCCGTGACCGCGTCATAGCCCAGATGGAATGAGACCCAGCCCAGAAGTTCGTCAAAAATGAGGCTGATCACCCCGCCATGAAGATACTGGGACCATCCGCAGTATCTCTTGTCGGCGATGAATTCGGTCTTGACACCCGACGGTCCATCCTTGGTGACATTGAGATGGAGTCCATGGGGGTTCTCTGTGCCGCAGCAGAAACAGCAGCCATTCTTTTCAAGGGGTTGGTTCATCGGCATGTCCTTCAGCATCTCTTGTTCAGACCCCGCTCCACCAGGTCCAGCGGGATGCAATTGCCACTGGTATTAGCGCCGAGAAACCCCTGTGTCAAGTCCGGGCAACATGACCAAGGGCTTTCATGGATCGACTGGGCGTTTACCGGCGGCGGCATGATTTTTGAGAAAAACGCTGGGTTCAGGCCCCTGAGGTCTACCCGCAATCATGCCAGGCTGATCTGTTGGATTTTGCTTGCAAATCACAAAAGTAAGCATTATACTTCTTAGCCTCAAAATATTTTTAATTATTTTGATGAAACTGAGTATATTATTAATAATTTTAGTAAAAGGTCTGTATGGAAAGCCAAAAGATCGAAATTGAAGCCAAGCGTTTTATGGAAATCCGGAGGGTAATTGCCCTGCGGGGTCCCAACGTCTGGGCAAACTTTCCGGTGCTTGAGGTCTGGGTAGATCTCAAGGATTTTAATGACATAGCGTCCGATGAAATGCCAGGCTTTAACGAGCGGCTGATGGCCTGGCTTCCGTCGCTCATTGAACATCGGTGCAGCGTCGGCGAGCGGGGAGGCTTCTTTGAACGCCTCCGCCGCGGTACCTACCTCGCGCATATCCTGGAACACGTTGCCCTGGAGGTGCAAACGCTCGCCGGAATGTCGGTTGGTTTTGGTAAAACACGGGCCACTTATGAAAACGGAGTATACAAGGTTGTCATTGATTATGAGGAAGAGATACCGGCCAGGGAGTGTTTGCAGTTAGCGCATCGGATTTGTGTTGCTGCTGTCTACAACCAACCGTTTGACCTTCCCGGCGAGATGGATCGACTACGGGATTTAGCCCAGGATATCTGTTTGGGGCCAAGCACCCGCGCTATTGTGGACGCGGCGAGAAAGCGCAAAATACCAGTGCAGAGGATGAATGCCGGGAGTCTGGTCGTGTTGGGACACGGAATCCATCAGCACCGTATACAGGCCGCAGAAACCGACCAGACGTCGGCTATTGCCGAAGGGATTGCCCAGGATAAACAGCTTACCAAGACCCTGCTGAAAGCGGTAGGCGTTCCCGTGCCTTATGGTCGGGAGGTATGCGATGCCGAAGACGCCTGGTCTGCGGCGGATGCCATTGGCTTGCCGGTGGTAGTGAAACCGCTCGACGGCAATAAGGGACGCGGGGTAACCGTAGACCTCAGCAGCCGTGAGGATGTCATGGCGGCGTATGAGGCCGCCCGTGTCGAGAGTTCCGAGGTCTTGGTGGAGGAGTTTATTTCCGGAAAGGACTATCGGTTGCTCATTGTGGGGAATAAACTGGTTGCTGCTGCCCGTCGGGAACCAGCCCACGTGATCGGAGATGGCGTTCATACGGTCCAGGATCTCATCGACCAGGAAAACACGAATCCGCTTAGGGGAGACTACCACGCGCTTCCACTGAGCAAACTCTCCGTTGACGTCATTTCTCAAAACCTGCTATCGGAGCAAGGGCTTACGCTCCAATCCGTGCCGCCGGCAGGTAAGATGGTTTTGCTTCGCCGCAATGCAAACCTGAGCACAGGCGGAACCGCCGTGGATGTTACGGATCAGGTCCATCCAGAGATCGCGCGGGCGGCAGATGACGCTGCGCGGGCGGTGGGACTGGATGTGGCAGGGGTTGATATCGTTGCTCAGGATATTGGGAGTCCTCTTGAGGAGCAGAAAGGGGCCGTTGTGGAGGTCAATGCCGCCCCTGGTTTGCGGATGCATACGCACCCATCCCAGGGCATTCCGAGGCCTGTGGGAGATGCCATTGTCTCGACGATGTTTGCCCAAGGAGACACCGGAAGGATTCCCATCGCAGCAATCACCGGCGTAAATGGCAAGACCACCACAACCCGCTTTATAACCCATCTTCTCAAAGAGACGGGTCTCGCTGTTGGCATGACATGCAGCGATGGCATTTACGTTAACGGCCGCCGTATTGACAATGAAGATTGCAGCGGCCCACAAAGCGCCCGCGCGATCCTGCTTAACCCGATCGTTCAGGCCGCGGTTCTGGAGACCGCCCGGGGCGGAATTCTGCGCGAAGGGCTCGGGTTTGATCATTGCAATGTAGCGGTGGTTACCAATATCGGTGACGGAGATCATCTCGATCTGACTGATATCAACACGGTTGAAAAGCTCGCTGTGGTAAAAAGGACTGTGGTGGAGGCGGTTGCTCCCGGCACCGGCGCCGCTGTGCTGAATGCCGCCGATCCCCTGGTTGCCGCTATGGCGTCGTACTGCCCGGGGCAGGTTGTTTTTTTTGGCCGCGACAGCGATCATCCGGTCATCACTGAACATAGACAACGAAACGGCAAGGCGGTCATCGTCCGTAATAAGGCCGTCTTTCTTGCTGAAGGCGACCATGAGGAGAAACTGATTTCCTTGAAACGGATTCCTCTCACTCATGGCGGACGCATTGGATTTCTGATTGAAAATGCACTCGCAGCGATTGCCGCGGCCTGGTGCCTGAATATCCCCCTGAAAGCCATCATCGCCGGCGCGGAAACCTTTGAGGCCGATCCTGAAAAAGTCCCGGGACGGTTTAATGTTTTTAAAGTCAATGGGTCTACCGTCATTGTGGATTACGGCCACAATGTTTCATCCCTGAAGGCGATCATCGAGGCCATTGGGGAATTCCCGCACAGCCATCGTACCATCGTTTACTCCACTGCCGGCGACCGGCGGGACTGCGATATCATTCATCAAGGCAAGCTTATCGGACGAGCCTTTGATTCCGTGGTATTGTATGAGGGCCACTATATGCGTGGCCGTAACCAGGGCGAAATCATTAATCTATTCAGGAATGGCATGAGCAGCCTCAATGGCGATGGCCGCACAAGCGAGGTCATCGAGATCTTCGGGGCTACCAAAGCAATCGACGTCGGGCTGCAATCCTTGCGCAAGGGAGAACTACTGGTAATTCAGGCGGATGTTGTTGACGAAACCATCCAGCATATCCAAAATCACCAACGGGACTTCATGCCTTTTGTCTGGGATAGCTGCGAATAGGAGAAGAGCCTTATATTATCCGGATACCCGGTGCATCCTATGTCTTCCTCAATGACAGCCGTAGATACCCATATCCCATTGGAATGCCAAGGAATAGTAAGCTCTCTTCTGAAAAAGGAAGAAGTTCCTCTGGCCTCGTTTGAATCTGACCTGGACAGCCGTCTCCACTATGTCCACCACCTGGTCATCCTCACCTCCGAGCGCCTCCTCGACCTTGCACTGCCGCCGAATACACATAAGGCGCTATTCTCGCCTCTTATCGCGATTTCTCGCCGTATCAAGGCCAAATCAAGCACTGGGCACGGCGAGTCTGAAGGCCTTTTTCGCGTGTGGCCCCTTTCAACTCTCGAGTCTTTAGAGATGAGAGTAGGCAAGGGAGTGGGAACACTTGACCTGAGAGAGAAAGGAACCGATGACGTTATCCACGAATGGAAATTTACCATCCGCCACAAGGCTCGTGCCCTCTGGTTCCTGGATTGCTTTGCCAAAGCCAGGAAGAACCATGCACTGAAAAGAGAAGAAGACGCACAGGGTCCTCAAGAAGGTTGGCCTGCCGGCGTGGGCCCTGCCCCGTCCATTAATGGGGAATTTGCGGCAGATACTGCTCCTCCGGCCACCCGTTCGTTGCTGCGCTTGTTCTCCTTCGCGCGCCCCTGGACCGGCATGATTGTCCTGGGCTTCTTGCTGACCGTGGGGAGCATTGCAGCGGGCCTTGTCCCCCCGTATATTACCATGCCCATCCTTGATAAGGTGCTTATCCCCTACCAGAACGGTCAGGCTGTTGTCTTCTCCAAGATATGGTGGTACTTATCCGCATTGGCCGGCGCTTCCATTTTGGCATGGCTTTTGGGCTGGGCGCGCACGTATGTCTTGGCCTGGGTGAGCGAGCGCGTCAGCGCGAATCTGAGAAACATCACCTATGCACATTTGCATCACTTATCGTTGGAGTTTTTCGGGACCAAACGTACGGGAAATCTCATCTCCCGCGTCAGCTCGGATACAGACCGTATTTGCTATTTCCTTTCAGTCTATGTCGTTGACTTTTCTTCTGATGTTTTGATGATCATTATGACCGCAGGGATCCTTCTCAGCATCGACCCGTGGCTGGCAGTCGTTACGCTTGTTCCATTCCCGTTGATCACCTGGTTTACCCATCGCGTGCGCACGGTGCTTCGTCGAGGCTTTTCTTTAGGAAGCCGCGCCTGGGCGGAGATGACCAGCGTTTTGGCGGATACCATTCCAGGGATCCGGGTCGTCAAGGCGTTTGCTCAAGAACAACGGGAGATTGAACGGTTCGAAGAATGCAATGATCGCGTGCTCCACGCAAATGACCGGGTCAATAGGATCTGGTCCTTTTTTGGGCCGATTGTCACCCTCCTTACTGACGGGGGGTTGCTGGTAGTCTGGATTTTTGGCGTTTGGCAGGTCTTTCAGAACCGCATCACCGTTGGCGTGCTGACGGCATTTCTTGCCTACATCGGCAGGTTCTACGCGCGACTGGAATCCATGATCAAGATGGTTTCAGCGGTGCAGCGAAGCGCGAACAGTGCACATCGGGTGTTTGAGATTCTGGATCGCGTACCGAGCGTGCCGGAAATCGCCCACCCGATTATCCCCGGACGGCTTCGAGGAGACATCCAATTACGTTCGGTGGGGTTCTCTTACGGGAATCGTCAGGTGCTGCATAATATAGATATAGGTATCCAGCAGGGTGAATTGATTGGTCTTGTTGGGTCTACCGGTGCAGGCAAAACGACACTGGTGAACCTGGTGTGCCGATTTTATGATGTGTCAGAAGGCGCAATTCTGGTTGACGGCATTGACATCCGAACCTTTGCTATCGAAGGCTACCGCCGCAATATCGGAATTGTCTTGCAGGAGCCATTCTTGTTTTATGGCACGATTGCCGAGAATATCGCCTATGGCAGACCTCATGCTGCGCGCCATGAAATCGTGGAGGCTGCTCGGGCCGCCTGTGCCCATGAGTTTATCCTCAATCTCCCCGATGGCTATGATACTTTTGTCGGAGAGCGCGGCCAGTTGCTTTCCGGCGGAGAACGCCAACGCATCAGCATTGCACGGGCGCTGCTGATTGATCCAGCTATCCTCATTCTTGATGAAGCGACATCCTCGGTGGACGTGGAAACAGAGAAAGAGATTCAAATAGCCATTGAAAACCTGATTCGGGGACGAACGACCATCGCCATCGCGCACCGGCTCAGCACGCTTCATCGCGCTGATCGTCTTGTTGTTCTTGAGCGCGGTCAGATTGCTGAGATCGGCAATCATGCTGAATTGCTTGAAAAACAAGGCTCCTATGCCCGGCTGCATCGGATTAACCTGGAAATGGTTCATTACCTGGGGAATTGATGGGAGGAGGATCATTTGTCAAAGCCTGCAAAAGGAAACAGCAGCCATATGACTCATCAAATGGGGTTGCCCTCAAAAGATGAGGGCAAACCGGATGTCTGGCAGGGGCCGGAAAAGGGTTTTCTTTTCCGCGACGCCAACGGTCGGCTGGTTTTTGAAATTGATGGAGTGACGTATGATGACATAACGTCGATACGCATGTTTCCTTTTACAGACCCTGAGCACTGGATTGCACTGTGCGATAAAGAGGCTAATGAAATCCTCTGCATAGAAGATATGGAGACCCTTTCTCCAGCGACTCGCCGGCTTATACTGGAAGATCTGCAGGCACGGGAATTTGTTCCGGTCATAAAAAGAGTTATGGGTGTATCGGTGGCAGCAGACCCATCGGAGTGGCATGTGGAAACCGACCGCGGGGCGACGAGTTTCACCCTCAACGATGAGGACGACATCCATAGGCTCAGCCCCTTTCGAATCCTCATCATTGACGCCCACGGGATCAGATATGTCATCCCCGATATCCGCAAGATTGATGCTTCCAGCCGACGCATCCTGTCCCACTACATATAAGGCATCAACCATAGGGGATGGAGATAGAGTTGACAGTAATGCAGGGCACAGTGGCAGGCAGCATTCAAATCAGGCTTTATACAAAGCCGTCCAAATTGGATCCTTGAGGATTTTCCATGAAAGCGAGCGAATCTTCGATGGCTTCGGTGCCGATGACGAGCACTTCACCCGGGCTCTGGGATTTTAAGGCAGTTTCGATAGCCCGGAGTCCCCATTGCTGAGAGAGTCTCCTCAAGTGCCCCAGGGGGACCTATGAACGTAAGTTTTACGCGCAAGTCGTTGGGTGCTTTTGCACTCTTAACAGCGTGCGCCTTGGCGCTCTACTTCGTGCCCGCGCAATTCGTGGGAAATAAGAGCGAGGCCACCCGACCACGCCTGACGACGATGTCTCCAGGCGACGTTGAGCGAGTGCATTTGCTTCCCGGCAGCATCGTCCTCGCGGGAGGAACTTTTATTGATCCAATCGCTGAAGAGTTCCTGCGACTGGCTGGCGGAAGCCATGCCCGTCTGGTCATCATTCCAACGGCCTATGGCCCCACGGAAGAGGAAGGCGTGGACCAATTCCACGATCTGTGGAGCCGCTGGAAACCAGCCTCGGTAGAGATTCTGCATACTCGGGATCAGGCCACGGCGAATAACCCCGATTTTACGGCCCCCCTGCGCAGGGCAACGGGCGTGTGGTTCACCGGCGGGAAACAAGTTCGGCTGATCGACGTCTATGCAGGCACGCTGGTGCACAAGGAACTGCATAATGTGCTTCAGCGCGGCGGCGCGATAGGGAGCAATTGCGCCGGCGCCATGGCGCTGGGGGAGTTGATGATCTTGGGTGGCAAGGATCCGGTGATAACCCGGCGGGGCTTTGGCATTGTGCCCCGGCTCATTGTCGACTCACATTTCCTGGAGCGGAACAGGATCGAGCGTCTCCGCGGCCTGATTGAGGAACATTCAGATCATTTTGGAATTGGGATCGATCCACAGACCGCCGTGATCTTGGAGAAAGGCCTATTGCGCGTCATCGGGAAATCGTATGTCGTCACGCTCGTTCACGGAGAGGGCGTCCGCGTGGAGGCAGGGGCTCCGGGCGATGAGGTCGAGTTCAAATCGCTGTTTGAGCCATAATGTACCAGTTTCATAGATGCGATCCGTCCACATGGCCCGCCAACTCTCCAACGTCAAGCTCGACCTCAAGAAACGGGAAACTTGTTCAGAGATTCGGGCCGCGAAGCGACTAGATTCTCCGAGATTCCATTCTAACCATCCTGCCAGAATCCCCACGTACATGTTCGACAGGCTTGCAGCGGGGCCGTGAGGCACGGAAATCGCCTTGCGGCTACACTCCGAACGGATCATCTTCAATAGAGCGATCAGCGTATTAAAATTGCAGCTGTCTTTTTGCTGCATTGAAATCTACGCGGCCCAGGCAACGCTGCCTGTTCATGCTTGTGCAATGAATCGCTCCTTAACGGCGGCATTTTCGATTCGTATGGAGCGATTGTTTTTCGTTGCCTTATAGGGAGGTTATGTGTCATAAAGGTTTGGGTTGGACGCATGTGACACGCTCCCGTCACCTCCCTGGTGCGGGAAGATGGAAAGGAGAAGGACGATGGAAATGCATGACCTGATACCCGATTACGGGCTTGAAAACGCGGGGCTCCACGATCTTGGCCAGGTGCACTGGAACCTGTCGACCCCCATGCTTTACGAATGGGCCGTCCGCAGATACGAGGGAGCGATTGCCCACCTGGGGCCTCTGGTGGTGAGCATGGGACAGCACACCGGCCGGGCCGCCAAGGACAAATACGTGGTGGATGACCCGGAAACCACAAGGGACGTCTGGTGGGGGAAGGTCAACGTAAAATATCCCGAGGAGAAATTCCATGCACTCCACAAGCGCATGGCGGCCTACCTTCGGGGGAAGACCGTTTTTGTCCAGGACTGTTACGCGGGGGCCGAGGAGCAGTTCCGCCACTCGGTTCGCGTGGTCACGGAATATGCGTGGCACAACCTCTTTGTCCGCAACATGTTCATCCAGATGCCCCGCGATCGGGAAATCATCCAGCATTTTGTTCCCGATTTCACGGTCCTTCACTGCCCCAATTTCAATGCGGATCCGGATGACGACGGGACCCGGAGCGGGACCTTCGTGGCGCTCCATTTAAGCAAAAAGCTGATCCTCATCGGCGGAACGGCCTATGGGGGGGAGATCAAGAAGTCTATCTTTACGGCCCTCAATTTTCTCCTGCCGGGCCGACAGGTCCTTTCCATGCACTGCTCGGCCAATGTGAGTAAGGAGGACCCCGATGACGTGGCCATCTTCTTCGGTTTGTCAGGCACCGGAAAGACCACCCTTTCCGCCGACCCCAATCGACTGTTGATCGGGGATGACGAACACGGGTGGTCAGACAGCGGGGTCTTTAACTTTGAAGGGGGGTGTTATGCCAAGGTGATCCATCTGTCTAAGGAGGCGGAGCCTGAGATCTATGAGTGCACCCGGCAGTTCGGGACCATCCTGGAGAATGTGGCCCTCAATCCCACCATCCGGCGGATCGACCTCGACGACAGCAGCCTCACGGAAAACACCCGGGCATCTTACCCGCTCTCCCACCTTCAGAACATTGTGCCCGCCAGAATGGCGGGGCACCCCAAAAACATCATCATGCTGACCGCCGACGCCTTCGGGGTCCTCCCTCCCATCGCCAGGTTGACCCCCGAGCAGGCCATGTATCATTTCATCAGCGGTTACACGGCCAAGTTGGCCGGGACAGAGAGGGGGGTTACGGAGCCGACAGCCGCCTTCAGCGCCTGCTTCGGAGCCCCTTTTATGGTGCGGCACCCCTCTGTCTATGCCCAGCTCCTGGCCGACAAGATCGCCAGGCACGGGGCCGCCTGCTGGCTGGTGAATACGGGCTGGACCGGCGGTCCTTACGGCCAGGGTTCCCGCATCGAGATTCGGCACACCCGGGCCCTTCTCAGTGCGGCCCTCAACGGCGCGCTGGAAGGGGTGGAGATGCGGATCGACCCACTGTTCTCTTTCATGGTCCCGTTGCAGGCCCCGTCGGTTCCCCCGGAAATCTTGAATCCGAGAAACACCTGGTCCGATCCGGCGGCCTATGAGGCCCAGGCAAAGAGGCTGGCAGGTCTGTTTCAGGAAAACTTCGTTCAGTTCCAGGACCAGACGCCGAAAGAGGTATTGGGAGCCGGTCCCAGGGTGAGTTGAACTAAACCGATAGCGTTGAGAGTTCCAGCAGAACGTTGCGTTCCAGTCCATGTGGGTCGCACGCTTTTTTTGAGGATGGTATGGCAAGAAGAAAGACGGTCCGGGTGGTGCTCCTGCTCCTGCTGGCCGCGGCCGCAGCCGCAGCATGGTATTTGTTTCAGGAGCGGGAAAAGGCCCCTCAGCGGGTGCTGACCCTCTACGGCAATGTGGACATCCGTCAGGTTGAACTGGCCTTTTACGATACAGGCCGCATCCTCCGCCTCCTGGTGGAGGAAGGAGACCGGGTCGAGGCAGGGCAACTGGTGGCCGAGATGGACCCGGTCCGCTATTCACTGGATGTGCGGCAACTGGAGGGGAAGCTGGAGGCCCAGCTGCAGGAGGTGACCCGCCTCCACAACGGGACCCGGCCCCAGGAGATCGAACAGGCCAGGGCCACGGTCCAGGCCAACGAGGCCACTCTGAAAGACGCAGAACTCATCTACCATCGGACCAAGGGGCTGGTGGCCAAGGATTTTGCGCCCCAGCAGCAGTTAGATGATGCTACGGCCAAATTGAAGACCTCCAGCGCCCATCTGAAGGAGGCCCGGGAGGCCCTTGAACTGGCCGTGATCGGCCCCCGGAAAGAGGACATTGCCGCGGCAGAGGCCCAGCTCCGGGCCTATCAGGCCAGTCTGGACCTGGCCCGGCAGCAGCTCCTGGATACCCGCCTCTACGCCCCGGCCCCGGGCATCATCCGGGACCGCATCCGGGAACCGGGCGACATGGCCTTTCCCCAGAGCCCCGTCTTTACCCTGGCCCTTACCCGGCCCATGTGGGTCAGGGCCTATGTGCCCGAACCCAGCCTGGGCAAGATCGTCCCCGGGATGCGGGCGGACATCGCCACGGACAGCTATCCCGGCAAGATATACAAGGGATGGATCGGATTCATATCCCCCACCGCTGAATTCACGCCCAAGAACGTGGAGACCCCCGACCTCCGCACCCGCCTGGTCTATGAGGTGAGGGCCTACATCTGCGATCCTCAGGACGAACTCCGGCTCGGCATGCCGGCCACGGTCTCCATTTTGCTGGATCAGCCCCGCTCCGGGGTGGGCGGGTCCGATGCCGGACCGTGTCAGGAGGGATGATATGCCCAAGGAGACGGACGCTGCTTTGGATCCGGATGTTATGGCGCTGGATGCTGTGACCAAACGCTTCCGATCCGGCAGGCAGACGGTGACCGCGGTAAGGGAGATCACGGCCAGGGTGAAGAGCGGGGTAGTCACTGGCCTGATCGGCCCGGACGGGGCCGGCAAGACCACCCTCATGCGCCTCATTGCCGGTCTCCTCCTGCCGGACAGCGGCACGATTCACGTGCTGGGGATGGACGTGAAGCGGGAGGCCCTCCGGGTGCAGGCGGCCATCGGGTACATGCCCCAGCACTTCGGTCTGTACGAAGACCTGAGCGTCCGGGAAAACCTGGACCTCTATGCCGACCTCCAGGGGGTCCCCGGGACCGACCGACCGGCCCGGTATGAGACCCTCATGAAGATGACCGGGCTCGGCCGTTTTACCAGAAGGCTGGCCGGAAGACTATCTGGCGGGATGAAACAGAAGCTGGGCTTGGCCTGCACCCTGGTGAAGCCCCCGGCCCTTCTCCTCCTGGACGAACCTACCGTGGGCGTGGACCCGGTCTCCAGACGCGAGCTGTGGGAGATCGTCTATCACCTGGTTGAGGAACAGGGAATGAGCGTCCTTTTGAGCACCGCCTATCTGGACGAGGCCGAGCGATGTCAGGAGGTCCTTCTCCTTCATGAAGGGACCGCCCTGGGCCAGGACGCCCCCTCGGTCTTCAGCAACCGGCTTCGGGGCCAGACCTTTCTGCTTAATTCCCAGTCCCTCGGCAGGCGACAGATTCAGAAGCAGATCCATGGAAAGCCAGGGGTCTTAGACGTCATCATCTCAGGGGACGGGGTGCGCCTGGTCATGGACAGTCCCCTGGAACCGGAGGCCGTCGCCGGTCTTATGGACGCCTCTCGTGAGGCCGGCGGTCAGCGCTCAGCGGCCGGTTCTCAAACCTCCGAGCTCCGAGCTCCGAGCCCCGATCCACCCGTCACGGTCACCCCGGCGCCGCCCCGGTTCGAAGACGCCTTCATTGCCCTGCTCACGGACCATGCCGCGGAAAAAACAGGATCGCAACCCGCAGAGGACCTGAAAGCCCCGACCCCTGTTCCCGCCAGGCCTGACAGTGACGGGGACGTGATCGTGGTGGATGGTGTGGAGCGGCGGTTCGGTGCGTTCGTGGCCGTGAACCGGGTCAACTTCCGCGTCCGGCACGGGGAGGTATTCGGGCTTCTGGGGGCCAACGGGGCCGGAAAATCCACCACATTCCGGATGCTTTGCGGTCTCCTTCCGCCGTCCGGGGGCCGGTTGACCGTGGCCGGGGTAGACCTTCGGACCGCGCCTGCCCGGGCCCGGGCCCGAATCGGCTACATGGCCCAGAAGTTCTCCCTCTACAGCGGACTGAACGTGACCCAGAACCTTCGGTTTTTCAGCAGCGCCTATGGTTTGTGGGGAAAGCGTCAAAAGGAGCGGATCGACTGGGCCATGGCCTCCTTCGGCCTGGGGCCTGTGGCGGACAGGGTCAGCGGGGACCTTCCTCTGGGCTTCAAGAAGCGGCTCGCCCTTGCAGCGGCCCTGATGCACGAGCCCGACATCCTGTTTCTGGACGAGCCCACTTCCGGTGTGGATCCCATTGCCCGGCGGGAATTCTGGCGGCGCATCGGTCAATTGGCCGAGGCCAGGGTCACGGTCCTGGTGACCACCCATTTTATGGATGAGGCCGAATATTGCGACCGGCTGGTCATTATGGCCCAGGGCGAAATTTTAGGGGAAGGCACGCCGTCGCAGATCAAGGAACGATATCGCTCCCCGGACCTTCCGGCCCCGAGCCTGGAGGATGCCTTTATCGCCATGATCGCATCCAGCGAAGCAGCCCTGAGGGAACCTGCATGAACAGCCCGAAAAAATCGGAACGCCCGGCCGGAAAGAGCCTGATGCGGCTGACCGGCCTGATGAAGAAAGAGTTTCATCAGATCGTGAGGGACCCTTCCAGCATTGCCATCGCCTTTGTGCTTCCCGTGATCCTGCTGATCCTTTTCGGATACGGCGTGTCCCTGGATGCCGAACATGTGCCCATTGCCGTTGTGGTGGAACATCCTGGGAGCGAGACGGCCTCATTTGTGGCCGGATTTCAGGAGTCCCGCTATTTCAGGCCGACGATCATGAACACGATTCAGGATGGCGAAGAGGCCCTGATGCGTCGTGAGGTGGACGGGATCGTATGGCTGCGCGGCAATTTCGCCAGGGAGATGCGGGGCCCCGGGCCTGCCTCCATCGGGGTCATTGTCAACGGCGTGAATGCCAACCAGGCCAGGATCATCGAGGGCTATGTCACAGGCGTGTGGTCGAAATGGCAGGAGCGGCTGGCCTTGGAGCGGGGCAGCCCCCTTAACGTCCCTGTGGCAATAGAGCAGCGCATCTGGTTCAATGCAGAGATGCGGAGCCGCAACTTCCTGGTGCCCGGGCTCATCGCCATCATTATGACCCTCACCGGCGCCCTCCTCACCTCCATGGTAGTGGCCAGGGAGTGGGAACGGGGGACCATGGAGGCCCTGATGGTGACGCCGGTGCGCGTGCAGGAGATCCTCCTGGGAAAGATCATCCCCTATTTCATCCTGGGCATGGGCGGCATGACCCTGTCCGTGGTCATGGCGGTCTGGGTCTTTGATGTGCCGTTTCGCGGTTCCTATTTGGTCCTGTTTGCCACGGCTGGGCTCTTTCTCCTGACGGCTCTGGCCATGGGGCTCCTGATCTCGGTGGCCGCCAAGAACCAGTTTGTGGCCGGCCAGATCGCCATTATCGCCACTTTTCTCCCGGCCTTCATCCTCTCCGGGTTCCTCTTCGACATCGGTTCCATGCCAAGGGCCGTGCAGTTCGTCACCCATATCATTGCGGCCCGATATTTCGTCAGCATCCTTCAAACCCTCTTTCTTGCGGGCGACGTATGGAGCGTGGTGGGCTGGAACTCCCTGGCCCTGGGGGTCATGTGCGTCCTTTTCCTGGTGCTCGTCCGGAAGCGGATGAAAAAACGTCTGGAATAGGTGAAGAGATGCTGCGCCGCATACTGGCCTTGATGATCAAGGAAATTGTTGCCATTGTCGTGGACCCAAAGAGCCGGATGGTCCTGATCGGCCCCCCCATTATCCAGCTTATGGTATTCGGTTATGCGGCCACTTTCGATCTGGAGCATGTGACCTATGCCGTGTACAACGAAGACAGGGGCAGGGCCTCCAGGGACCTGCTGGCGCGGCTGGAGGGATCGCCCAACTTCCAACTGGCGGCCCGTGTGCAGAGCGACCGGGAGGTCAGGCCCCTCATCGACGACCGAAAGGTCATGGCCGTGGTCCACATAGGCCCCAGGTTTTCGGAAGATCTCCTGCGGGGGCGGTCGGCGAGCCTTCAGGTGGTGGTGGACGGCCGCAATTCCAATACGGCCATGATTGTGCTCAATTATGTGCGGAGCATTGTCACGGGCTTCAATCCCGCCAAGGCGGGATCCGCGGCCCGGGGTGATGCCCCGGTCCCGGCAGACCTGCGCATTCGATTCTGGTTCAATCCCAACCTGGATTCCCGCTGGTTCATTATTCCGGGACTGGTGGCCCTCCTGACCCTGGTGGTGAGCCTCCTCCTGACGGCCCTGTCCGTGGCCAGGGAGCGGGAGGCCGGCACCTTCGATCAGATGCTGGCGACCCCCCTGAGGCCGGTGGAGATCCTCATCGGCAAGGCCCTCCCCGGATTTATCATCGGCATGGCGGAGGCCACGTTTATCCTCCTGATGGCCATCTTGTGGTTTCACGTCCCCTTCAGGGGCGCCTTCCTCCCCCTCTATCTGGGTCTCTTCATGTTTCTCCTGTCGGCTGTGGGGGCAGGCCTTATGATTTCGTCGCTCTCCGTCACCCAGCAGCAGGCCCTCCTGGGGACCTTCCTCTTCCTGGTCCCGGCCATCATCCTCTCCGGCTTCGCCACCCCCATCGCCAACATGCCCCCGGTGGTCCAGTATCTTACCTACCTGAACCCCCTGCGCTATTTCCTCATCATCGTACGGTCGGTCTTCCTCGAGGCCGCGTCATTTGATCTCCTCTGGAACCTCTACTGGCCCATGGCCGCGATCGGCGCGGCAAGCCTGGTCATTGCCGGGCGGCTCTTCCGGCGAAGGATGTATTGAGGGATTGTGTGAGATATTTTCTGGTTTTGGGTGTTCCGGATTAAAAAAAATGCATCTTGCGGTCAGGTTTGTTCACTTTTTTGTTGCAATGCGCTCCAAAAGGCCTATATTAGCCCGCCAAATGGACGGCGTATGGGTCTTTTTCTGGAATAATTTAGCCAGAGCAATAGGTTATATGCCATCTCAGACGTTTTGGTGACGAATACTTAATAGAGAGGAACATGCCATGCACGAGATCATGCAAGAGAGTAGTTCATCTGAGTTCCTGATAGACGAAAACGACGAGCCTCCCAGCAGCGAGGAAGCTGAGGAGCCTCCCAGCGGTTTAGAGGCTTTGCCTTTCCAACACGCCTATTCCGCTCCCTTTGTCATCACTCCGACCCATTCCTTTCCTATTGCACCCTTTGTCCAGCCCCGACGCGTCGCCCGAACCACCCCCGGGACCCGGGCCTTCCGCAAACGGTTTTATCCCCAGGTGAAAGACTCCCAGTGGAACGACTGGCACTGGCAGATCGCCAACCGCATCCGTAGCCTGGGACAGGCCGAGATGATGCTCCACCTGTCGCCCCCGGAGCGGGATGCCCTGGTACATCTCGGGACATCGCTCCCCTTCGGGGTAACCCCCTATTATATGAGCCTGCTGTCAATGGACAATCCGCTGGATCCCCTGCGCCGCTGCGTGATTCCCACCGTATATGAGCAGATGACGTTGCCGGGGGAAGCGGACGACCCGCTGGGCGAGGACGGCCAGAGTCCGGTGCCGGGCCTGGTGCATCGGTATCCCGACCGGGTCCTTTTTCTGCTGAGCGATTTCTGCTCCACCTATTGCCGCTATTGCACCCGATCCAGGATGGTAGGTCATGGATCGCTTACCCCTCAGCGAGATCGCCTGGAGGCGGCCATGGCATATATCCGACGGACGCCCACGGTACGGGATGTGCTCCTCTCCGGGGGCGATCCACTCACCATGGGAGAGGAGAAGCTGGAGTGGGTCCTCAAGGGACTGAGGTCGATTGCCCATGTGGAGATCGTTAGGATCGGGACGAAGGTCCCGGCGGTGCTCCCCCAGCGCATCACCTCCGGGCTTGTCCGTATGCTCAGGAGATACCATCCCCTCTGGATCAGCGTGCACTTCACCCACCCGGACGAATGTACGCCCGAGAGCGCCAGGGCCTGTGCCATGCTGGCGGACGCCGGAATTCCTTTAGGCTCCCAGACCGTGCTGTTGAAAGGGATCAATGACCGGGTGGAGACCATGACAGACCTGGTTCACAATCTCCTCAAGATGCGGGTCCGGCCCTACTACCTCTACCAGTGCGACCCCATATCCGGTTCAGCCCATTTCAGGACCCCAGTGGACAAGGGCCTGGAGATCATCCGGGGGCTCAGGGGGTTTACCAGCGGCTATGCCGTGCCTACATTCGTCATCGACGCCCCTGGCGGGGGGGGCAAGGTCCCCCTGATGCCCGATTATGTGGCCGGGAGGCAGGGGGATGCCCTGATCCTGCGCAACTATGAAGAGAGGTTCTTCAGCTATCCCGATGCCGCGGACGCCTCCTGTCCGGACGGCCTGTACCAGTAACCTTTAGGGGACCAGACCATGCGCATGGGATTGACCTACGACCTCCAGAGCGAATACCTGGCCCAGGGCTACGGCGAGGAGGAGACGGCTGAATTTGACCGGGACGACACCATCGAGGCCATTGAAGGGGCCCTGGCCGAGCTGGGCCACCGGACCGAGCGCATTGGAAATGCCCGGAATCTGGTGAAGGCCCTGGCCCGGGGCGCAACGTGGGACCTGGTCTTCAACATTGCCGAGGGGCTTCACGGCATGGGCCGTGAGGCCCAGGTCCCGGCCATTTTGGACGTGTACGGCATTCCCTATACCTTCTCCGATCCCCTGGTCCTGAGCCTGACCCTCCACAAAGGGATGACCAAACAGGTCATTCGCGATGCCGGGCTGGCCACCGCGCCTTTCCTCGTGGTGGACGCCGGCGAACCGATGATGCCGATCCCCTTCCGGCCGCCCTATTTTGTCAAGCCGGTGGCCGAGGGGACGGGCAAGGGCGTGTCCCCGGAATCCCTGGTCCGCCGGGAGGAGGACCTGGCCGGGGTCTGCACCCGCCTGGCAGAGCGATTTCATCAGCCCGTGCTGGTAGAAGGCTTCCTCGCGGGCCGGGAGTTCACGGTGGGCATCGTGGGCACCGGGTCAAAGGCCGAGGTGCTGGGCGCCATAGAGGTGGTCCTGGGCAGCCAGGCCGAGCCGGGCATGTATTCCTATGGGAACAAGAAGCACTACGAAGATCGGGTGGAATACCGGCTTTTGCGTGCCGGAGATGATCCGCTCACCGGCCAGGTGGAGGCCTTGGCCCTGAGTGCCTACAAGGTCTTGGGATGTCGGGATGCGGGGAGGGTGGATGTACGGTGCGACGGGGAGGGCCGCCCGCATTTTCTGGAGATCAACCCCCTGGCCGGGATTCATCCGGTCATATCGGACCTGCCGATCATCTGTTCCTTTCTGAAGATCCCCTACGTCGCCCTCATCGGCCGCATCGTGGCCTCGGCCGTGGAGAGGGTCTGAGGTCCCTGTGCGTTTAGCTGTTGTCCACCATGCAGTCGGCCCGGAGGCCCCGGCCGACGAACAGGATGTCCTGGACCAGGCCGCGGCTGTTTCCACGGCGCTACAGACCCTGGGGTACGACGTGGTTATCCTCCCGTGCACCCTCAACCTTCTGGAGATGCGTCGGGACCTGACGGCCCAAGGCGTTGAGGCGGTGTTCAATCTCGTAGAATCGCTTGAGGGGACGGGACGCCTGATCCATCTGTTTCCTGCCCTTCTGGATGCGATGGGCCTCCTCTATACGGGATCGAATGCCCTCTCCCTCCTGACTACCAGTCATAAGATCCTGGCCAAGAGACGTCTCCGGGCCGCGGGGATTGCGACCCCTTCCTGGGTGGGACCTTTCCCGCCGGACGGAAGCGGAGGGGATGTTTCCGGCGGCGTCGGAGAGGATGAAGGGGAGGTGTGGATCATCAAGTCCGTATGGGAACACGCCTCTGTAGGGCTGGACGAGGGGTCCGTGGTAAGGGGAAACCGGGAGGATATAGCGGCCATGCTCCCCCAGAGGGCGGCTTTGTTGGGGGGCGTCTGTTTTGCCGAGAGGTTTGTGGAGGGCCGCGAATTCAACCTGTCCCTCCTGACCGGGCCCGAAGGCAGCCAGGTGCTTCCGCCGGCCGAGATCCTGTTTAAGGACTTTGAACCTGGGGCGCCCCGCATGGTGGGCTACCAGGCCAAGTGGGACCCCGGGTCGCGGGCATATCAGAACACCCCCCGGCAATTTGCGGACCCGGCCGGAGACGGCCCCCTGCACCAGGATCTGCGGGAGACGGCCCTCCGCTGTTGGGACCTCTTTTCATTGCGGGGATATGCCCGTGTGGACTTCCGCGTGGATGACCATGGCCGGCCCTGGGTCCTGGAGGTCAACGCCAATCCATGCATTTCTCCGGACGCAGGCTTTGCCGCAGCCCTGGAGCGGGCGGGGATCCCCTTTGTAGAGGCCGTGGAACGGATCGTGGGGGAAGCCGTTGGGATTGTCGATTGATGATTGATGATTGTCGATTGACGATTTGGAAAACCTGCAACCCAGACTTGATGCTTGGATGACTATGATGATCAGGATGGTTGGATACGCGTGGGAAAGGCGATGCCTTAACCTTGAACCTTTGAACCTCTGAACCCTGGAACCTATTTCCACGGTGTAGGTATGCCTGCTTTAAAACATCGCCATCGAAACCCCTTGAAAGGCTTTACTTTCCGCTACGAGGTGCTGCCCCGGGATGTGGAGGATGTTCGCGGCCTTGTAGAGAAGACCGGGTTTTTTCGCGGGGACGAGATTGCGGTGGCGGCCGAGCTGGTGACGGAGCGGTTGAGCCGGGGGCCGGAGAGCGGGTATTATTTTGTCATGGGCGAGGAGGGGGGGCGGCTGGCAGGCTATGTCTGTTATGGCCCCATCCCCTGTACAATCTCGTCTTTTGATCTCTATTGGATTGCCGTGGATCCCGGGCTCCAGGGGAGAGGGCTTGGAAAGGCCCTGCTTGATGAGGCCGAGCGCCTGATTCGGGAGATGGGAGGGGACCGGGTGTACGTGGAGACCTCCTCCAGGGACCAGTATGAAAGTACCCGTCTCTTCTATGAGCGGTGCGGATATGTGATTGCATCTGTGCTGGATGACTTTTATGCCCCCGGCGACAGCAGGGCAACCTACCTGAAGCGCCTGTCTGAAGATGGCAACCCCCCACAAAAGCCCTGAGTAAGCTCGTCTGTACGCTTCCCCATTGCCGGGCCGTTACCCATCCAACTGCATGGGAAGGGATATGAAGAAGGTGGTCCCTTCGTCCTCTGTGGAGGTGAAGGACGCACGCCCCTTCAGATATCGCTCGGTGAGGAGCTTGATGCTGTAGGTCCCGAGACCCCGCCCCTTCCCCTTGGTGGAGAAGGACCGCTGAAAAACCTGGAGCTGGCTGTCCCTGGGCATGAGGCCCGGGTTGTGAACCGATAGCTCGACCCCGTCTTTTCTCCGCCTGGCCCCAAGGGTCACGGTTTGGCCGGCGGAAGAGGCCTCCAGCGCATTCTTTGTCATGTTGCCCAGGACGCGACTAACAAGGGTTCGATCTGATGTAAATTCAATGGGTTGCGTGTCGGGATGAAGCATGATGCGCCGCTCCTTCGATGCCAAATGGTTCTCATAAAGGCCGATGACCTCCTTCAAGAGATCATCGGACCGAACCGTCTCCGGTTCGACCACGAGATCGCCGGTCTCTGCTGCGCTCAGCGCCTTCTGGGCATTTATCTCTTCGATGAGGGTATGGGCGCCGGTCCGGATCATGTCGATGAGTTCACCGGCCTCCCGGGGATCGGGCTCCTCTTTCAAGAGTTCTGTGAGGCCCTGAACGCCCCCGGCGGTATTGAGCACATCGTGAAAAAAAATCCGCTCGAGGGCCCTACGTCGCTTCTCATGGCTGATGTCTTCAACTGCGAAGGATACAAATCCATTTCCATCCATCAACGGGGCGGCGACTGCCCGCAGGTCCAGCGATTGTCCGTCGTGGGTGGTAATCCGGCACTCCTGGACATTTTTTCTCCCGCCGATTGCGGCAAGAATGGCCCGGGCTGCGCCGCATGTTTTGCAGAATTCCGTTGTGCCGCAGCCCCCTTCGGTTTCATCTGAGTGGATGCAGTGAAGCGCCTCCCCGGGCCGGAGCCCGTAAAGGTCTTCCGGGCGTTTCCGTCCCGCGAGGTCTGCCAGGGCCTGGTTTCCAAAGACGATCTGGCGATGCGTGTTGAGCGCCAGGAAGACGGTAGGGAGCCCGTCGGCAAGTTGCCTGAGATATGGGAGGGTGGAAAAGAACGCCGACTGGGTCTGGATCTCCTCTGGAAACAGCCTTTCGGCCGGAGCAAACTGCGTCGGAATCGCGGATGGTTCCATTGTCGTCTCCTCGGGCATAGGGCGCCCTGACCTTGAAGTGACGTGGGTTTTTAGGTTACGGAAGGGACCCGATGTTTCTATTCCAGAAAATCAGTTATATATGGGTTCGTTTCTCTTTCCCGGGCAAGCGTGGAGACCGGCGCATCGCCGTAATCGTGTCCCGGCCATACCCGGGTATCAGGGGGCAGGGTCAGCAGCTTTCTGAGTGAATCCAAAAGGATCTCGAAAGAGCCGCCTTTCATATCGGTCCTTCCCACCGCCCCCACAAAGAGGGTATCGCCTGTAAAGAGGTTTCCTTCCCCATACAGACAGATGGAGCCGGGGGTGTGACCCGGCGTGTGGATGACCTTGAGGCCGGTCTTTCCGATGGGAATGACATCCCCGTCGGTCACCAGGAGATGGGGGGCCGGCGAGGGTCTCTTGCCCATGGCCATGCTGAATGCCCGGTTCAACCCCCTCAGGATCTCGGCAGCGTCGTCCCGGTGCGCCACCAGCTCGGCCCCGGTTTTTGCCAGGACCGCCCGGTTGCCGCAGGTGTGGTCTGCGTGGCCGTGCGTGTTGACCACGTATCGGATGGTGAGCCCCATATCTTCAGCCCTGGAGACGATCTTGCTCTCCGAACCTGCAGGATCAATGATCAGGCCCTCTTTCTGGTCTTCGCACCCCACGATATACGTAAAGACCGCCATGGGCCCGACCCGCATCTGTTCTACAATCA
>CAYPDL010000058.1:0-25818 GCA_964409475.1 uncultured Desulfobacteraceae bacterium | reverse complement strand
CTGTGAGGAGCACTCTTTCAGAGTCTTCTTGCAACGTCATACAGCCGGTGGAGAAATAAGTTCTTGGAGAAAATGCATTCCTCAGCCATCGGATGAATGGCGACATAAACTGTTTTCTGCGGAGGAAACATACCGAAACGGCAGATGCCCGTCAAGCAAGATTCGCCGGCAAGCTGTGGGGTGGTCTTTAGGGACCCAGAAAATGCTTGTCTAAGCGTTATACTTTTTCTATCCTTGGACGCCGTAGCAGGCGGCGCCTCCCAATCCTGCGGCATCTGATGGAGGGTGGTTTTATGAACCAGCACGTATTTCAAAATCACATGAAAAACATCCTGGGGAAGCTCTATCCGGATAAAGATGCGGTCCAGATCCTCGGTCGCGCGGTCCGGATGATCGAAAGGTATCAAGATCACGCGATCATTCTCGAAAAGAGAAAACAATACGGCGACAGGATTTCGCTCAACGAAAACGATGCCATTTTGATCACCTATGCGGACACAATCCGTGCAAGGGGAGAAAAACCGCTTCGTACCCTTCACCGGTTTTTGAAGACTTATGTGAAATCGGCTGTTACCTGTGTGCATATTCTTCCTTTTTTCCCGAGCAGCTCAGATGGCGGTTTTTCTGTCGTAGATTATAAAACCGTGGACCGTGAATTCGGGGACTGGGATGATATCCAGGCTATTGGAAGAGACTATCGCCTTATGGCCGATCTTGTCATGAACCATGTGTCGAGTCAATCCGCATGGTTCCAGGGATTCCTGCAAGGCGATGAGCGCTATCGCGACTATTTCCTGAGCTTTGACACGCCCGTCGACACATCCAACGTATTCAGACCACGAGTGCACCCCCTGTTGACCCCGTTTGAAACAGCCATGGGCACGAAGTTTGTCTGGACCACATTCAGCGAGGACCAGATAGACCTCAATTTTCACAATCCGAACGTGCTGCTGGAGATCCTCGACGTGTTCATGCGGTACCTGTCCCGGGGGATTGAGTTTATTCGCCTGGATGCGGTCGGATATGTATGGAAAGAACCCGAAACCCATTGCGTGAACCTGCCTCAGACACACGAGATGGTTAAGCTGCTGAGGACTGTCGCGGAGTATGCGGCCCCTTATGCCATTATCGTGACCGAGGTCAATTTTCCCTATAAGTACAACCTTTCCTACATAGAGGCAAGGCATGAGGCCAACATGGCCTATCATTTCGCCCTGCCGCCGCTGGTGATCGACAGTTTCCTTCACAAGGATGCGTCGATTCTTCAGCAGGAGACGGCTCGAATCCGGCAGGACCTGCCATTCCTGAATTTTCTGTCTTCCCATGACGGCATCGGACTGTCGAGTGCAAGAGATATCCTCCCTCCATCTCGCTTTGAAGCGCTCCTTGAAACGACCGAGGCGCACGGAGGACGGATATCCTACAAGGCGACCACAGATCACGGCAGCATGCCCTATGAACTGAACATTACTTTTTACGACGCCATGAATGATCCACTGCATCCGGATATAGAACGCGATGTCAGCCGTTTCATGGCCGCCTGTTCGATTATGCTGGTGGAAAAGGGGGTCCCCGGCATCTATATCCACTCTCTCTTGGGTTCCAGAAACGATGTGAAAGCCGTTGAAGCGACCGGGATAAACCGCATGATCAACCGGGAACGACTCTGGGCCGAGGAGCTATCGGGGGATCTCTCCGACCCTGCGACCCTGAGATCTCGGGTCCTGGCGAAATTCCTTCACCTTCTGGAGGTGCGAAAAGAGATCCCGGCATTTCACCATGCCGTGAAGAGAGAGATCCCTTTGTCGGACAAGAGGCTGTTTGTTATTGAGAGATGGCACCGAAACAGGTGTATGACTGCGGTGGTCAACGTGAGCGGCGATTCCATTGATCTGTCCCAGCACCAAGGGAAGACCGATCGCATCCGGAACATCCTGTTCGACGGCTGCGTTGAACCTTACGGTGTGTACTTTCTTGAAGAGAAAGCAAAGGATACCGGCTCGAACCAGGCGAACGTCCTGAATGCCGATTTTTGAGAGCCTATCCGGCGTATGCGAGGCAAACACACCCACCTTTCTGCCGTCCACGCCGCGCTTGAACGTGGACCTCACCGGACGCGACTTATTCAGATAATGGTCTCGGTGGTGTTTTTGCTTGTTTCATCAGCAGTAGTAGCGGCAGCAGACGATTTTGAGTGGATAAGAGATCTTAACATCAGAGCTGAAGCTGATCCGTCGGGATTCAGGGCGAGACTTGCTGCTCGCTTTAAGATTAGGATATCTACTTATCTATAAACAGGGGCAGGAATTATTTTTCCTGTTCTTCCAGAATGATCCGCGTGGCCATCTGGGCCGCAGTCCCTACCACTTTACTACAGTAATCCATCATGCCGAATTTCATGGCCTCTTTGAATTCGTTGGGATCAAGTAGGTTGAAGGCCCGGCCCATCATCGATGTCTGCAGGTCAGCGCAGCGGCAGCAGCCGTACTTCTCCACGAACGCATCATGCAGCTTTTTGACCAGAAGGTAGGATTGCATGGGCTTCATCATATCCGGCAGGTCTTTCCGCTCCCGGCCGAACAGATACCCGATGGCCAAGGCCCCGCCGACCAGGGCGCCGCATGACCCATCGCCGGTCAAACCCAACCCGTCGGCTAGTCCACTGGCAGACTTGAATACATCGTCGTTTTCGATGTCCAATGTGTCGAAAACAGCCGCCAGCGCTGTTTGAGAGCAGCCGGTGCACTCCTTTTCATATTTTTCCCCCAAGCTGTAAGCCTTTTTTTCGAGTTCTTCTTTGTCTGATTTCATGATGATCTCCTTGCTGGGCAAAAATTAAGTGCGGTGTCTCCTCTTCTCCTTAAGCGTGGACGTTTGCCAGTTCCTCGGCCATCTTTTTTTTTGCCTCAAGATCCGCTATTCGGTAGAGGACCATCATCTGATTCTGGCTGGGGCCTGACCCCTGATAGGTCCCCACCCCGTGAAGTCCGGCGACCCAGTTCTGCAGGAACTTGATGATCCGCATCCGCTTGCTCGCGGGGGCCGCGGCCGCCAGATACTTGGCCACGTAGTCGCGGGTCTCGGGGTTTTCCAGCTCTTTCTCGCTGGGCATGGTGACGGAAACGCCGCCGGTGATATCGCCGGCCAGGGCCATGACCTCCCAGAATCCGTCATTGGTATTGAGCTTGGCGATGTTGCTCATGGCCTCGTCGGGCATAAAGACCCCGGAACCCACCGGTTCCTCCTGCCCCATGTATGCAGCGGCCGTGGCGCAGGCAAGGGACGTGTCGTTCAATTGAAGCATCCTGGTGATTTTCTGGGCGATGTGGGAGACCCTGGCAAGCCCGTTATACTCGGCCATAAGCTGGGCCGCGCCAATAATCAGGTCCATGAAGCCCACCTTGCAGGCCCCGCCGCAGTTCATCCGGTGGGTCTTGGCAAACCGGGTGATAAAGCTCTGGGTGTATTCGATCTCACCGCACATGAAGACCCTCTCCCAGGGTATGAACACGTGGTCAAAGACGATGAGACACGTCTCTCTCTGCCCGTACAGGGGATTGCCGATCACCCGCACGTCCGGTTCGCATTCCCTCTCCACGCTGAACGGGTTGTACTGACCGATGTAGGTCACGCCCTCGGTCCCGTTGGGTACCACGAATGCCAGGGCATAGTCCTCCTCCCCCTTCCTGCACGAGATCCCTGGCAATACCAGGGTCTCGTCCGCTGTATAGGCCCCGGTGGCGTGCTGCTTGGCCCCGCACACAACGATCCCGTCGGACCTTTTTTCCACCACGTGGACATAATAATCGGGGTCCTGCTCCAGGGGTCTCTTGCTGCGGTCGCCTTTGGGGTCGGTCACGGATCCGCTGACTACCAGGTCGTTTTCCTGGGCGTATTTCAGAAATGCGTTGAAACGCTGATGATATTCGGTCCCTTTGTCGCGATCGATCTCCCATGTGGTGGCTGCCAGGGACGGGAGCATCTCATTGCCGGGGCAGCGGTAGTTGCAGGTCCCCAATTTTTGACTGCTCAGGCGGGCCATATCGAGACGTTTGTGGAGATCGTCTCTGCTCTGATGGATGTGCAGGCCCCGGCTGATCGGCTCCCCGGTCAGATGGGATATGCTCTGCATGGTTTCCGTATACTGAGGGTCCATGGTCAGTTCATATACACGCGCGGTGGCATCGATGACCCCTCGGGTGATCGGGTGTTCGGTGAGGCTTTCGACCCTTTTGCCGCCGATAAAAAGCCTCGGTTTCAGTTTCGCTATCCGGTCTCGGTATTCCTGTTCAGTTATGATCGCCATTGCTGCCTCCTAATAGGATTTATGATTGTCGACCCGCCTGCCTCGCCTGTCACACTTGCGCTCTTGGCATGGCGGGCAGGTTTATGATTGTTGATTAAACAACTTTTTGAAAACAGGATGATGAGCACCGGGAAAAGCCAAAAGGTTTTCTTCAAAGCTGAATTTCGGATTCCCCGCTCAACCTGTTAAGGAGGGCCGTCATGGATGCACGGCGCCCATGTGCGCGGGGATTATAGAATCCGCATCAGCAGAAGTCCACCCCAAACCGCGACAGGGGGACATTAGCTAAGAATCGGGCAGACAACAAAATGGTTGAAAAAGCATGGCATCTCCTGATAGAAGAGATGCTGATGGACGCATGGGGTTGTGTGGGGGGTGAGGTTGCGTATCGCTGGGAGATCTCGCTCGCGAGAACGGCGCATAACCTATCAATACGAAAAGGAAAATATTTCATGCTGGCGGAAAGAATAAAAAAACTGAGGCCTTATGTTCCGGGGGAGCAGCCTCAGGACAGACAATATATCAAGCTCAATACCAACGAAAATCCCTACCCCCCTACGCCGCGGATCGAACCCTATTTAAAGTCCTTTGATATCGAGAAGCTGAGGCTCTATCCGGATCCCCTGTTCGGCAGATTGAGAGAAGCGATTTCAGAACGCTACGGCATCCATAAAAATCAAATATTTGTCGGGAACGGGTCCGATGAGGTACTGGCCTTTGCCTTTTATGCATTTTTCGACAGCGCCCGGGGAAAACTTCTGTTCCCGGAATTCAGTTACAGCTTCTATCCTGTTTACTGCGATTTCTACGACATCGAATACAGAAAGGTCCCGCTGAAAGAGGATTTCACCATAGACATCGAGGATTACCTGCAGGAAGACCCCTCATGCGGCATGGTTTTTCCCAATCCCAACGCCCCCACCGGAATCCTTCTTTCCATGGAAAAGGTGACGGAGCTCCTGAAGAGATACCCCGATGACCGTGCGGTCGTGATTGATGAGGCCTATATCGATTTCGGCGGGGAGAGCGCCATCTGTCTGATCGATCGGTTCAAGAACCTGCTGATCACAAGGACCTTTTCGAAAAGCATGTCTCTTGCGGCCCTGCGGCTGGGTTTCGCTGTGGGAGATGAAAAGCTCGTGGATGCGCTTTTCTGCGTGAAGGATTCCTTCAACTCCTATCCCGCAGACCTCTTTGCCCAGAAAATCGGCGAGATCGCCATGAAGGACAGAGACTACTATGACGCTATCACAGAGAAAATCATCCGGACCCGGGAGAACGTTTCGAAACAACTCACGGATATGGGCTGGGACGTCCTGCCGTCCGGCGCCAATTTTATACTCGCCGGAAGAAAGGGCCTGACCGGGGAAACCATCTACACCCGTTTGAAGGAGAACGGCATTCTGGTAAGGTATTTTCATATCGACGGGATCAAGAAGTTTGTGCGCATTACCATCGGCACGGATGAGCAGATGGCCGCACTGGTTGAGGCGGTCAGGGGGCTTTTCTGAATCGATCCGTTATAGAAAGGTCGGGAACATGGAAATGGATATAAACATGAAGGGGGACCTCCCCCCGGGTCAATTGCGGGAGCTGATACGGGCCGGGGCGTGGAAGATACCCACAACGGGCGTGGCCACGGGATACGTACAGGCCAATCTGGTGATGCTGCCAAGGGATGCAGCCTTTCATTTTCTGCTGTTCTGTGTGCGCAACCCCCGGCCATGTCCGATCCTGGACGTGCTGGAGCCGGGAAAGTGGGAACCCCGGATCGCCCGGGGCGCGGACCTGCGGACCGATCTGCCCCTTTACAGGGTGTACAGGGAGGGGGTGCTCGAGGAGGAGACCGAGGATGTGACCCATCTCTTCAATGACAACACGGTCAGCTTCCTCTTAGGGTGCAGTTTTTCATTTGAGAGTGCATTGATCGCGGCACGGGTCCCTGTCAGAAACCTGGAGGAAGGGAAGAACGTTTCCATGTACATCACGAACCGTGACTGCATTCCCGCGGGTCCTTTTTCCGGCCCCCTGGTGGTTACCATGCGGCCCATGCGTCCGGATCAGGCCATACGGGCGACCCAGGTGACGACCCGCTTCCACCTTACCCACGGCGCTCCGATCCACTTGGGCGCGGCTGAGGAGATCGGGATAACGGATCTGGGACAACCCGATTTCGGCGATCCGGTGACGATCCTTCCCGGAGAGATCCCGGTGTTTTGGGCCTGCGGGGTCACCACGATCCTGGCTGTGATGTCTGCCGCCCTTCCCATGGTGATCACCCATTCGCCCGGACACATGTTCGTGTCTGACCTGAGAGACGAGGACCTGACCCTTCTGTGAGGGGGCCTGCTTTATGACAAAAGATGGGGAAGCGGTAAATAGAGAATGGTGCAAGGGCTCCGGCATCTGCGTTGACTGCTGTCCAAAGGAGACACTGGTCCTGGATGATGATGAAAAGGCCTGCTGGGGGCGCTCATCGGGTTGACCGGACGACTTTACAAGCAGGCATGAATATGGTAACAAAAATGATGCACTTACGGATTGAGCCGTCCGTGCACGGGTAATGTTAGGCACTCCAACCTTTAGACGCCTGTAACTCCATTTGTAACTTTTTTCATTTTCATTGCTAACCAAATGGGCCGTTGCCCCAAACAAAAGGAGGTATGAGATGAAATCAATGATACGATTGGGAATGGTTGTCCTGAGTGTGCTGGCAGTGATCGGGCTTATGGCGCCCGCGGATGCCTCAGCCGTGGAGGAGGTCAAGATCGGCGTGATATACCCGTTGACCGGGGGCGCTGCCGCAGCAGGACGTGAACTCCGGGCCGGCGCGGAACTGGCGGCCGAGATCGCCAACAACGTGATGGCCGATCTGCCCATGACCATGGCCCGGAACGCAGGGGTCAAGAGCCTGGGCGGCGCCAAGATCACCCTTATTTTTAAAGACCACGAGGGGAATCCCACCCTGGGCGCCGACCTGGCCAAAAAACTGATCCATGACGACAAGGTGGACGGGATCCTCGGGTGCTACCACAGTTCGGTTACCAAGACCGTCAGCGCGGTCTGTGAGCAATACGGGGTGCCCATGATCAATGGATCTTCCACCTCTCCGGATCTCACCATGAGGGGGTTCAAGTGGTTCTGGAGGACCACCCCGAATGACGCCCTGTTCACGAAGGATCTCTTCGAATTCCTGAAGGGGCTCACCGAAGGGAAGGTAAAGGGCGTCAAGGCGGTTCCCAAGAAGGAGATCATGACTCTGGCCTCGGCCTGTGAAAAGACCGAATGGGGATCCCATGTATCCCAGCTTATCACCCAGCTCGCCAAGGAATATGGCTTTGATCTCAAAAAATCCCTTCTGTACGCCGCCAAGTCAGCAGACCTCTCCAGCGAAGTCCGCTCCCTGAAGGCGGCGAAACCAGGGGTCATGCTCTTTGCCTCCTACACCTCAGACGCCATCCTGATGGTCAAGACCCTGAAGGCCCAGAAGGCCAATCCAAAGATCATCTGGGGGCAGGACGCCGGGTTTGAAACCCCGGAATTCCGGGAGACCCTGGGAAAGGACATCGTGGGATTCCTGACCCGGAGCGTTTTTATCCCCAGGGTGGCCGAGATCAAGAAGATCTCAGGGCAGGTGAACGAGATGTACAAGAAGAAGACCGGCCATGACCTGAGCGGGGCCTCGGCCCGTTCCTTCACCGGTCTTCAGGCCTGGGCAGCTATCCTGGAAAAGGCCGGCTCTACCAAGCCGGCCGATATCCAGGCTGCCGCCAATGGCATCGAGATCCCCGGCAGCGAGCTGGTGGTCCCCTGGAAGGGCATCAAGTTCTCCACCTCCGGCGACGAACTGGGCCAGAATATATGGAGTTCCGGAATCATCGGCCAGTATCAGCTCGCCAAGGATGGCCAGATTGTCATGGAGCTCGTCTATCCCTTTGATGTAACCTCCGCCGACATGATTTACCCCCTGAAAGGGTTCTGATCCATTCACGGCGGACCAGGTTGACAGGACTTCGGAGCCATTCCGGAGTCCTGTTGCCTTGCCTTAGGTTCCAGGCTGCTCCCTGATTCCTGGATCCCGCCTGCGCGGGAACACCTGAAACCTTTTTGTATCCCGGGGGTGTTCTTCCCCCGGCCATGAGTCTGTATGGACATTATCGTCGGTTCCCTTGTGGCCGGTCTCCTCATCGGCATGGTCCTGGCCCTGGTGGCCCTGGGCCTGACCATCATCTTCGGGGTGATGGACATCGTGAACTTCGCCCATGGCGAGTTTCTGATGGTCGGGATGTACACCGGGCTCCTGACCGCCCAGGGTCTGGGGATCGATCCGCTTCTGACCCTTCCCGTGGCCGGGGTGGTGGGGTTTCTGTTGGGGGTTGTCTGCTACTTCGGTTTTATCAAGTTCCTCTTGAGGGGCCCCATGGTGGCGCAACTCCTGGGGACCTTCGGACTCATGCTCTTCTTGAGGAATCTGGCCCTCCTTATTTTCGGCTCTGAAGACAGGGCCCTACACCATGGGCTCCTGGTGGGCAAGAGCTTTGACATCGGCATGGGCGTGATTGTCTCGGCCACCAAACTCGCGGCCGCGGGTCTCTCTGTGGCCGCTTTTGTCGCCGTGTGGCTGCTCATGAACCGGACCCGCATCGGAAAGGCCCTCACCGCAACGGCCCTCAACCGGTCGGCAGCCCGCTACATGGGGATCCCCACCGAGCGGATGAATGCGCTGGCCTGGGGCATCGGCGGGGGCTCTGTGACCATTGCAGGTGCCCTGATCGTCAATTTCTGGTCGGTCAATCCCTTCATCGGTCTCCTGTTTACCATGATCGCCTTTGCCATCGTGGCATTGGGGGGCTTCGGCAGTGTACCGGGGGCCTTCTTTGCAGGCCTTGTGGTGGGGCTGATCACGGAGATCCCGGGCTTCTGGGATTTCTTCGTGTTTACCTTCGAGGCCGACTGGATGGCCAGGGTCCCCATGACCTCCTTCAAGTATATGTGGGTCTATCTGGCCTATTTTGTCATCATGGTGGTGCGGCCCAGGGGATTGTTCGGATGGAAACACTGAAAAGCGCCCTGGATTTCTCGGATTTTCCCCGAATCGACCTTGTCGTGGCCGGTTTGCTGGCTGTCCTTTTCCTGATCTTTCCCGCGTTTCCCCACTCCTCCTTTGCCATGGCCACCATGATCCAGTTCCTGATGTTTTCCGTCTACGGCATGGGATGGAACACCATCGGCGGGTACGGCGGCCAGGTGGACCTGGGGAAGGCCCAGTATGTGGGCATAGGGGCCTACACCACGGCAGTGATGCTCATCCGGTGGGACATCCCCTTCTGGTTCTCCATGCCGGTGGGCGTCTGCTTTGCGGTGCTCTGGTCCTTTGTCCTGGGATATCCCCTCTTTCGGCTCAAGGGCCATTATTTCGCCATTGCGACCATTGCCACGTCCCTGGTCCTCAAGGACCTTTTCGAAGTCTGGGACTTTGTGGGGGCGGCCAGGGGCCTGGAAATCTCTCCCATCCGATTTCCGCCTCCGGATTTTCTGCGGCTCATCTTCAGAGAGGATGTGTACTATTACTATGTGATCCTCGGGTTCTTCTTCGTCGGGATCCTCTACATGAACTGGTTTCGCAAGTCCCGTCTGGGATTTCAGCTCCGCGCCATCAAGGACAATGAAGAGGTGGCCCGATCGCTGGGGATCAATGTCCACTGGGCCAAAATCAAGACCTATGCCATTGCCACGGCCTTTGTGAGCGTGGTGGGCTCCTTCCATACGTGTTACATCAAGAATATCGAGCCGGAAGACACCATGAGCCTCGATATTTCCATCCTCATCGCCCTCATGGCCATGCTGGGGGGGGCGGGGTCCCTGTGGGGGCCCATCATCGGCGCGGGGATATTGATCCCACTCAAGAGTTATCTCAAGGAATGGCTGGGGGCCAGGGCAGGGATCATCGGGATTGACCTGATCCTTTATGCCTTGATCATCATGGCCATCTCTGCCTTTGAACCCCGCGGGATCTGGGGGATTGTGCAGAAATTCCGGCGGAGGAGACAATAGGCCATGGCCTTATTGGAACTTCAATGGGTCACAAAGAACTTCGGCGGTCTCTTGGCCAACCAAGATATCTCCTTTTCCGTGGAAAGGGGGGAACTTCTTGGACTCATCGGACCCAACGGCGCGGGAAAGACCACCCTCTTCAACTGCATCTCCGGGGTTTATCCCGTCACTTCCGGCCGGATATTCTTTGACGGAGAGGATATCACAGACCTCAAGGCCCACGAGGTGGCCCGTCGGGGATTGGCCAGGACCTTTCAGGTGTATGTGGCATCCGGGGACCTGACCGTGATTGAAAATGTCATGGTAGGGTGCTTCACACACACCCGGTCCCGGAGCAGGGCCAGATCCCAGGCCAGGGATATCCTGAGAGACCTCAACATCGAGGATCTCTCCGAGGCCCTGGTTCACGAACTTCCAGTGGCCTCCCAGAAACGGGTGACCATGGCCACGGCCATCGCTACACAGCCCAAACTGCTGTTGCTGGACGAGGTGGCTGCAGGGCTCAATCATGGCGAGATCGAGGAGATCATGGGGAGCATCCGGCATGTTCATGAGGACCTGGGGATGACGGTCATGCTCATTGAACATGTGATGGAGCTGGTGATGAAGGTGAGCCAACGGGTCATTGTCCTGGATTATGGGCAGAAAATTGCAGATGGCGACCCCGAGACCATTTCAAAAGATACCCGTGTCATCAAGGCCTACCTGGGTGAAAGGTACGTCCGGGAGCACGGCGCAGTGTAGTTTTCGGTTTGTTGGGTTCATTGGGTTTGTTGAGTTTATTGAGTTGAGACGGTTCAGGATCCCGAGTCTCCAGTATCCAGCAAGAGAAGTGCCTAAAATTTCAAATGCCTAAAATGCCTAAAATTGGGAAGGCGCAACCAGTGTCCAGATCCAGCAACCAGAGACAAATTGCATATAAGTTTCATCTTTTTTCAATCGTCAATTGTCAATAATCAATAGTCAATCCAAAGGGCGCTTTGAATTATGACCCAGCACGTTCTCCAGGTGGAGGCCATTACATCCAGGTACGGAGGCATTCCGGTCCTATATGGCGTTTCCCTCACGGTCGCCAGGGGGGAAACCGTGTGTGTTTTGGGGTCCAACGGCGCTGGAAAATCCACCCTGCTCCGGGCCGTGATGGGCAGTCAGCGGGTTGAGAGCGGTCGGATCCTGTTCCAGGGGAAGGAGATCCAGAGACTGCGGACCGAGGAGATCGTGCGCAGGGGCATCGTATACGTCCCCGAGGGGAAGATGCTGTTCGGCCCGCTCGCGGTCGAGGAAAACCTCCTGTTGGGGGCCTATACCCTGAAAGATGAAAAGACCATTCGCCGCAATCTCGATTTCGTGTACGGCCTGTTTCCCCGCTTGCGGGAAAGAAGGCACCAGGCGGCCTCCACCCTTTCCGGAGGGGAGCAACAGATGGTGGCCATTGGCCGCGGGCTCATGTCCAACCCCCAACTCCTCATGTTGGATGAACCCTCTTTGGGCCTTGCTCCTCTCCTCGTGGATGAGGTCCTAGACACGGTCCATGGTCTGAAAAAGGAGGGGATGACCATTCTCCTGGTGGAGCAGAGCGTCCGGGAGGCCCTTGATTTGGCTGACCGGGGGTATGTCCTCCAGACCGGCCGCATCACCGCTGAGGGCACCGGCCAGGAACTCCTTCAGAGCGACATCTTCCGTTCGGCCTTTTTAGGTATTTGAGGGCTCCTACAGGATTTATGATTGTCGATCTGTTCCGCTTAAAAGCGGGATTGATTGAAAAACGACCTAAATACAAGATCATGTCTATCTCGGCAAACCAAAAGCATCTTCTTAAAAGCGATATCCTCGGCAGTGATTCTTGAAAATCTTACGGTGAGTTTCTTCAGCGCGGTGGATGATGTGGGGTCGCCTTGTTTCGGAATCGGCTGATGAGCCGCTCCATTTCCCGCAAAAGCGTTTCCGCCGTATCTATGGAAACCTCGACAAACTGAACGGTGTCGCCCGGGGTCAACTGCCCTGAAAGGTGGAGATCTGCGGAGATTACGGTGGCGATCTTCCTGTATCCGCCCGTTACCGTCTCGCTGAGAAGAATGATCGGCTGGGCATCTCCAGGAACCTGTATGGCCCCCGGGACAATGCCCTCCGAAAGAATCGACGCCTCCAGCCCCTGTCTAACCTCGATGCGGGGTCCCGCCAGTCGGATCCCTGCACGGTCGGACTGGGGGGTTACCCTGAACCGGGAACTGAAGAACAGCTCCTTTGCCGGGTCGGTGAAGTGATGGTCCTGGGGACCGGGAATGACCCTGAGTCGCCGCCCTGTTGCGTAGGACGGAATGAATGCCCTGTCAAGGGTTGTCGCTTCTGTTTTCAGATGAGCGGCCGGTGACTCGGAACAGAGGACGTCGCCTTTTTTAAGGGGTCTTCCGTGGAGACCTCCAAAGCCTGCCGCAAGGTTGGTGGACCTGCTTCCCATGACCACCGGCACGCTGATTCCTCCGCCGACGGCAAGGTATGCCCGGCAACCGCTTCGGCGACCTTTGAAGGACAGGACCCCGCCTTTCCGTAGAAGATGGGATCGCCACATCTGAATCGGTTGCCCATCGATCATGGGCTGCAGGGCCGCGCCGGTGACGCTGATGGCCGCATCGGCAAGGGCCATTATGTTTGGCCCCACGACGGTTATCTCAAGGGCGGCTTCGTTTTCCGGGTTCCCCACGAGCAAATTTCCTATCCTCAGGGAAAAGGTGTCTGCGGCCCCGCTCTGGGGGACCCCGAATCGCCCGAATCCGAACCGGCCGCAGTCCTGGACCGTGGTGAGCGGGCCGGGGGTCAGGATCTCCAATGTCTTTACGGTTGCCATCTCTCCAATTCCTCCTCTTGGATGGCAAAGAACCTGACCTGGTCGCCCATTTGAAGGAGGGCGGGAGGCGTCTTTGCGGCATCGAAGAGATTTAGGGGGGTCCGGCCGATGATCTGCCATCCCCCGGGGCTCTGGTTGGCATATATCCCTGTCTGGGCCAGGGCCAGGGCCACCGATCCTTTTGGCACTACGGTTCGGGGGGTTTCCCTACGGGGGGTTACAAGGGCCTTTGGAAGCTCTCCCATGTAAGGAAATCCCGGCATGAATCCGATCATATAGACATGGTAAACATGCGCCGTATGGAGTCGGACAACCTCTTCGGGGGTGATGTTGTGGTATTGGGCGACCCACTTCAGGTCAGGACCGTATTCATCCCCGTAGGCCACGGGGATGAATACGGTTTTGGGTTCGGGGAGCCGGGACGGGTCGAGGGTTTCTAGGGTGTGCCGGACCTGCTTCTGGAGCAGCGGCAGGCGGACCTTGAGAGGATCAAAGATCAGTAGAAGGGAGGCATAAGCGGGGATGGCCTCAACGAGCCCTTCCAAAGGAGCGAGCTTCAGGGCCGTTAGCAACTCCCTGACCTTTCTATTGACATCAATTCCGATGTGATCTCCCAATTCAACAAGGAGAGAACGGTCGCCCATGATCCGGTATTGGGGGGTGCTGTACAGCATGGGAATGCCCTGAGAGGTTTAGAGAAATGTTCCCATGGGAACCACCTCGATCCCTGAAGCGAGGAGGGCCTCTCTGATCTGCCTGACCAGGGCCACTGCCTCGGGGTTGTCCCCGTGTACGCAGATGGTGTGGGCCTCAAGCGCGATCTCACTGCCGTCCTCAGCAGTGACAAGGCCATGGGTGACCATTCGGATCACCCTTTTAGCCACCGCTTGACTCTCGTGAAGCACCGCCCCTGGGTTTCGGCGGGATACCAGCGACCCATCGGGGTTGTAGGCCCTGTCAGCAAAGAACTCGAACGCGATTCGAATGGAATGACGGCGCCCGATGGCCTCTATCTCATCCCTGTTAGGCCCGGCCATTGCAACGAGGATGAGATCCCTGTCGAGCCCGGCAAGGACCTCTGCCACGGCATCCCAGACATCCACATTTCGGACCGCCATATTGTAGAGCCCGCCATGGGGTTTGACATGCTGAAGCCGTTTTCCCTGCAGGGCGGCAAATGCCTGGAGCGCGCCGACCTGATAGACGACGTCGTCCTTGATCTCTTGAAGTGTGGCATCCATATATCGCCTGCCGAAACCGACCCGGTCTGGAAAACCGGGATGTGCGCCCAGGGCCACGCCATGCACTTTGGCCAACGAGGTGGTCTGCCTCATGACAGCAGGGTCTCCTGCATGAAATCCGCATGCGATGTTGGCGGAACTGATCAGGGGGATCACTTCCTCGTCGAGGCCCAACTTGTAGATGCCGAAACTCTCTCCCACATCGGAATTGAGGTCAATCTTGTTTCCCAGGACCATTGCATTCTCCTCATTCGATCTGTCGGCTGTTGCAGGATGGGTGTTGTGCACGTGCAATTCTGTACACCATATAGCAGAAAAACGGCTTCATGTCATCAGGATAAGCAGATCAACGAGGCTTGACTTTTTTTTAGAATAAAGGTACATACCTATCCGTAACGGACTTGGGCCGGGGAGTGGCCTGCAACCGACCCGGCGGGTCCCGAGACGGGTTTAGAGTGGCGGTGCCTGATAAATCCGGAGACATGCAGAGAAATTCATGAGAGGGAGGAAGAACAGGAATGGCCGATCTGACGGATATCATCAAAGGAAGACGGAGTGTTCGCAAATACGAGGATAAGGGGATCCCCGAGGAAGCCTTGAATCAAATTCTGGAAGCGGTCAAATGGTCGCCCTCCTGGGCCAATACCCAGTGCTGGGAGATCATTGTGATCAGGGATCCGAAGGTGAAAGAGAGGCTGCAGGAGATCCTGCCCAAGAGCAATCCCGCCACCAAGCACCTTGCGGAGGCCCCGGTCGTCCTGGCCCTCTGCGCCAAGCTGGCCAGTTCAGGGTATTATAAAGGCGAGGTCACCACCAAATTCGGCGACTGGTTCATGTTCGATCTCGGGATTGCCGCCCAGAGCATCTGTCTGGCAGCCTATGATTTGGGAATCGGGACCGTCATTATGGGTCTGTTCGACCATGATAAGGTTGCGCAGGAATTGGGGGTGCCGAAAGGCTATGATCTGGTATCCTTGATACCGATGGGATATCCCACCAAGGAATCGGGCGCGCCGAAACGCCGGGAGATCGGCGAATTTGTCCATTACGACAAATTTTAGGCCGATCCTTGTTCCTGCGAGGCCTTGACGGCCTTGCGGGTGAAAACAATGCGATGGAGGGCCGTGATGTGAGTGCTGAAGGCAAGGAACCAGAGTGCCACGTTAAGAAACCCGAAAATAGAGCCTGCGGCCAGGACGATAATCCGCTCCGGCCTTTCCATCAGCCCGACGGCGCATTTTGGAATTACCAGTTCGGCCCGTGCACGGACATAGCTGACTAAGAACGCGCCGCACAGGGTGACCGCTGAAACCAGGGTCATGAGAAGGTCTCCTTCCCTGGCGAAATAGGCCAGGACCCCGCCGAAGATCAGGAAGTCTGAGTAGCGATCCACCACAGAGTCGATGAATCCACCGAGCCCGGAGGCCTTTCCCGAGGCCCGGGCCACGGCCCCGTCCAGCATGTCGAAAAGCCCGGCAAAGACGATTGTCGCCCCCGCGGCCACGATGAATCCCCTGAAGTAAAGGAAGGCGGCCACGGCATTGATCACGAGGCCGGTCAGGGTGAGAAGGGTGGGGGATATGTTGCGGCGGACCAGGGCCTGGGCAAGTGCTTTGAGAGGTGCTTCAATCCTTTTTTCAAGAATGTCACGTAACATTTGGATATCTTAAGGAATGACTCAGTCGTTGTCTCAGCGTTTTGCGGATCAGCGGTCGATCTCTCCTGCAATAAACCGATCGGTCATCTCTTTGGCCTCGGTGTCGCTGAACTGCTGCGGCGGGTGTTTCATGGCAAAGGCGGCGATGCTGGTCAAGGCGCCCCCGATCCCCCGGTCGCGGGCGAGACGGCAGCACCGGATGACGTCGATGGCCACCCCTGCCGAGTTGGGAGAGTCCTGGACAGAGAGCCTCAGTTCCAGGTCCATGGGGACGCCCCCGAAACCCCGGCCTTCCATTCGAATAAAGCAGACCTTGTTATCGTTCTGCCAGGGGACATAATCAGAGGGTCCGATATGGATGTCTTCCTCTGACATGGGATGGTCCAACTGGGACTGGACGGCCTCTGTCTTGGAGATCCGTTTGGATTCGAGGCGGGTGCGGTTAAGCATGTTCAGGAAATCGGTGTTTCCGCCTGTATTGAGCTGATAGGTCTTGTCGAGCCGGATGCCCCGATCCGTGAAGAGTCTGGCGAGGGTTCGATGGATAATGGTGGCGCCGATCTGTGATTTGATGTCGTCTCCCACACAGGGGATACCTTTTTCTTCAAACCGGGCGGCCCATGCAGGGGTGGACGCGATAAAGACCGGCATGCAGTTGATCAGGCTGGCGCCTGCGGCGAGAGCGCATTCGGCATAATAGTGGGCGGCCTGTTGGGACCCCACCGGCAGATAGTTCAGGAGGATCTCCACCCTGTTCTGGATCAGTTCCTCCACCACATCCGCAGGGGGTTCGTCCGAAGGGAGGAAGGTCCGGTGGGCCGGGTACTGGCGCATATGGTCGGAGACGCCATCCAGGATATGTCCCATCCGGACGGTTACAGGACTTCCGGGGATGGATTCTCTGATGGGATAGACGCAGTTGGGACTGGCTTGAATGGCCTGGTCCACCGTCTTTCCCACCTTTCGCTTGTCAATGTCAAAGGCAGCCACGATCTCGATATCACCCGGAAGATACCCGGCCAGGTCGTGGTGCATCAATCCCAGGTGCTCCTCATCCGCCTCGTTTTGCCGATAGTGCTCGATGCCCTGGAGGAGAGAGGCTGCGCAGTTTCCGATACCAACAACGCCGATCCTGATCTTTCTATCACTATCCATGTCGCAACAATCCGCTATGAGTATGAGATCGAGTATTTTGCAATCAAGGCACGTTATATCTTTCTGTTTTGGAAATCAAGCGGTACTTGACGTCGGCCTCAATTCCGGCTGTTGCGATGGCGTCTTGAGGGCGAATGAAATGAGAAAAAACATCTGATCCTGGTCAGGATGAGAGGGCAATTGGAGAGGATGAGAGATCCGTAGGCAATACTTACCAAATGGATGTTACGTAGGGATAGTCCAATATCTTTTCATCTTTTGTAACCACCGGGGCGCCTATTGTGATGGCGGCTGCAATGATGATGCGGTCCGCAGGGTTACAGAGAACATCTCTGAGCACTTGTTCGATGCAATTGCCTCTGAGATAGAAAAACATCAAAAGTTGTGACTCCCACTGCAAACGGCCTTGTTTCAGTGATCCGCAAGATCAACGGTTTCAAATTGAAACGTCATCAAAGTAACCCCGGGCGGGTTTTTGCCCTTCTGCATATTTCAAAACAACATGTAGCCAAACAATAAAGTTCGAAAACGAAAATTCAAAATTGTCCTATTCAGAGATTCGAAGTCCCCGTGGAACCTTAGGCGGGTCCATTGGCGGAAAGGGTGAGGACTGCTTTTCAAAGGTTTGTCCGAATTCTAACTAGAACAACCATTCTGTTTGTTTCCAGTATGTTACCGCTTGTCGTCGGAAAACCAGATCGGAATCGTATCCGATGAGGAGACCTTTTGATGTGAACCATTGTTACATAACACCCACCGGCCAATCACCACGTGATGCCTTTCAAAAACAATCTCTTAAAGAATATAAATGTCATTTTACGAAAAAACTACTTGACATTTTTTTATGTTGTGGTACTAAACTCCCCAATAGTTTCAACTTCGAAATTTGATGCATTCGTAAAAAGTCAAAAATGGGAAACCCGCACCTAATGATTTTAGTAAGTTATCCATGCTGAAAATGCCAAATTCGGACTTTTCACGAGACCATTAAATTTAATTCGGAGGGCTGAATGCATTCACAGTACGATGTCATCATCATAGGTGCGGGGGTGGTGGGCTGTATGACGGCCCGCTGGTTATCCCGGTACACTCTCAAGATCCTGCTTGTCGAGAAGACTTCGGACGTTTGTACCGGCGCCACGGCGGCCAACTCTGCCCTCGTCCACGCGGGCTACCACGCAGTTCCCGGGACGCTCAAGGCCGAGATGAACATCAAGGCGAATCCCATGTGGAACCAGCTTTCCGAAGACCTCCAGTTTGGGTTTGAACGCACAGGCGCTTACATTGTGGCGGTGGGCGAAGACGAACGCCCGAAGCTGGACATGTTTCTGGAACGTGCTCAGAAGAACGGCACGCCAGCGCAGATCATTTCCGGCAAGGAGATGCGCAAGCGCGAGCCGGACATCAATCCCGAGGTGTGCAGTGCGCTCTTTGTGCCTGCCGGCGGCATCTGCGATCCCTGGGGCGCAACCATCGCAGCCGCGGAGAATGCGGTGATGAACGGCGTCGAACTCCGCCTCGACACGGAGTTCCAGGATTTCCTATGGTCGGATGAGGAGGCCAGGCGCATCGTCGGGATCAAGACCAGCCAGGGTCGGTTCTCCAGCCGGTGGGTGATCAATGCAGCCGGTCTTTTCACCGATGAAGTAATGCACAAGGCGGGTGTACGTCCCGAATTCAAGATCACGCCCCGCCGAGGTGAGTACTTCGTTATGGACCGCAACCAGATTCAGGTTCAAAACGTGCTCTTCCCGGTGCCCACTGCCATCAGTAAAGGGATTCTGGTCACCCCGACCCTCCACGGCAATACCCTGGTCGGTCCCAATGCGGAGAATATTGAAGACAAGACCGAGGTGAATGTGACGCCCGAAGGGATGGATGAGATCTGGGATGGCGGCAAGAAACTGGTGCCGAGCCTTGACCGGCGACACGTCATTGCGGTTTTCGCAGGGTTGAGGCCTGGGGGCAATGCGCGGTGTCTAAATCCGGATGTGGACTACGATCACGACTTTGTCATCGAGATTCCGGAGCAGGTCAAGGGCTTCGTCAATCTGGGCGGCATGGAATCTCCTGCATTGACCGCCGCGCCGGCCATCGCCGAGAGGGTTGTGGAGATGTTGCGGGAGACAGGTGAGGCGTTGGTGCCCAAGACGGATTGGAATCCGATTCGCCCGGCCCGGCCAATCTTTCGGCATCTCCCCCACCAGAAGCAAGCGGCACTTGTCGCTAAAGACTCGCGGTACGGGCGGGTGATCTGTCGCTGCGAATATGTCACCGAGGGCGAAATCGTGGCCGAGATTCACGCGCCGATCCCTGCGACGACCTATGACGCCATCAAACGCCGCACGTGGTTGGGCACCGGACGTTGCCTGGGTGGGTTTGACATGCCGCGCGTCGTTGACATCCTGGCTCGCGAGTTGGGAAAGGGCCCCCTGGAAATCAGTAAAAAGGGGCATGGCTCCGAATTTCTCTTTCGCAGGACAAAGGAGGTGAGTTGATGGCCAGGCAGCTCAAATCCCATTACGACGTCATCGTTATCGGGGCTGGTCCGGGGGGGCTGGCTGCGGCCATCTCCGCCAAGAAAAGCGGCGCGGACGACGTTTTGATGATCGACCGGGACCTCGAGCTGGGAGGGATTCTGTTGCAGTGCATCCACAACGGTTTCGGTGTGGAGACCTTCAAGGAGGATCTGCCCGGCCCCAGCTATGCCCAGCGCTTCATCAAAGAGGCTCGGGAGGTCGGCATTGATTATCTGCTGGATTCCATGGTGCTCGATGTTACTTCGGGGCGTAAGGTCTTTGCCACGGGAACCCGGGGTGGGTTTAAGGAGCTGCAGGCCAGGGCCATTGTCATCGCGATGGGATGCCGAGAACGAACGCGGGCCCAGATTCGCATCCCCGGGGCGCGCCCGGCCGGGGTCTACACGGCGGGTCTGGCGCAGCGGTGGGTCAACGTCGAGGGATACATGCCCGGCGAGCGATTCGTCATCCTCGGCTCGGGCGATATCGGCATGATCATGGCGCGCCGTTTGACGTTCGAGGGGGCCAAGGTCGAGAGGGTCCTGGAGGTCATGCCCTATCTCACGGGCCTGAGCCGCAACTACGTTCAGTGCCTGATGGATTTCGATATTCCGCTGCAATTGCGACATACCGTCAAGCGCATTATCGGCAAGGACCGTGTGGAGGCGGTTGAGGCGGTCCAGGTAGACGAGAGGTGGCGGCCTGTTCCCGGCACTGAGGAGATCATCCCCTGCGATACCCTGCTGCTTTCGGTGGGATTGATCCCTGAGAACGAACTCTCGCAAAAGGCCGGCGTGGCGCTTGATCCGGTCACAAGCGGGCCGTTCGTCGATGACGGATTCGCCACCAATATTCCCGGGGTGTTCGCCGCGGGCAACGTGGTGCATGTCTACGATCTGGTGGATTGGGTCACAAAGGCCGGCTTGACCGCGGGCAAGCGCGCAGCGATGTTCGCCCAGGGGCGCTATAACGAAAAGCCGGTCCTTGTACCCATTGCTGCCGGGCAGAATGTGCGCTACGTAGTCCCCCATAAGCTCGATCCGGAGACGCTGACCCAAGACACAATCACGCTTCAGTTGCGCGTGACACAGCCGATAGAAGAGGCGGTTCAGGTGCGGATAACCGACGGCGACACACTCATCGCGAAGAAGCGCGATAGGTACGCGCGTCCGGGTGAAATGATAAGCCTTAAGCTGCGTGGACGGGACTACGACGCGGTCCGCGATGCGAAAGAGCTCAGAGTGAGTGTGTTGCCTGTATAGGCGCTGGTACACGGGCTTTGGAACGGGAGAGCACTATGCCGGCTACAGAAAAAATGATCTGCATCACCTGCCCCATGGGTTGCGGTCTGACCGTGACGCACAAGGGAGCGACTTTGCTGAGCGTGAACGGCAACACGTGCAAACGTGGGCTGAAATTCGCCGAGGCGGAATTAACCGATCCGCGTCGTATGGTGGCGACCACGGTGCGGGTGAGGGGCGGGATTCACCCACTGGTCCCTGTTTACACGGAGGAACCCTTTCCCAAACCACGCATTTTCGAACTGCTGCGCGAGATTCGCCAGGTGGAGATCGAGGCGCCGGTGACGATGAACCAGGTGGTGCTGGAGAATGCCCTGGGCGAGGGGATCGACGTTCTCACCAGCAGGGATATGCCCGAGGCAGGTGCGTAACTGAGTATCTGTCCTTTGCTCAGGATTTTGTGCGGGTGCCTTTTCCAGACCGAGTGACATTACGCTACAGGCGCTTCCCCCCAGCGGTTTCCAGATCGTTCTGTGGTGGTTCTTCCGCCACATACAGTTTGACATCTGCGGCCGCCAGCATCTCACACATCTCGGGGGGAGGCGCCTGATCTGTAAACAGGGCGTGCACTTCGCGGATGTTACAGAGGCGCACCATGGCCTGCCGGCCGAACTTGGTGTGATCGGCCACCAGAAAAACCTTCCGGGAGGTTTCGATGATCGCCCGTCCCACCCGGATTTCATGATAATCGAAATCCAGCAAGGTTCCGTCCCCATCAATGCCGCTCACGCTGATGACGCCAAAATCGAATTTGAACTGCCGGATGAAGTCAATGGTGGCCTCCCCTGTCAGGCCACGGTCCCGACCGCGTACCGCCCCGCCCGTGACAATCACTTCGAAATTTTCGTTCTCGCTCAGAATGAACGCCACATTCAGGTTGTTGGTGATGACCCTCAACCTGTCGTGATCCAACAGTGCTTTGGCCACCTCCTCTGTGGTCGTTCCGATGTCGAGGAACAGGGACGCCTCATTGGGGATATGCCTTGCCAGAAGTCGGGCGATCTGGATTTTTCCTGCCAGGGCAAACATCTTGCGGGTGGTGTAGGCCACGTTTTCTACGCTGGAGGGCAACCCGGCCCCACCATGGTGCCGATGCAGCAGCCCCTTTTTAGAGAGTTCATTGATGTCCCGGCGAATGGTCTGGGGGGTGACCATGAAGGTCTGGGCCAGGGCATCAATGGACACAAAACCCTGCCCTCGAACAAGGTCCACGATTTTCGACTGACGAAGGGCAACTGTCCTTGACTTCCCGTTTTTCGGCGATTCCGCCTCTATTCTGTTTTCTGCGGCGTTGCCAGATGCCATTTCAAACGCCATCAAAGGTACCTCCGGTCTGTTTCTTACCTTTTTACATAAAAAAACAACATATCACCAAACAATCCATTTCGCAAACGAAAATTTAGGGCCATATACCATCTGGAGCAGCGCAGTTGTGGTGAACCGTTCTATGGAGAGATGGGTGGAAAGGGAAGATAACCCTCTCATCATAGTCCTCACTTCTCGGCGAGAAGCCAGGTCGGGATGGCCTTCAATGGGCAAAAGGGCCATGTCAACTGCTGTCGTATACCAGACAGGGAGCTCTCTCATCTCGTCGCATTTTTCACAAACGACCGTCATCCGAAAAAAATGTAATTTTCCGAAAAAAATTGTTGACATTATTTTCATGTTGTTATACTAAACTAACCGAGATTTTCAACTTTGAACCTCAACCTGCCGGATTAGTTTCCGGTTCCTGAGTGGCTATGGAGCATCCCCTAAAAACAGAGACCCTCATTATCAGGGGCGGCGCCACGGGGACCGATCTCGCCCAGGACCTGGCCCCTCGTGAAATTCACCGCATCCTTGTAGAAAGATATGAATGGACCAACTTCCGTTGTGCCGGTGGCGAAAGAGCTAAGTAGCGAGAGGATGATCGTATCATGTCCTTATCTTTAGAGGGAATCACCAAAAAGGTCGGTCAGGAGACCCATATTGACGACGTCAGCCTGTCTTTTGAGCCGGGATCCCGCAATGTCCTGTTGGGTCGTACCCTGGCCGGCAAGACATCCCTTCTTCGGTTAATGGCAGGCCTCGACCGGCCGACCTCGGGACGGGTGGTATCAAGTGGGGAAGATGTTACAGGCAAATCGGTCCGAAAGCGCAGCATTGCCATGGTGTATCAGCAGTTCATCAACTACCCCTCTCTTACCATCCATAACAACATAGCCTCGCCCTTGAAAATTGCCAAGATCGCAAGGTCAGAAATTGATCGACGGGTGCGGGCCACTGCCGAAATGCTCCACATTGAGGGTTTCCTTGATCGTCTTCCCGGCGAGCTTTCCGGCGGACAGCAGCAGCGCGTCGCTATTGCCCGGGCCTTGGTCAAAGAGACGGACCTGCTTCTGTTGGATGAACCCCTGGTGAATCTGGACTATAAGCTTCGTGAAGAGCTGCGTGCTGAACTGCAGGATATTTTCGAGGCGCGCCAGGCCATTGTCGTGTACACCACCACGGAACCGACCGAGGCCCTGATGTTAGGCGGCAATATCGTGGTCGTTGATGAAGGCAGAGTTCTCCAGACCGGTCCCACTCCGGAAGTGTACCATCATCCGGCCACAACCAAGGTGGCTGAAGTTTTCAGTGACCCGCCCATCAACTTCCTCAAAGGCACGGTCCGCGACGGCACTGGCCGGATGGGGCGAAATATTGTATTGCCGCTGAACAAGCATATGCAGTCGCTGACCGACGGTGACTTTATATTCGGTGTCCGTGCCAATCATCTTTTTGTGACCCGAACAAGCGAAGAAGATGTGGAAATCCCTGCAAGAGTGGAATTGACAGAGATCAACGGGTCGGAAACGTTTATCCATGCGACTTACGATGGATTCCAGTTGGTGGTTCAGGAAAGGGGCGTTCGTTCTGTGCGGATCGGCGTGGAAATAGCCATATATGTCAACCCGTCTTGTTTTTTTGTGTACGATGAAGCAGGGGCCCTGGTTGCCTCGCCTTCACCAGAGGATGTCAGAGGCCTATAGCGGTAGGAGAGTTTCATGGCTCGCATCGAGTTGAATGAAGTTGCGCACAGCTATCTTCCCAAACCCAAACAACCTTCGGATTATGCCCTGAAGCGGATCCAGAATGTGTGGGAGGATGGGACCGCATGCGCCTTGTTAGGTCCCTCGGGCTGCGGCAAAACCACCTTGCTCAATATCGTTTCCGGCCTGTTGGTTCCCAGCAGGGGACGGGTGTTGTACGACGGGAAAGACGTCACCGCACTGCCGCCTGAAAAGCGGAACATCGCCCAGGTCTTTCAGTTCCCGGTGCTCTACGACACCATGTCTGTTTTCAATAACCTGGCATTTCCATTGCGCAACCGGGGCATCAATGAAACCGAGGTAAGAGAACGTGTCATGGAAATCGCCGAAATCCTGGATCTGACCCCTTTTCTCAGCAAGAGGGCAGCAGGATTGGCAGCCGATGCCAAGCAGAAAATCTCGTTGGGCCGTGGGCTGGTCAGAAGTGATGTGGCGGCCATCCTTTTTGATGAGCCGCTGACAGTCATCGATCCTCAAATGAAATGGCACCTGCGGCGCAAGCTCAAAGAGATCCACGAACGGCTTAGACTGACCTTTATCTATGTTACCCACGACCAGGTGGAGGCCCTGACATTTGCAGATCAGGTGGCGGTGATGTTTGAAGGTGAAATCGTGCAGATCGGTTCCCCTCAGGACCTTTTTGAAAACCCGGAACACAGGTTTGTGGGCTATTTCATCGGAAGTCCAGGAATGAACTTCCTGGAGTGTACCATAGAGGGAAACGCGGCGCAGGTGGATGGAACCAGCATTGTTCTGAATGAAGAAACCGCGGCAAAAGGAAACAAGGCCAAGGGAAAATTGGAAGTTGGAATTCGGCCCATGTATCTGGAAGTCCATGCCGAGTCCGCTGACAACAGGATAGAGGCCAAGGTCAGAATGGTCGAGGATCTGGGCAGTTACAAGATTGTGACCCTTAAATTGGCGGGCAATACACTGAAGGCCAGTGTGCCTGAAGACCAACCGGTTCCCGAAGGTCGGGCCTGGCTCGCCTTTCCGCTGGAATGGACCCGGCTCTTTGATGACGGGTGGCTGATTAAATAAGTAGGGACCGCTGGATTCCGGGTTACAAGGTTTTTTCAATCGTCAATTCCAAGGGGTATTGTCATGGAAAAATGGCCCAATAATAAGGCCTGGTTACTGGTGCTGCCGGTTTTTGTCATCGTCGCCTTCAGTGCCATCATTCCATTGATGACCGTGATCAATTATTCGGTGCAGGACATTTTCGGGCCGGGACAGAGTGTTTTTGTCGGGACCGAATGGTACAGACAGATGTTGGGCGACTATCGCCTGCATGAAGCGCTATGGCGTCAGTTCCTGTTCTCCGGGCTCGTGCTGTTGATCGAGATGCCCCTTGGCATCCTCATTGCCCTGGCCATGCCCAAAAAGGGCTGGGGGGTCCCTGCCTGTCTGGTGACCATAGCGTTGCCCCTGCTGATCCCATGGAATACCATAGGGACCATCTGGATCATCTTTACCCGGCCGGATATCGGTCTGTTTGGCGCCGGGATGAACAACCTGCTGGGCATTCCCTTTGATCATACGGCAAGGTGGCTCGATGCCTGGATCACCGTGATGCTGATGGAGGTCTGGCATTGGACCCCGCTGGTTGCCCTCCTGGCCTATGCGGGGCTGCGGGCCATCCCCGAGGCCTACTACCAGGCCGCCC